>NZ_JBLWWF010000011.1:0-138198 GCF_048268085.1 Neptunicella sp. | reverse complement strand
GGCGCCAAAGACTTTCGCATTGGCGAAGCGCTTTACGAGCAAAAATTCAAATATGATATTGTCTCGGATTACACTGCCAAAGAGTTGTATCACAAGGCGATAGAAGCTAAACAAAAACTGCATCAGGAGATGATTGGCATTACCGAGCAGTTGTGGCCTAAATATTTTCCCGATACCGAAATGCCTGCCATTAAGTTACAGGCAGTGAAACAGTTGATTGATCACCTATCCATCAATCACGTAAAACGGGAAGATTTTGTCGATGAAATACGCCGGCAGATGCCAATTATCGAGCAGTACATCATCGAACATGATTTACTCGATATGGATCCTAGCCGTCCACTGGTGGTACGTGAGACCCCTGAATATCAGCGCGGCGTGGCAGGGGCATCAGTTAACGCTCCTGGTCCGTACGATGCGACAGCCAATACCTATTACAATGTTACCCCTCTGGACGATTACACCGATGAACAAGCCGAAAGTTACTTACGCGAATATAATCACTGGATCCTGCAAATTCTGAATATTCACGAAGCCTTGCCGGGGCATTACACCCAATTGGTGCATGCCAATAAATCGCCCAGCAAGATTAAATCGATTTTTGGCAATGGGGCCATGATTGAAGGTTGGGCAGTGTACTCGGAAAAAATGATGCTCGAATCCGGCTATGGCAATAACGAGCCAGAAATGTGGTTAATGTACGACAAATGGAATCTGCGGGTGGTGGTTAATACGATTCTGGATTACAGCGTGCAAGTGTTGGGTATGAGCAAAGAGGAAGCGCTGGATTTATTGGTTAACGAAGCCTTTCAACAGCAAACCGAAGCTGAAGGGAAGTGGCGCCGAGCAACCTTATCGCAAGTTCAGCTCACCAGTTACTTTAATGGTTTTGCCGAGATTTATGCTTTTCGTGAAGAGTTGAAACAAAAAATGGGTGACAAGTTCGATCTTAAAACCTTCCACAATAAGTTTCTTAGCTATGGCAACGCACCAGTACCGGTGATCCGCAAGCTGATGCTGGCAGAGTTAAACTTATAGGCAAATCCTTAGGCAACATAATTGACTATGTTGCCTAAGGAACCTGAATTCTGGATAAGCCGCGCCTCTCGATAACCCTCTTTTTGCACCTAGCGGCGTTGTGCTTTCTAGCAATAGCCAGCTATTACGTACGAAAGCCCGCCTTGCTATACACAAAGTTTTCGTCACCGAGTAAACATTAGCTTCAATACAATTCAGTTTTTTAAGTAATTGAATTATTTATATATTTTATAGTTATGCGACACTTCTTATCCAGAGTTCAGGTTAAGTGTTTTTCACATTTCCCAGCTTATCCCCACATAAATCGAGCGGGGCAAACCGATAAAATAGCGATAATTACCAAACGCGATATCGGCTCTCTCGGCATAGTATTTATCGGTTAGATTGCGAATATTTACACTCACCTCGATATTGTCGTTGAGTGAATACGCCCCGTTAAGATGCAATAGATGATGGCCGGGGTAGGTGGCGCTGTTTTCCGGATCAAGGTAATACTTGCCCAGATACTGCCATTGCAGTTCAGCTCGATAGTCTGTTTCAGGCTGCCATTGCAGAGCTATTTGTCCCATGATTTTGGGCGCGGTATCAATGTCGTTACCGTTAATATTTTGATGGCTAATGCGAATATTATTGGCATATTGATGACGGGCAACCGTGCCGCTGCCTTTTAACCGCATACTGTCAGTCAGATAATAATTAAACGTTAATTCCATACCTTTATGCCGGGTTTTACCGTTACTGATATTTTGTCGCTCAGTATCCTGAAAAATAAAATGCTCTTTACGCATGACAAACAGGCTAAGATCGTAATTGAATTGGTTGTCTCCTCCGCGTAACCCTGCTTCCAGACTGGTGAGTTGTTCAGCATCTAAATCTGCCGCTTGCTGTCCGGCCTGCAAACGAAATAACTCGGTGGTTTGTGGTGCCCTGAATCCGCTGGAAATATTGGCGTAAAAATATTGGTCAGTTTGCCACTGGTGCACTAATCCCAGTCGTGGTGACCAGTTTTGATAGCTTAGTTGGGCATCTTGCGGGCGATAAAAGCGGCAATTGTTAATCGTCACCGCACAAGCGCTGCCATCCTCCAATTGATTAGCATAGTCGTAATGCGTGTGATCAAAACGCAATCCTGCTGTTAATAAGGTTAAATCGGTTAATTGCCAGTTAGCTTGCAGCCATGGCGAAACGATTTGGCTATCAACTTTATAACGATAATGCTGGCCTTGGGGAATCGAGTCTGAAAAAGGTTGTAACTGATTTTCCGCTAATTGACTATTGCTCCATTCGGCATCTAACCCGAGGGAAATTTGCATCTGTTGCCAGTCGAGTTCGTATTGCGCCTGCACGCCCGCACTGTGTTGTTGATTATGTTCCAATGATTGCCAAGGTAACCAGTGCTGAGAAAAATCCATCTCACTGCGCCTGATGTAGGGCGTCAAACTCAGGGATTGTGCCTCGTTAAGTTGCCACTGCAAGTGACTGGATAAACGCAGTGCACGAGCTTTCCTAAACGCATCCGGGTTGGGGTTACTTCGTCTAATCTCTTCATCTTTATAACTATCTTTGCCCTGAATAAAACCGGCACTATGCTGATTAATATGAGTTGTGGCTAACACCGTTTTGGCGCTAAATCCGGTTTGTTGCAGTTGGTGCACCAGATTCAGTTTTTGTTGCTCATAACCGGCATCTTGTTGATAACCATCGTCTTTACTTAGGTTACCGTAGGCCAGCCAACCGTGATGTTGCTCATGGCTCGATAAGCTGAATTTACCTCGCTGGTAATTGTCGGGGCCAGTTTCTAATCCGACACTGATTGCCGGTTGAACCATTGCGTCGGGTGACAGCACATTGATTACCCCATGCACCGCGTTAGAACCATAAAGGCTGCTGCCGGGCCCGCGAATAACCTCTATTTGGCCGGCCTGTTCGGTATTGATTTCAAACAGTTGATTAGCATTACAAAACCCGGCCGGGCGAATGGGAATTCCGTCTTCGGCAATTAAAAAGGCACCACAACTTCCAGCACCTGTTAATACCGGGGAACGAATGGCGATAAGGCTTTCCTGACCATTGCCCCGGCTTACCCAGCTACCGGCTACTTGCGACATCAATTCATTGATATGCACATGATGCTGGTTATCGATCTCTTTTTCGCTTAATACCGCAATATTGGATGACAACTGGGGTAAACGCTGGCTTTGGCGATTTCCTTTAACTTCAATGGTTTCCCAGTCACTTTGTTGTGCCTCGACGACGGTACATAACAGCAATAGAGTGGTGCAGATGATTTTTGACATGTTCCTGAAAGTATTATTGATTTTAATTTTCAGTGTACACAATTTTACTTTGTTAAGAGTTGGTTTCTATTGGTCGTGTTTTTTAGACAAATTAAAGTATTCACTAAATCAGTTAGTTGCGTCACTTGGGGGGAATCGTTAGGCTAGCCGATTGTTGTTAAAAGTCAGTTGCCCGGAACCCTAAATGTTAGAGCTGAATAATATTTGCAAGTCGTTTGTTAACGGTGCGGAGCAGGTACATGCTTTGCAGGATGTATCGTTAAAAATTAATGAAAATGAATTTGTTGCTTTTATGGGCAGTTCAGGTTCCGGAAAGTCAACGCTGATGAATATTTTAGGCTGTCTGGATACCCCCAATAGTGGTCAATATTTGCTGGATAATCAGGATGTGGCCAAACTGGATGACGATACCTTATCTCGCATTCGCAATAAGCATATTGGCTTTATCTTTCAAACCTTTCATTTGCTGCCAAAGTTGGATGCTGTCGGTAATGTCAAATTGCCATTACGTTATACCGATATCAGCGATGAAGAAGCCACTGAGCGCGCCATTGCGCTACTGGAAAAAGTGGGGTTAGGCCATCGTATGCATCACAAGCCCTTTGAAATGTCTGGGGGACAACGTCAGCGGGTGGCGATTGCACGGGCATTGATCAATCAACCTACCGTGGTTTTGGCCGATGAGCCCACCGGCAACCTGGACAGTAAAACCTCGGTAGAAATTATGAAATTATTAACCGATTTACATCAGCAAGGGCAAACCATTGTAATGGTTACTCATGAAGACGATATTGCTGCCCATGCTCAACGAGTGGTAATGATGCGAGATGGAAAAATATTGGATCTGGATTATGCAATTAATCAGTAAATTTAGTCTGCTTGGCGCATGGCTAGTGCTTAACGCCACTCAGGTCGTTGCCAGTGAACAAGATGTGTTGTTATTGACCGGTGTAGTAAGTTCCGCCAAAAGCCAAGTGGTTACAGCGCCACGCACCGATCGTTGGCAAGTGCAAATTCAGTGGTTAGCCGAAGAGGGAAAAGTGGTTGATGTGGGTGATCTCATTACTGTGTTTGATGGCGGCGGCATTCAATCCCAACTCGAACAAAATGAAGAGAATTTACAAACCCAACAATTGCAATTGGTCAAAACCTCGATGGATTTGAATCAAGCGGTAGTGGAAGCCGAAGGAAAACTCAAACTGGCTGATATTACCGTTAAAAAAACACGGATTGAGGCAAATATTCCCGACGGTGAAGTGAGCAAATATGAAAAGGGCAAATATCAGATTGCTTATGAACGTGCATTGATGGAAAAAATCAAAGCTGAGGAAGAACTTAAGCTCAAGCGCAGTGAACGTGATGTTGGCATTCAGAAACAAAAAATCGAGATTATCCAACTGCAAGAAAATATTGACTACCAGCGTAGTCAATTGGGCAAACTTAGCGTGACTGCCGAAGTATCCGGACCGGTAACCTATATGCTTCATCCGTGGAATTCGGAAAAAATCTCCGCGGGAACGAATGTTGAGGCAAGCTGGAAAGTGTTATCGGTTCAGGCACAATCAGCTTATCAAGTATCTACCTGGGTGCATGAAATTGATGCGGTAAAACTGGATCCTCACAATTCATCACTGGCTTTAACACTGGATGCCTATCCGGACGAAACCTATCGCGGCCATATCATCAAAATGAGTAGTCAGGCTGAACAAAAGCCGCAGTGGAGTGATAGCGCTTATTATCATTTGGATATTGCGTTTGATGATGAGCTAAAGCATCCCATTTTTCCCGGAATGAGTGTGCGGGTTGAAGTATTAACGCCTGAATCGTCGGTGGGAGAACAATAATGCAATTGAATAGATATAAATGCCATTGGAGCGCGGTTTTGGGTTTAGTGGTTGCGTTAAGTGCTTGTGATGATTCTGCCAACAACGAGCAAACGACGACTTCTACTACCAGTGGGATCACGGCATCGGCAGAGTTGGTTTCATTGAAAACTGCTACCATTGGCCCGCCTAACGTGCGGCGGATGTGGCAGTATAAAATAGAAAAAATGGTCGATGAAAATACCGAAGTTAAAAAAGGCGATGTCATTTTAGTTTTTGATGGCCAAAAGCTAAAAACTGATTTAATTGGTCGAGAGAGTCAGTTACAGGCGGAAATAAAAAAAGCAGAAAATCAAAAACTCAATGACGAAGCCAAGCAACATGATTTGGTTTTAGCAGAAGCTGAAGCCGAGATGAATTACAATATTGCCAAACGCAAGGCTGAAATTACTGATGCCTCTCGTTCTGAAATTGAACGTAATAAACAACAGGCTGACTATGAGTTTCAAACTGAAAAACTGGCACAGGCTAAACAGCGTCTTGCTCATCATATAAAAGCCCGAAAAATTAATCAGCAAGTCAGTCAGGGCAAAATAAATACCGATCGCAGTCGGGTGAATTCTATTCGACGTGATATCGAAAAGTTAACCGTCAAAGCGCCGAAAGACGGATTAGTCATGTATGTTAACTGGAATAATGAAAAGCCAGCGGTAGGTGAAACCGTCTATATGGGGCGCAGTTTAATAACCTTGCCATCACTGGATAAGGTGGCCATTAAAGTAGAATTCGATGAACCTGATACTGCCAAAATCTATGTGGGGCAGACGGTGAATGTGGTATTTGAAGCTTATCCCGAGAAGGCCTATCAAGGTAAAATTTCCAGTATGGCCGATTCCTATCATCCCAAGTCTGTGAATAATCCCAAGGTGGTCTTTGATGCCATGGTAGAGCTGGATGATGAAGGACCGGCAGAGATGCGACCCGGCATGAAAGCCAAGGTAGAGGTACTGTAATGCAAAAAGGTTTTATACAACTTAGTGTCATACTAGCGGCTTTTATTGGCCTGTTAAGTGGTTGCTCAGAGCCGCCAGAAGCTACAGTGCCAACGTTTGTGGTTAAACAGCGCCCGTTTGAAATTGTGATCCCTGCTTTTGGTGAGCTTCAAGCTGCCGAGGCCACTAATATTGCTTCACCTGGCCGTCGTCCAATGGTTATAGCATGGCTGGCAGAAGAAAATCAGCGAGTCAAGAAAGGCCAGATTGTGGCCCGTTTCGACGGTGAACAGTTGGCCTTGGACAGCCGCAAAGAAGAGCTGGAAATGGAGCTGTTGGATAAAGATATTAATCAAAAAAATGCCGAACGTAGCCAACAACAAAATGAACTCAATTCCGAAGAGGTCTTGATTGGTAAAGAATTTGAGTTTGTGGATAAATTCGCCATCGACGATTTGCGCTTGTATTCCAAATTGGAAATCATTGACACCTTATCCAACAAGGAATATTTGGGCGTAAAGGATGATTTTATTGACTGGAAGCAAGGCAGTATTGAAGGACAAAGCCAAAGTGCCTTGGATATTTTGAAAATCCGCAAAAAAGGTCATGCAGACAAATATCAACAACATGAAGAGGCGTTATCCCGGTTGGAAGTCAGAGCCCCTTATGATGGTTTACTAGTGTATGAAAAAAATTGGCGTGGCGATAAACCCAGTATTGGTCAAACGGTTTTTCCCGGCAGTACTATTGCTAAAATCCCTAATCTTGACCAGATGCAAGCAAAGATTTATGTCTTGGATAAAGATGCCATTGGGCTGCAAAAAGGCCAGCCGGTGACATTAACGATGGAAGCCTATCCCGATCAGATATTGGAGGGACAACTTGCCAGTGTGTCGGGTTTTTCACGTACGATAAAACGGGGTAATCCTACCAAGTATTTTGAGTTACTTGTTGATTTACCTGAAAAAAATAACCTAATGCAACCAGGGCAAAAAGTGGTTGCGGATATTCAGGTACAACAAGCCGAGCCGCAGATAGTCATTCCGCTGCAAGCTATTTTTAATCAGGATGGTGAAAACTTCGTGTATTTGCAGCAAGGCAGTGAGTTTATTCGTCAACCGGTGACGACGGCACAGAAGAATTTGTACTTTGTCGAAATCACCGAGGGGCTAAGTAGTGGTGATGCCATCGCCCTTAGCGTACCGGTAACTAATATAGCGGAGAATAACCCATCATGATCACTAAGTTTTTTCCGCTCATTATTGATGCATTAGCCGAAATGGCGGCGCACAAATTACGTACTTTATTGACCTTACTTGGCATGATATTCGGAGTCGGTGCGGTGATTGCGATGCTAAACATTGGTGAAGGAGCAGAGCGCCAAGCCTTGAAGATGATCGATTCAATGGGATTGAGAAACTTAATCATCGAATCAAAAGTGTTTGCCAATGAAGAATTGAATGAAATACGTCAGGAATCGTTGGGATTAACGCTAGCCGATGTTGAGGCTGCGGCCACCACCTTACCTTATGTGATCGACCACAGTGCTGAACGCAGAATCAAAACCCAGTCGGTATACAGTAATTATGGAAAGGCTGATGTCAGTCTGGTAGGGGTGACAGCTAATCATTTCAGTTTATCGAATATGCATGCGCAGCAAGGACGAACCTTGAATGATGAAGATAATCGAAATGTGGCTCAAGTCGCGGTGCTGGGATCCAGTGTTGCCAAACAACTTTTCCCTGAACAGGATGCATTGAATCAGTACGTTAAGGTCAATCATCTATGGGTGAAGGTGGTTGGCGTGTTGTCTGAACCTTATATGGCTAAAGATGAGTTTCAGGGGGTTAAAATAGGTGGTGATAGTACACGTATTTTTGTACCACTCAGCACCAGCCTAAAGAAACTCAACAGTAATCCGTTGGCCAGTGAGCTGGATATGATAAAACTCAAAGTTTCCGATCAAATTGATCCCATGGTGGCGGCCAAAGGTGTGTCGCAATTATTTAAATTGCGTCATGGTGAAGCGGAAGATTATCAGATGATTATTCCCGCCGCGCTATTGGCCCAGCAAAAACAAACCCAGCAAATTTTTAATATCGTGATGGCCTGTGTAGCGGGTATTTCTTTGTTGGTGGGGGGGATTGGTATTATGAATATCATGTTAGCCAACGTATTGGAACGCACCAAAGAAATTGGTCTGTTACGCGCAGTCGGTGCGACTCAACAGGATATTAAACTACAGTTTATTGCCGAGAGTTTTACTATTTCAGTGTTAGGTGGGTTATTGGGAATTGTATTTGGCTTGGTGCTGTCGGAAATAATCGGCTTTTATTCTGGCTGGGCAGTGAGTTGGTCGATGGTGGCGATATTCTTGTCGTTAACTATATGCATGGCAGTTGGTGTTGGCTTTGGGGTATTTCCTGCGATTAAAGCATCACAACTCAATCCCATTGAAGCGTTGCATAGCGACTGATTACGAGAAAAATTCAATAAGGAATAGCGGTCGATGACGAACAAACAGCAGTCACACAATGGATCTGGATCCAAGCTACATCAGAGCATAGACAATTTATATAATGGCTCAAGCAAAGGATCCCGTTATTTCCGTTGGGGTTTGCTGGCGTTTGATGCGGTGACGATTGCCTATTTTGTGACAGCCTCGTTTTTTAATCATGGTGATAACTGGCGCGCAGCAGAGATGCTTATTGGTATTGTCTATTTGTTCGAATTGATTGCGCGATTGTCGATTAGCAAAAAGCCGCTACGTGATATTTTTCACCCGGTCGGTCTGGCTGATTTGATTGTGATTTTTTCTTTGTTAGCCCCCTCCTTGGCACAAAACTTCAGTTTCTTGCGTATTGCCCGCTCTTTACGGCTATTACGTTCATACCACATGATAAAAAGCTTGCGTAGGCAGTCTCACTTTGTACGCAAATATGAAGATGTGATTTTTAGCGTCGTCAACCTACTGGTGTTTGTTTTTGTCATTACTGCGGTGGTCTTTGTCAGCCAAAAAGCCAACAATCCAGCGATAAACAATTATGTCGATGCGTTGTATTTTACCATTGCTACCCTGACCACCACCGGTTTTGGTGATATCACCCTAATTGGCACCAGTGGTCATATTTTGGCCGTGTTGATCATGATCTTCGGTATTTCCCTGTTTTTACGTTTATTACAAACTATTTTCAGGCCGGGCAAAATCCGTCATGAATGTCCAACGTGTGGACTTAATCGCCACGACAATGATGCGGTGCACTGCAAACATTGTGGCGAAATACTGCATATCAGTACCGAAGGTGCAGATTAAACCTGCAATGGGAGGTTAGCGTTGAGTAACACCAGGGTTTTATTTTTATCTCACGGTGGTGGCCCCCTGCCTTTACTGGCTGATCCGGCTCACCAACAAATGGTGGACTGCCTTCAGTCTATTGCCAACGAAATCAGCAAACCCTCTGCCATTGTTGTTATCAGTGCTCATTGGGAAGAACAGGTGGCGACGGTCACATCGGGGAAAACGCCGTCATTAATCTATGACTACAGCGGTTTTCCTGAACAATCCTACCATATCAAGTACCCCAGTCCCGGTGAGCCACAACTGGCAGGTCTTATTCAGGCACAACTGGAACATCACGGGATACCCTGTCAGTTGGATGCACAACGGGGTTTTGACCATGGTATGTTTGTACCCCTTAAAATTATGTACCCCGAGGCGGAAATCCCCTGTGTTCAACTCTCATTGCTTGGTAGTCTGGATGCAGAGCAGCACCTGAATATCGGTGCCGCTCTGCAAAAGCTGGATTATGATAATTTACTAATAATCGGTTCCGGGTTTTCATTCCATAATATGCGGGCGTTTTTTACGCCAGATAGCCCTGAATCACGTATGATGAATGACGCATTTGAACAGTGGCTAATAGAAACCTGCAGCAGTGCCAGTCTGTCGGTGCAGCAAAGAAGGCAACGTCTGATTGATTGGGAAAACGCCCCTGCTGCGCGTTTTTGTCATCCCAGAGAAGAGCATTTGTTACCTTTACATGTTTGCTGCGGTGTCACGGGGGAGCCTTGTTCCCGAGTTTATGAATTACCCATCCTGAATAAAAAAGCCAGTATGTATCTTTGGTAACACGGTAGTCATCATCGGCTAATTCAAACTGGCATTTTAATTGCTGAGCTATTGCTTAACCGTTGCAACCGGATGAGTTAAGCCCATGTTTATAAGCAATCAGTCATATCCCACACCGACCCATACTGCTAATACCGCGGCAGCTGAGGAATCTCAGTCTTCCGTATCCCGGCAAGATAATGCCGGGCAGGTGCCTGATTCTGATCAGGACAAAGCGGCAAAAGATAAAGTGTTTCTGTCCGAAGCATTGGAACACATTCTGGCCAACAGACTGGGTGTCGATAAAGAAAAGTTGGATGAACTGAAAGATAAAATTGAAGAGCTGGAAAAACTGGAAAATCCTACCGATGAGCAAAAAAAGCAGCTGGAAATGTTAACCACCCAGTTGGAAGAACTGGTGAGAGAAGCAGCTAAGCGTACAATGGAAAAAATGGACAGCACCGGTAAGGATGAAACTAATCAAAAATTATTGGCTTACCAACAGGTCGCTTCCCTGTCTAAACCTAGGCAATGGCCCTAGACAGAGAATGTTGACTAGCCTCTATTACCAATATTTAAGCTCGGTAGATTTGCCTTTAAAGATCCAGTATGAAAAGCCGGTATAGGCCAGTATCACCGGAAATACGATAGCGACTCCGTAGAAGACAAACATCAATGATTCACTGGCGCTGGCCGATTCTTCTGCGGTTAACCGGTTCGGAACCACATAAGGAAAATAGCTGTAGGCTAACCCCATTAAACTTAACACAAACAGGGTGGCTACCCCGGTAAAGGGGATCCAGCAACCAAAATCCCGTTCATGTGGTACGCGGCGTAAATAACGATCCACCACCAGTACCAGAACTACACACATCAAAGGGACCGGCAGCAACAGAATGGCACCGGGCAGGGTAAACCACCGATTAGCAACAAACTCATTTATCATTGGATTGGTAATACAGATAGCCCCAATGCCAATCGCGGCTAACCAGCCACCACGACGCCCCCATTTGGCGGCATATTTTTGTACTTCGCCTTCAGTTTTAAGCACTAACCACGCACCGCCAATATAGGCGTAAGCCGCCGCTACACAAGCAGCACTCAGCAAGGCAAACGCATAGGCATGGAAACTGTGCTCAAATCCCATTACATACATCCCTAAGCAATAGCCCTGAGTCAGAGCAGCCATTAATGAGCCGAGTTTAAACAGTTTGTCCCACTTGTTTTGAAAATGAGTAATGGCCTTGGCTCTAAAGTCAAAGGCGACACCACGCAAGATAAGGGCGACTAACATTAACGCGACGGGAATATATAATTCTCGTAACACTAAACTATAAGCCGAAGGAAACGCGATTAATAAGATACCAATAGCCAATACCAGCCAGGTTTCATTGGCATCCCAAAATGGGCCAATAGAGGCGATCATCTGATCGCGCTGCTGCCGATTATCCATTGGTAGCATTATGCCTACCCCAAGATCGTAACCATCCAGCATGGCGTAGATTAGTACCGATAACCCCATTAACGCCAAGAATATGGTCGGAAGATTATGTTCAATCATGCTGGGGTTTCCTCAGTGTTGCTTGTTGCTGCTTGGTTATCTAAAGCGTTTTTAACGGTTTGATCATGCACAGAGTCGAGTTCTTCAAATTCATCGACATTAACGGCTTTTCTGGCCATATAAAAAATAGTTTGTAGATAAGCAAACATTAATACGGCGTACAATATCAGATACATCGTCAGTGAAAACCCAACATTGGCAGGCGCGATGGGGGTAACGGCATCGGCAGTTTTTAACACCCCGGAGACGAGGTAAGGCTGACGGCCAACTTCAGTGACGTACCAGCCTGCAAGTGTCGCCACCCAACCTGAAAAGGACATGCCAACTAGCACTTTTAACATGGGGGTAGACGGATAACGGCGGCGTAAAATTCGAAATCCCACAAACCAGCTAACCGTGAGCATTAATATGCCGATACCAATCATAATCCGGAAGCTGAAAAATACCGGTTTAACCGGAGGATGTTCGGGAAATTCTTCCAGCCCCTTTACTTCGCCATCCAGTGAGTGGGTCAGGATCACGCTGGCCATATTGGGAATAGGCAGTTCGAAATGATTTTCTTGCGCTTGCTCATCAGGCCAGGCAAACAATAATAGTGGCAAGCCTTTTTCGGTATGCCATGCGCCTTCCATTGCGGCGACTTTTTGTGGTTGATGTTCAAGTGTATTTAAACCATGCATATCACCAACAAGTATTTGAATAGGAATAAGTATGGCGGCTGCATAAATGCTAATTCTTAATGCTACTTTAGGCGCCCGTTTTTTATCACCTTTAAGTAGGCGATAGGCAGATATCCCAGCAATTAAAAAGCTGGCGGTTAAGCCTGATGCAATTAGCATGTGGGTAAGGCGATAAGGCATGGACGGATTAAAAATAATCTGCCACCAGTCGGTAGGATGGGCAACCCCGTCTATCATTTCAAACCCGACAGGGGTCTGCATCCAAGAGTTTAGGGCGATAATCCAAAAGGCCGACATACTGGTACCAATGGCGACTAAAAAAGTCGCCAGCGTATGCAGCCAACTGGGCAAACGGTGGATACCGAATAGCATGGCACCTAAAAAGGTGGCTTCAAGAAAAAACGCTGATAGCACTTCATAACCCAACAACGGACCAGCAATATTACCGACTTTTTCCATAAAACCCGGCCAATTGGTGCCAAACTGAAATGACATGGTAATACCGGTCACAACACCGATGGCAAAGGTTAAGGCAAAAATCTTGACCCAAAAACGGTATATACGCATCCATACCGGATGACCAGAAATGTCATGGCGAACCTTGAAGTAAAACAAAAACCACGCCAGTGCGATGGTAATAGTAGGAAACAGAATATGAAAACTGATATTGGCAGCGAACTGGATCCGAGACAATATTAAGGTATCTATCATCAGATACTCCCGAGGGTTAAATTAAAAATCTGTGCAGCTAACGTTATTGGATTAACCCAAAATACGGTCTTTCATATCCAGTACTTTGCCCACCCCTGAACCGAGTTTCAGTAAGGTTTTTAGCTGTTCCGGCTTCATCCGCTGCATGTCATCAAACCAGCCACCGAACATTTCCAGCAGGTCATGGATAGCATGCATCTGGCTACTGGCGTAATCGCCAATGTCATTATTCTCGTTAGTAATCAACTGGCTGCGCAACAAAGACAGTGTAGGATCCATTTCCCGTTTACGCCTTTCAATCATCACTTGCATGGCTAGATCCCAGATACTACCGTTGGGTTTAAAGTAATCCTTTCGGTCGCCGGGTAATGACTGGGTACGGATTAATTGCCAGCTTTGCAGCTCTTTTATTCCCATGCTTACGTTGCCCCGTGAAATCCCCAGAGTTGCCGCAATCTGATCGGCATTAAGTGGTTCTTCGGTAAATACAATCAGGGCAAACATCTGGCCGACAGTGCGATTAAACCCCCATCGACTGCCCATTTCACCAAAGTGCATAATGCAAGATTCAAGTTCGGTTGATAACGTCATGTTTGTTTGAATTTTCAGAAATTTCTGAAATTATAGTGTGTGTAAGGTCGAATAACAATATTTAATTATGAATTGGCTTGCTGTTTTGAGTTTCAAAAAATGTGCCCAGAAGCGTGAAACTCTTTGTAAATAAAGGCTGCATAGGTGTTTTAGGTGAAAAATCGCCATTATTATCGGGTCATCAATTCTTGACCCAATTATGTCTCATTTAAGAAACGGAGCTTAAACATTTAACACGATAGTATTAAGTTATTATCTATATGCAGGCACGATACTATGATCCAGTTATCGGGCGGTTTTATTCGAATGATCCTATTGGATTCCGTGATGTGCATAGTTTTAATCGATATGCCTATGCCAACAATAATCCCTACAAATATATTGATCCAACAGGAATGTCTTCAGATCATCCTTCTCTGAGAGAGGAATTTGAAAAAAGATCCCAACAACGATGTATATCAGATCCAAATTGTGACTTAATCATCTTTAGCTCGAATAGTAATAACTCAAAAGATTCAGATGATGACTCCAATGATGATGACTCCAATAATGATAATTTGTTAGCATCAAAGGGCGGAAAACAAAACATTTCTGCTGGTGAATTTAATAGAAATTCTAATCCTGAAGATGTCAAAAGAGCTATGGAAGAGGCCAAAAAAAATGGGAAGTCTGAGCACTATAGAAAACTGAAAGGCTTACTAAAAGTAATTAAACGGGGTGGGCGTATGTTCATACCGCTTCTACCACTAACAGACGAAATGATTCAGGAAGCTATAGATCCAACAATTCCGGGTACTAACTGTCGAATTTCGGGGGTATGTACCGTCCCTATTGCAATGAGTAATGAATAGAAGATATTTTATGACATCAGACGGTATTTCTTCAAAAGATTGGGAAGGTATTGAGGGTTTGGCTAGCTTCATAACAGAATTGAGTGCAAAAGATTCCTCTACGGAATTGTATGATAGGAAGCTGATAAAACGCCTAGATGACCTTGAAGAAAAATATGGAAGACTTCCTAGCATACTGGCAACGAAGGCAGATTATGTTTGCTCTTCAAAAGAATCTTTGATTTTACTTAAAGAAGCTTATGTTGCGGCGTTAGAAATTTCGGATGTAAAGAATTTATCTTATGTTAGCTCATCTATCGCTGAATTTTATGCTGAAGGATTTGAACGTCAAAAATTAGATTTTTGGATTGAGAAGTTGCAAGTTCATTCACTCGCCTATAAGGACGATTATATAGAAGATTCACTTGAAGAACTGATGCTCGAACGAACAAAAATGGAATAATAGATAGAATAATACCTTGAATCCAAAGCCCCGCCCTTACCAAAGATAGCGGGGCTTTTTTTAGCCTTGGAATGCTGGTGAGGGTTGTTACCAATGCCGGGTGACCGGGCTTTCCCGCATTGAATCCAACCACATCGCCTCGCCCTAGCAGACCTAAGGTTTGCACTCGCGGGGCTTTGTTTTGCTTGCATCACGAAAGTTAAGAAGATGATTTTCAATATTTAACGTTAAGGAGATTTGTATCGATGCCATGTTTGTTGGCAAACGCCATAAGTTTCTTATCGTAAAACTTCATATCCCGCTCATAACGACAAAAAAATTTTAAAGTCTTTTCATCTTCCTCGTAATACGCCCGAATATCATTTTCACCTGCGTCGATAGCGTAGCTACCATCGCATAACTCGTAGGCAGCCTGTCCGCCGATAAAGCACCTTTGGCTCAATGAGGTCAGTACGTTTTCAACTCGCTCTGGCGGTATAGTTTGAAATGTAGTTGCGCAATAAGGCATGATCGCCGACTCTGGTTGCTTTTTCAGTCTATAAATTATAGCCAACAATCGAATATGGGAATGGTTTAATCCGTCTAGTTTGAGGAAGGGCGTCTATCAATTGGAACTCCCAACTTTCACTAGACAGCTTTTTGTTACCAAACGAATGTTCAAACTGTACAGCTTTCAATCCAAAGCCTCGCCCCCTGAAGTGACCCAATAAATATGGTCGTTGATTAGAATACAGGGCTTATTCTCATCAAAATAACCTATTTTTTGATGAGAACAGTATTCATGGCTATGTTGATCTCAATTGAATCCAACCCCATCGCCCTTTCCATATAGTGGGGCTTTTTTGTTGCTGCGTGGGGATGAGGAAACTTAAAAACCACGTTGGATCAGCGCTAAAAGTTCAAGCTCCAATTTTTTCATCGCTTCAGTTTTGTTGGCAAATTGGGTCGGCAACTTTGTTTCGCGTACAGTTATTTGGGTTGGTTTATGCCTTATTTCCACTCCGACATGAGCGCCAATTTGAGGATCACACTCCGATGCACATGTGTGTATTTCTAAATCATCTTCGTTCATTTCTTGTTCGCTTTAATTCACTGATGTTATGTGTTGATGAATTGCCAATCGAAAATTATCTTACTGTTAATTATTATACTGCTTAGTGCGATATTTTTAACTTGACTGAGTCTAAATTATCAACAAAGTGAAAGACTATTGAATCCAACCTCATCGCCTCGCCCTCGCGGGGCTTTTTTGGGTCGATACTAACGTAATTGTGATATGTTACTTAAGTAATGTCAGGGAGGAAGAATATTATGGTAATGAAGATAGCGAACACGTGGCTCAAACACTTTTTTAAAAAAGATGAACTTAAATTCAAACAAAAACTGGATTCGGATATAAAGCACAAAGAAGAAGAAAAGCTTAGGGCAAAAATTAGGCTAGAACAAATAGACAAACACATCATGAATATCCTTGCGATAAAGAGCTTTTGTAGCTGGGATGAATACACTAAATATGGGCTAAGTGGTTTCGGTATCGAAAAGTACGATGAAAAAGTGAGTTTTCTGAAGGACGGCTTAGAAGCACTGATTAATGATTGTTCTAAACCGGAGCTAGCCTTTAACAAGAATATTAGTGATTATGCTCATGAACTAAACGGTACATTTTCTGCTGCCAGTAGAGTTTGGCATGAATCTGTTCTAGGTCAGGATCATGACGGAGAAAAGAGTAAAGCAGCGGGTAACTTTCAATTGTCAATGATGACAGCTAAATCACTTGCTGATTCGTTAAAGTCAATTAGGAACAAATTGGTTTTGAATGATTGTTAAGTCTGTAATTCAATAATTTGAATCCAAAGCCTCGCACTCTGAAGTGCCCCCATAAATATGGTTTTTGATGAGAATAGCCTTCATGGATATGTTGATCTCAATTGAATCCAACACCAAAGCCTCGCCCTCGCGGGGCTTTTTGTTGTGTTATGTGAAAGTAATTAGCATTAGGTCGCGTGTTGATTTACAAACGTTTTTTAAACTGATAACTGTTGATAACAGGATTTATAAAGGACATTATCGTTAGTTTAAGGCTCTGCTGAGCAATCTGACAATTTATCCAGTAAAAGGGAAAGTATGATCCAGTCTGAATTTCAACGTTTTCTGCAAACTTTACTTTCATCTCCATCTAGAGCGTCAGTTCATAAATTCGCTAACTTGGTACTAAAAAATTTGGATGCAATTGTTCCACTAAGTACTAATCAAGGACAACGAGTTAAATATGTTGCAAAGCTTGCTCAAAAAGAATGGGCTAGCTTAAGCCAATTTATTCCAACTAATCTTGAAGATGTTGAGTCAGATGTTGCATCTTTTAATCTACTTAAAGAATTATCGGTTGATTCATTTCGGGGATTTAGCCGTGAAGAAACTTTTGACCTAAAAAGTCTGCTAGTGCTTATCTTTGGGCCAAATGGTACAGGTAAGTCAAGTTTCTGTGAAGCATTAGAATACGCCTTGTTAGGTTCGGTGGCTGAAGCTGAAAGTAAACGTTTTAGAGATGTTGAAGCTTATTTGAAAAATGCTCATACCAATAAATTCGCTCCTCCCAAATTGATCGGAATTGATGCGGAAGGCAGTGATGTCGCTATCAAACCTAATGACGCTCTTTATCGGTTTTGCTTTGTTGAGAAAAATCGAATAGATAGCTTTTCGCGTATTGCTGCACAAGCTCCAGCCAAACAGTCAGAATTAATATCAACACTATTTGGCCTTGATGCATTTAATGAGTTTGTTAAAAACTTTTCTTCTGAAATGGATGAAAAACACATTGATGTAGAAGGTATCAAAGCAAAAAAACTTTCTCAAAAACGACTTCAACTTCAAGGCGCTGAACAGCAAATAAAGCTTAATCAAGGCATTGTTGAACAGGTAAAGCATGAAGAAACTTCACTAGCAACACGCTATAGAGAAGGCTGTACTTTACTAAAAATGATGACTGAGCTTAATGGCTCAGAGGAAAGACAAGGGAAAGTACCTTTATTAGAAGCAGAGCTGCAAAAGCCTGTTCCGCAAAAAAGTAACTTAACCACTGCTAACCTAGCCTTAATCAAACAAACGTTAGTAAGTACTCTAAATGATCATAAGCAAAAAATAGAAGAATTAGCGAATGCAAGCCAACAAGTATCTTTCCAGCGGCTATTTGAATCAGTAACTCAAGTTCAACAAATTAGTCCTGATAAATGCCCTGCATGTTTAACCCCATTAACGGAAGTAACCGTTAATCCTTTCACTCACGCAGTAGAGGAGCTAGCCAAACTTCAACACCTAGCTGAATTGCAAACTAAAATAAAACAACTTGAGCAAACAGTGCTTCAAAAGCTTCAAGAGTTGCATCAGATATTATCCACTTGCTTAAATTTTTATTCCATTGATAACAAGTTAGCACCATTCAAGCTAGCTGATATGTCCCAATTAAATGTGGCATGGTGGAATAATTTGCATGCTGTACTAGGTGATGGCACATCAGCCATTCAGCATATTGATACACAAGTAAATTGCTTAGAAAAACAGGATGCTGAAAGTGTTCAAATTGAACAAAATAAGAAAGCTCAGCAACTAGAATTGAATCAATTAAAAGGTTTCTTAAATGACGCTCAAAAGCTAGCTGCTTCGAAGGGTGCAGCAATCAAAGCAATTGAAGGTGCTCAAAAATTAATCAGTGAATTTGACGAAGCAAATAAAGCACTCATCGGTGAAGTCGAACAGGAAAAGCCTATTGTTGAGCAGAATATTGACATCAGAGAGTCCTACCAGCAGTTTGTAACTTTACTTAATGTCTATCGTAAAAAGCTACCTGCACTTCTAGTCGAAAACTTAGGAGATGAAGTTGTTAAATTATATAATGCATTCAACCGTAATGATGCGCCAACAGAGTTATTGGCATCAATTCAGCTACCGCTAGCACAAAACCAGAAGCTAAAAATTTCTTATCAAAACGAGCCTGAAAAGTATTTTGATGCTCTCCATGTATTAAGTGAAGGGCATATTCGTTGCGTTGGTTTGGCAATACTATTGGCGAAAAACATAAAAGAAGGTTGCCCTCTTCTTATCTTTGATGACCCGGTTAATGCAATTGATGATGACCACCGAGAGTCCATCAGGCGCACTCTATTTGAAGATGATTACTTTGATGGAAAGCAGATTATTTTGACATGTCATGGAGAGGAATTCTTTAAAGATATCCAAAACATGTTATCAGTAGAGCAAGCCAAAAGTAGCCAGCGATTGGCGTTTTTACCTCGTATTGATGAGCCGCATATACAAGTTGATTTCAATTGCGCCCCACGAAACTATATAGAAGGAGCATTAGAACATATTCGTAAAAATGAAATACGATTTGCATTGGGTAAATCTCGTCAAGCGTTAGAATTATTGACTAAAGGAAAAGTATGGCGATATGTCAGTAAACATGGAGATGGAAACTTAAGTATCAAATTACGTACCGCAAATGCGCCAATTGAGTTGCGACAATTAACAGATCAACTTAAAACTAAGATTAACAAAGGTGACTTCACTGATCCCAATAAACATAATGTTTTATCACCCATAGAACAGTTATTAGGTGTTAATGGAGATTCTCGCGAATGGCGGTATCTGAACAAAGGTACTCATGAAGAAATAGATCGAGCAGAGTTTGACAGAAACTCTGTTCATACAATTGTAGCTGCAATCGAGTCATTGGATCTGGCGCTATAGTAAACTAGTTTTGCTCTTATTCTCAAAACCAGCGGAAGCTGGTTTTGCCGTTATATAAATGGGTTATAATTGAACGAATCGTAATTATTGTTCTCAAATGGTGCATGATGAGCAAATCTACTATTGAATCAAATCACGCGCTAAAAAATGTGCGAGAAGCAATTGCTAATAACCGACTTGAAAACTTAAAAGTTAATAAAGATCTGATTGATAGAGTTACTAAAGCATGTGAAAACAATGAACAGCTTGATTTTGAAAAGCTCATTGATGAGTTTGTAAATCAAAGTACTAAATATTGTCCGGTTATTACTAATCGCTCCTAAATTTTGGTGCACGAGCAGGTTTCAACTGTGTTTTGCAGATACCGCCGTATTTGCTGCCAACTAGACCAGAACGCTGCTGGCGCTTCCTTAGTTTTTTGAGCTGGCGATGGTTCATTTTTTGTTGTCGAGCTAGTCGCTGTTGATGGCAACGCTGGCCGATTTGTTTGCTACGACTTATTGAGTCGTAAGTGATCTGGCTGACATCGAATGATCGAGACCTATGGTCGCTCACAGCTTTTATAAATTGCTTCGATAGGCGTGTCTTATTTCTATGGATTAACTTACGTTTCATTATCTGGACTTTGCTTTTAATGTTAACTTTTAAACTTGTCAGGCAATAGCTACGTCATCATTAATTTGGCATTGCGCAAAATCAACAAGATGCTCAGCAAAGCAGGCACCATTGTTATAGTGAAGTAAGTAGTCTTTACAAATATTGCGCCACAGCCCTCGGTGACGAGACAGTAGCCAAGTCAAATCAAGGCTATCCCCGTTTAAATACGTGCTTTTCATTCCAGCGTTTAAATAACGGGCCGAATCCTCTTGCGAAATAATGAGTCCATTTAGAATGTAAAATGGACTTAAACTTAACCCGAACAATAATGTTGATATGACACACTGGTGATGGCTTAGATACTGCTTACAGCTCTGGATGGTCAGTTCGTCGTTAGTGTACAAGCTTATAATTTTCCAGCAACGAGGCCACATTGCATGCACTTCTATTGTTCTGATTCTCAGCAGAAATGCATACTCTTCATCTAGGCGATCACGTAATTCCATTGGAATTGCCTTCAACAAGTTTAGTTGCATATTGTTATCCGCCTTATCGATAAAATTGAGGTGATAACACTACGAAATCCGATTGAGATTTGCCAAGAATTGATTGTTCAAAAGAGGTGGGGGTTGATGAAGAAATAGTCTTTCACAAATAGTCGTGCTAGCCTGATGTTGGGATCTTAAAGATCACCTAACTATTTATTTTTATTATAATTAATTCAGCTACACCTATTGGTGTATGCTTCATTTACATACCATTATTGTTTCAGTCCGATAGCTTTTTGTGTTTCATCTCTATGGTATTTAAGTGCCATTATCACGTCATTTTACAACTATATATTACCCTAAAAAGACATACCTGATTTCATCTAAGTGACACAGCTAAGTTGATATCCCTGAAACAATAATGGCATGTGAACGAAACAGAAATAATTGATCGAAAATTAATTAGTGCTTAGTTCAATAATCATAGTTATTTATCATAAGCATGAAAGTAAGGGTGATTCGTTTGCCTATCTAAATATGTCATAATCTTTTGGCTGATCGTTTTCTCTTGTACTTTTTCATTTATTAAGTTGGCTGATGAGGTAAGTGATTCAACGAAAGTTTTGTCAGTAAATAATTGCTCAATTTCTAATGATTTTTTAATATTTTTAGTTTTGAATAATGAGTTGGATTCAAGGGAAAAGAAAATATAAAGGTAAAGCTCCTCAATTAGTCTGATGTTGTATTTGAATACCATCAGATAAAGAAATTGCGCATAAAGATATTTTTCTACTTTACGACTTACTTTTTTACCCCCACGATATTGATGAGCAATACACATCACCATTAGTGCGAGCAATGAATCAAAGGATTTTATGTCATACAGGGTTTCGAGTTGAATAGGATTTATTTGTTTTAGGTTGTTGATAAACGCTTCTGTAGTTAGACCGTTTGAAAAATGATGCGTTTTAAATATTCTCTTTTTCATTACGACTGGCAACTGAAAAGCGCAATTGGGAACTCTGACTTCTCGATTTAATAAATTCCAGAAGTAATGAACATAACCAAACACATCATAAAACCCTAAAGCATCGTTTATTTGGAAAAATTTTGCTTGAGAGGTAATAGACTGGCCATTTGCCAATTTATACCAATAGCCGCTTCTATACTCACTATCACTGATAAATTTGTCGATACGGGTAGGATCAGAGTAGCTGTGGCGTTCGGCTAGACTTATATTTCTGAGCAATTCTGCAATCGTTTTATAGCCTTTTAACGCTAAATAATCCTGAAATTTAACCTGTGTGAATACCCGCTTTAAGCTTGTGCGCAAGCGTTTGTATTGACGAATTGAATGTCTATTTAAACTTTTCCTATATTTATTTTTGATAGAAGTATATGGGTTTTCGCCAATATTCATGATTTTTTCCAAATTTCGATAAATAACATTCTTATTACTTATCAAGTGGTTACCTCATAAAAAACTCAATTAATTGCTCCTGTTCACCTGACGTAGATCTGGCTTAAATCTAATTCTAGGCTAAAAGTCCCGATTATTACCAAAAGGAGAGTGACTTAACTTGAGTGAGACTGAAAAACAGGAGCTGGAAAAAGCCCTTGAAGCTGACTTATTAAAGCTTCATGGCTCGCCAATTTTAACGCTAAAGCAATTACATCGAGCATTGAATTTTCGTTCAGTAGATGCTGTTAAACAGGCGATATTACGAGGTGTATTTCCAGTACAAACATTTGAAATGCCACACCGTCGCGGCAAGTTTGCCTTAGTAAAAGACGTGGCGGAATTTTTAGCTGAGCAAGCATTTAAGAAGGAACAAGACGATGAATAGTTAACTTAACAAACTAAGCAGTATTAGTAGTAAAAATTTATTTGGCGCAGAAACGACAAAAGCCCATCACGAGCTGTAACTCTAGGGCTTTTGAAAAACATCTTTGAACGAGATGATGCTTTAAGTGTCGTTGTAAGTGGGCTATCTGTCAAGAAATTAACCTAATTTTCTTGTCTGCCCCTCTGTGCCTTTATTTTAGAAGAATAAAGGTATAAAAAACATGTTACAACCAAATCAAATCCGGGCAGCAATTCGCGCAAAATGCGTATTGCCCGATATTACTATTCGTAAACAAGCAGAGTTTGCTAACGTTTCACCGTCTTCGATGGTGCGACTTAACAAGCGTTGTGAAAAGTACGATGTCGATCACCTTTTAGCTGAACAGCTCAACGACGATGCGCTTGTTAAGCTGTTGTTTCCTGATGTTTTGAAAAACGTTAAAACGCGTATTCCAAAAATTCAATATATTGTGGGAGAGCGCACCAAGGAGAAAGGTAAACGAAAATCGATAACTGTGCTGTACATTGAGTACAAAGCAGAAGATCCGATGTCGGCAATGAGCTATTCGCACTTTTGTCGCACCCTCAAGAAAATCTTGAAACGCTGTAAGCTTTCCATGAAGCAGCTTCATGCCGCAGGTGAAGTCGTTTATATCGACTATGCTGGGACCAAAGTCAGCTACAACCTAAACGGTGAAAAGGTCTGGGCTAAAGTCTTTGTTGCAGTGCTCGGCTCTAGCCAAAAGATTTTTGCCTTTGCCACACCCGGTGAAACCACGGCTGATTGGATTGAATCTATGCGTCGTATGTTCATGTACTACGGTGGTGCTACCGAAGTGGTCGTCATGGACAATGCCAAAGCACTGGTTTCACAACCGGGGCTTATTCCTACATTTGTTGAGAACGTAAGCGCCTTTGGAGAACATTACAATTGTCTGATGGATAGTTGTCGTGTAGGTCGTCCACAAGATAAATCGCTTGCGGAATTAGGCGTTAAGTTCGTCACTCAGCGCGTTATCATTCCGATGAATCAGGACTGGGAATTTTTTAATCTGAAGGAAGTTAATCAACATTTGGCCAAAGAAGTTGAAGTGCTGAATAACTTAAATTTCCAAGGCTTAGATTTCTCACGTAATGACTTGTTTGACAAGAACGAGAAAAGTGCCCTGAATTCACTTCCTTATGCTGATTTTGACATGATTGTTCAGAAAATGATGCAGCAAGTGTCACCAGAGTACACGGTTAAATATCGTCATCATGAATATTCGGTCCCTTGGATGATTCATGGCGAACAAGTTGAGGTATACGCCACGCTCACCCATATTCGCGTTGTACATTTGCATCAGCTTGTTGCAGAACACGAACTAGTTGATGATCCTATGGGCAGCACTATTCTCAAAGAACACATGCATCCTGATCACCTTGCTGATTTTGAAAGTAATGATATGGATAAAAATCTGGCATGGGCTGTTGAATCTGGATCACATGTTAGCCAGCTAGTTGAGCTTTGGTACTCCAAGGTAAATAACCCGCGCTCTCGTGCCATTGGAAAACGTTGCCGAGCGCTGATTAAACTCAGTAATAAAAAAGGCAGCAATGTGCTTGATGATGCGTGTGAATATGCGCTTCAACATGACATGTTGAGTGTGTCTGATGTTGAGTTAGTTTTGCGTGCTCAGGACGAGCAAGACGGCATCGAAAATCTACCTGCATATATCGCAGCTCATGAAAATGTGCGAGGTAGTGATTACTACGGAGGTTCTCATGAAGCTTAGAGACAATGTGATTGATAAATGCGTGAAACTCAAATTGACAGGTGTAATGGCAGCATTAGAAGTGCAATTTTCTTCGAAGGCTTTCGATAGTAAGAGCTTTTTAGCTCGACTTGACCATCTGCTATCAGCAGAAGAGTCATCAACACTAAACAAACGCATTAAAACGCTTCAGCGGCAGGCTAAGTTACGTTGGCCTAATGCTGTAATTGGCATGATTGATTACAAACTCCATCCCGGTTTAGAACCAGCCAAAGTCGAGGATTTGGCGGAGTTACATTGGCTTCGAAACAATCAACATGTTGTATTCACTGGCCCTACAGGGTCAGGAAAAACACATTTAGCTTGCGCTCTTGCTAACAAAGTCATCATGACAGGCTTGAGTGTTCTCTTCTTCCGCTATAACGAGCTGCTATTGCTCTTAACGGCAGCGGATAAAGAAGAGCGGTTTACGCAGTATTGTAAAAAACTCAACCGTGCTTCAGTCATTGTAATTGATGATTGGGGCGTTGCCCCGTTAAGTACTGCTCAAAGGCATTTGTTATTTGAGTTTATTGAATCACGTGATCAAAAAGGCTCACTGATTATTACCTCTCAGTATCCGATGTCGAGTTGGTACGAAGCTTTTGGGGACCCCACGATTGCCGACTCAGTGTTAGATCGTATTGTTCACAATGCACATCTCATTGATCGCAAATTGGGAGGTTCTATTCGTAAGAAGCTCGGTGTAAATGGAGGTGGAAAATGAGTATTTCAGAACAACAATCTTCTTATATGCAGGTATTGGGACAGGTAAATTTAGACAATTTACATATTCAACAGGCATTTGAATATTACCAGCAGCGTTATCAGGATAGCCCTTTTGCGCAGCAGTTTGTGGGCAATAATTGCTGTATTGATAATGAGTTTATTACAGAGTTGAGTATCGGATATTGTGATCGCACCTTGGGCAAAAACATTCCTAAAGCTAAATCACCAGAGGGAGCTGAAATACGTGGTAGTTTGCAACGTTGCGGTCTAGTTCGACCTACAGGTCATGAACTATTTCGGGGTTGTATTGTGATACCAATGGTGGATAACAACGGCAGTATTATTTCTGCGGTTGGGCATCGAGTAGGCCGATTGCGCAACGGTGATAAGTCTGTAGTCTATTGGCATAAACCAGAGCCTAAAGCGTTTGTTGATGTTGGAATGGCATTTGCCAAAGAGTTGATGCATGGTCAAGCCTTCCACTAAACGTATCTGGCGCTGTGCCACGTACTACTTTGAGCTTTGTCTTGCAAAGGGGCAAAGCTCAGATACGGTGCGCGGAAAACGTGGCGGTCTTAAGAAGTTTTTTCTTTGGTGTTTAGACCGCAACGTTACTCGTATTGATCAAATTGATTTGGATTTGATGGATGACTATGCAGCTTATTTAAATGCATATCGGAAAGCATTAGATAACCAACCCTTAAGCCCCGCACAAAAACGAAATTTACTCACATTCGTAAAAACGTTTGTGAAGTATATGTATATCAAGAAATTACTAACTACCAATACGCTTGCGAACATTGAACTACCTTCGAAAGGGGAGCAAATACCCAAGTCACTCTATTCGGTTAAAGAAATAGAAACCATTTTAGAACAGCCACTGTTGTTTGGGATTAAAGGATTACGAGACCGCGCAATTCTAGAAACATTTTTTGCAACAGGCATAAGACGGGGTGAATTAGTAAAACTTAATCTCGATGACATTGACTTCAGCAGTAAACTGGTTCGAGTTCATGGCAAAGGTAAGAAAGAACGATTGGTGCCAATCAGCACCCGTGGTTGTGAATGGTTGGCATTTTACATAGGTAAAATCCGACCAATGTTTGCATTCATCGGTTCAGGAAAGGCATTGTTTCTGGCTAACAATGGCAAACGATATGTGCCGGGAAAACTTTCAGATATGGCCTCTCAATACGTTAAGTTAGCCGGGTTTGACCGTTCAGGTGCGTGCCACCTTTACCGCCACAACACCGCAACTACGATGCTTGATAATGGTGCTGACCTTCGCCACATTCAAGAAATGTTAGGCCATGCCAGTATCCTCACTACCCAGCTATACACTCATGTTAGCCGTAAAAAATTATCTGAAGTTTATGAAGCGACTCATCCTTCTGCTGAAGGTGGTAGTGGGTTGTTTTAACAAAATCCTTTTGGTTGAGTAATTTATTGTTTTTTCTGGTGAATTGGCAATGAATTTTGTATGTTGTGAGTAACCACTTGTAAGCGTCTTAAGCCCAAACAATTATTTGGTACTTTAAGAAAAATATCTTGGTAAGGATAAGGAGGTCATGTGAACGAAAAAGCATATGTTGCTGGAAATTTAAGAAAGGCGGTCAGATATAGAAATCTCCTAAAAATAAGTGAGTTTAAAAAATCTTTAACTCTCAACTCAATAGCGACTTCTGCCGTTGTCGATATCAAATCAAACACCATCTGGGGCGGTGCTATAGACAAGATAAAAATTAAGGGGAAAAATGCTTGGACAATAAAACAGCCAAAGGCGATTTTGGCTCATAACCTACTAGTTGGTAACATTCAGAGAAATTACAACACTCGATGTAACGACAGAAATTCTAATATCCAACTCCTGTTATCCCACCTCAAAGATTCATATAACTATTCCGTACATCGTTTGGATATTAAATCTTTTTACGAATCATTTGATAGAAGAGAAATCTTAAGAAAGTTAAAGTCTGACTCAATATTAAGCACTAAGACCCTAAGGATTTTAGAGGCTCTATTTCAAGAGCTAAATTTAATAGGAACAAAGGGTCTACCAAGGGGATTAGGAATAAGTTCAGCTCTATCTGAACTAATGATGTGCCATTTCGACGAAAAGATACGCTCTATGAAGGAGGTCCTTTTTTACGCAAGGTTTGTTGACGATATCATTGTCATATCTACACCTACTTTAAACAAAAGCCTGATGAAACAAAAGCTTGCTGAATCAGGTTTACCACAAGCCTTGGAGTTTCATAATACAGGTGAAAAAGTATTTTTCTCTCAAGTTGAGAAAGCCTCAAACAAAATATATAAGATCACTTCGTTCGACTTTCTTGGTTATGAATTTCATATCGAAAAAAATGAAGAAACGGTAGGTAAGAATGTTGAGTTCAAAAGGCGGAATGTCGAAGTATCAATTGCACCTAATAAAATAAATAAAATAAAAAAGCGCGTCATTAGAAGCTTTACCGCTGTTTTATCATCCGAACAAGCGAGTCAACCAGATATAGAGTTACTAAATAAAAGACTGAAGTTCTTAACCAAGAATTTTCTTTTAGAAAGCTCTTCTAGTGCTCCAAATGTTTACTCTGGTATTTACCACAACTACAACTTCATAGATCAATATCAAGGGTTAAAGGAACTTGATAGTTTTTATCAGAACTTGTTGTTCGGTAAGCGCTCAAAGTTAAGTAAAAGAATCAAACGCTCTCTTTCATTTAACACTAGAAAAGGGCTTGCCAAGCATAGCTTTACGCGGGGATTCAGAGAAAGGGAGTTTTGCAGGTTCAGCTATCAGGACTTCGCTGAAATAAAGAAGGCTTGGAGCTAACGATGAAATCAATAATCAAAAAGAATGACTTCAACAGGGTATTGCTATCTGAGACATCTCCAGAAGATGTTCCAATAATTTTTAGTAATTATTGGTTTTACAAGCATATGGATCAATATCACAAGTCAGAGATCTCTAGCGATTTCAAAAAGAAGATAATTGAGTGCATATTTATTTCTAAATCGGAAGAAAAAGATTTCGTACCTTTAAAGTACTCAATCTTAAAATCAAACGGTGGATTAAGACATTTAGGTATACTTCACCCTGCGTCACAAAACCAAATGGTTGATTTATATCAGACGTTTGAAAAGCGAATTATCAATCATACCACCAATAGTGCGTTTTCAATTAGAGCACCTTATAAAGTATCTACAGTTTGTTATTACAACGAGACCTTGGCACAGAATCTCGACGAAAAGCCCGCATCAACTTATTTTGCCTATAAAAGTTATACAAGACTAAATAAATTCTTCGAGTCTAAGGAATTTTTGGCTTTAGAAAGAAAGTATTCGAAGTTTTGGGCGCTGGATATTTCAAGGTTTTTTGAGAACATCTATACGCATTCCATATCATGGGCTATCAAAGGAAAAAGCTTTGCAAAAGAGACGAGATCCAATTCGGATTTCGCTAAATTTTTTGACCAGTTAATGCAGCGTTCTAACTTTAATGAAACAAATGGGATTATTATAGGTAACGAAGTTAGTAGGGTATTTGCAGAAATTATTTTACAAGCAATAGACAACGAGATATGCGAAGAATTAAAGACGCATGGCCTAGAGCCTAGCGTGGACTATGATATTAAGCGTTATGTGGATGACTACTATATTTTTTCTTCAAAGGATGGTGCATTAGAAAAAATATCTTCTGTGTTACAAAGTAAGCTTCGGTTTTATAAATTACACATTAACGAAAACAAAACAGTAAAGAGTGAAAGACCATTCATCACAGGTGTTACTAGAGCCAAACTACAAACTGGTGAATCAATCTCATGGCTGTTCAAAACAATATTCGAAAGAAAAGAAGACGGGTTAGTTGAACTAAGAAAGCCAAGCCAAATAAAAAGGAAGTTTATTGATAGAGTAATGGCAGCCTCTTATCAGGATAAGAAAGCATATTCTGTTATGTGTGGTTACGTTATTTCAGCTTTACACAACCAGCTCATAAAAGTCACAAAGTATGATTGGTTTATGGAAAGCAAATTCAGTGACATTAAGAACTCGCTGTTAACGTTATTAGATATAGCGTTCCATTTATTTAACGTATCTCCCACTTCTAACAATAGTGTCAAATTGTGTTCAATGTGCAACATTTTGCACGAATTTTATAAAGACCACTTTCCTGAAGAAGTAGATTCAATTGTCTTAGAAGTAAGTTCGCTTATAAAAGAGTTTTTTGAAAGTTGTGTAGTAACTCAAAGAGAAAACAACGCCAGTTTCTTTGTGCCGATAGAATTTGCCAATTTGCTGTGTGTCTCAAGTTCTATGGGAAGTGAGTATCTTTTATCACCAAAAGTAGTGAAAGAAGTCTTCGGACTTGATGGTTTAAAACACAGCGCTGCGGAATATATCGATAAAGAAGACTGTTTTGATTATTTCAACTTAGTAGCTGTTTTGTTTTATATAAAGAATCATGAGGAATACAATCAAATCAAGGCTGGTGTTGTTAAAGAGATAAACAAAAGGCTTAAGAGGATAGAGCGAGTTAGTTTTGACGCAAGGATTTGTTACCTGCTCCTAGATTCAATGTCCTGCCCATATATCGACCAAAAGACGAAAAAACAATGGGGATTGAAGCTTGAGAAAGTTTTGTTTGATAAAGCACTTAACGACGAAGATTCCAATGAACTTCTAGAGCAATTAGTTACTAACTGTTGGTTTGTATGTTGGAACGATGAGCTTGTATTGAATAATTTGATTGTCAAAAACAACTTGCTATTTGGTTACTGAGTAAGTATTTTTTATTTGATGGCGACTGTATCAAGCTGAGGTATATCTTGATAGATTTTGGCTTCAAGCACTTCTGAAGTGCTCCACAAGTCGTACTAATGAAAATATGTATGGTTTGGTGGTACGAAAGTACACACACCTTACAGCGCCATCACCTCTCTTATAAAAGCCGCTCCATATGATTATTTGACTAATTTAATGTCACCCGACACCAGTTTTATGCTTGGTCCTTAGTTCGTACTAATTTATATGCAGGCACGATACTATGATCCAGTGATAGGACGTTTTTATAGTAATGACCCCATTGGATTCCGTGATGTGCATAGCTTTAATCGCTATGCATATGCGAACAATAATCCATATAAATATGTTGATCCTGATGGGAAAGAAAATGAATATGCAGCCCTGACTTTAGTGGTAGCAGCAGCAGGTACAGATTATGCGTCGCCTGAACCGACCGATGCTAATCCTGTAAAAGCAGGTGCATATGCTTCAGCAATTGTTGGCACAGCAATCGGTGGAACAATAGTGCTTGTATATAATAAATTGACTGAGGAAGACAAAGAAAAGAACAATCAATACTCCAAGGGTGGAAAGCAAAGAACTAAAGATACAGGGTTAGCTGGATATAGTGATGATGAAATCAAAGACCTTTATAATGAATCTAAAGGTAAAGATCGGAAACGTTATGAAAAAGAACTAAAAAGCAGAGAACAGAAAAACAAAGATAAAAACAGAAAGAATAAAAGGCAACCGCCTAAGAAGCATAAAGAAAAGGAGTAAATTGTTATGAATCAAATTAATGAAATATTCATGGATGACATAGAATCAATAGATGATGAAAGCCAAAATTCTTTTGAGAAGCTTAAAAAAGGTGTTTTTTCTGTCGATAGTGAAATTAGACAAAGATCATTTTCCAAATTGGCTTGCTTTGAGTATAGCGAAGAAATTAAAGGAATTTTTGAAAGAGGGTTGTTAGATAACGATGAACTTATTCGCTCTGATTGTATAGAATTTCTTGCTGAATTTGATTTACTTAATAATTTGGAAAAGATTTGCGAATTATTAGATGATCCAAGCTATTATGTTGTTTATTCGTGTGTAATTAGCCTAGCCGAACTAAACTCTGAAAAAGAAAGAGTTTTTAGACTTTTACTTGATAAGTTAAAAGATAAAAGCCTTCAGAGTGGTATTGTTTTAAGAGTTAACTATACGTTATATAGACTTGATCCAACATACTCTATTGAACATCTATTAGATTGCTATTCTGATTCCAGAGATTATCGAGATAGGTGCGCTATTTTAAGCTTACTTGCAGAGGGAGCCAGAGAAGAGGATATTCCTGTTATAAAAGAGAAATTAGACAAATTTGTGAATCCTAATGATTTTAAATCTGTACTGTCATCATATGATGAACTTTTAGATTCATTAGATTGATTAGCGGTTTCTATTTTGAATCCAAAGCCCCGCCCTTCGATGGTGGGGCTTTTTTTCGCCTTGAAATGCTGATGAGGGTTGTTACCAAAGCTGGGTGACGTGACTTTCCAGCATTTAATAGACTCCAACTCCCATTACCAGAAATGGGGGCTTTTTGTTTTGATACCAATTCGGATCGAAAGTTGTTATCTTCTTGATAATGGGGTGAAAAATAACGAGAGACACAAGCATGGATAAAGCTTGGATTAAAATAATAAAAGTTACTGGTGCAGTTGGTGTCGTGGGACTGCTTTTAAGCCTCTTTATGAACCATATGTTTAATGAGCAAATTGTAAATATACTTGGTTCTGAAAAACTCTTTTTTATCTTGGTCGTGATTGTTCTCGGCCTACTATTGGCACTACTAGTCGCGATCATTAAGCCAAAATCTGAATCAACCTCCACTAATACCGAAAGACCGAGTGAATCGAATAAAAAAATCGATATCACATATGACAATGGCTCAACGCATAACGGCGACAATAACTTTTAGCCATGTCTCAAAAAATAGATATTACTTACGATAGAGCTACACATAACGGTGACAATCATTTTGTTGCGCTTACATCTTTAGAGCAGGCTGTTGAACAAATAAAAAAAAGTTTGGGTGAAGACAAGGATGCGGTGGATCTTATTGAAGAACTGGCAGACTACATAACTGAGCACCCAAGCCGGGAAATAGTTGGGTTGGAGCGTAAACTGATTAATGGTGATAGATCTGACTTGAAAGAAAGGGCCGTTTTGCTGAAAAACAGATTCGAACGGAGAGTTGCAAAAAATCAGATGTCCTTGGCAGAGCAACATGTATACGTACAGCTCTTGTCTGCGATTAGCTCGATTTGGTACTCTAAAATTAAGCCTTTGATTGATATCGATACTTCGAAAAGTTCCATAGATTCAGTGATTTATTCAGAACTTATTGAGCCGGTACATAAAGCTGTTGTTAGATATGACACCTTAGCGACATCAGAAACTGTGAGTGGTATGCTGTATTTCCTAAATATCTGGGGTCAGAGTAAACTTTAATCATCAAAATATCTGGGGTCAGAGTAAACTTTAATCATCACAATCCTTTAGTCTAGGTCGTCCCATTTTTGCAGGCCTCATTCTTCTGCCAGTCAACGCTTCGATCTGCTGCTTAAACATCTCGCTACCAATTGCCATGCCTTTATTAGTTGCTTGGCGTATATCCTTTAATAGCGCTCCGTCAACATGTGCATCAAATAGAGCACGATAGCTTTCAAGTCTTTCAGTTTTACTTCTAGCTAATCGGTTGTATTGCTCATGAGGGGTACACAGCTCTGACTCTTTACCCATCCCATTAATTTGATAACTTGACCATTTGTACTCTGCTGGATCATTTACCATCCCAGCCCTTACTGGATTCAATTCAATGTAGCGATACAAATGCATTAAATAATCTTCTGCTTCAACTAAGCAAGATTTATATCGACCTTCCCACAAAGTACCAGTGCGTTTGTATTGATAATTAAAATACCTTACATACTGTCTGCCTAGCGATTGCATCATTTTACCTATGCTACTCTCGTTATGTGGTGTACACAGTAAATGAACGTGGTTCGTCATAAGCACCCATGCATGTATATCAACTTGGTATTTCTTCGAGTAATCTTTTAACCAATTCACGTAACCTGCAAAGTCTTGCTCACTCGCAAAACAAATTTGCCGATTATTTCCCCTTTGGATGACGTGCTGGACTACTTCAATAGGATTAACACGTGGAAGACGAGCCATTTGCTTTACCTTTCCAACTTTAATTTATTAACTGTAGTCTAAAAGTTTACTCTGACCCCGGATGTTTTGACCCCGGATGTTCTCTGACCCCAGATGTTTTGGCGTTGTTTCTCAAGAAGTCAATGATGCGGGATCTAAGCTTATTGGCGATTCCGCTGGTGCTGTAGTTTAATCAAAGGTGCGGAAAACTGGGCAAAAGAGCAGGATAAGCGGTAATGATAAGTGAAAAACAAAAGTTTATTAAAGTTTGGTGGGTTTGTTTTAAATATTTGTTTTTTGTTATGGCTTTGGTCTTGGTTTTCAGAACCGCTTTACTCTTTTACCATGATCAAGCTGATTCAGTAACATTCTGGAGTGTGTTGTTAGGGTTTACTATTGCATTTCTAGGTATCGCTTTCGTTTGTGGAATAATCGCCGGATATGCAATAGTGCAAGATAGGAAACATAATCAATAAGTTTTCTTGTTAACAACATCTGACCCCAGATGTTTAACTCCTCTGCCCCCAGATGTTTAAAAATTACCTTAAAAACGCTAATTTAGGAAATGAAGTAGCTGAAGTTGGTGGGAATGCTGAATCATGAAAATTAACAAACATATCATAATGAAGATTTTTCTAATTTTACTTGGGATTTCATCTTTATTGTTAGCGTATAAAGATTGGAACTCAGGGGTTGGCACGAGGAGAGGCGTTGATGTAATAGAAAAGGAAAACCCGATGCTGTTCAAAGCTGAAATATATAAAAAAATAGGCTTAGGAGTTTTTGTGATTGGTTTAGCTCTTTTTATTAAGCCAAAAGATTAGTTCCATCCTTTTGAATCGCCACTGATTTCTCAGACATCTTATTAGCCGGGCATGTTAATAGAGCTTATCTGTGCACCTTTTCAAAATTCCTTATTTTAAAAGGGCTACTGCTAGATCCAGAGTTTCAACTTCAACCCAAAACATCACAACGTTTGATAATTATTGCTTGATAACAATCAGTCAAAGAATCAAACAATGATATTGACTCACCTAACGAAAGATTAACGAGGTTAGCTTTATACATGATGCGATAAATTTGCTAAAATTTATGCTTAACTTCAAATGTCGATCCATCACTGCTTTGTTTGGTGTAAGTTAATGAAGTTAATTCAGCGCGAATACGTTAGGAAGTTGTAGTTTATGCGGATGATTCCCTTCCACAATTCATGTGGGCCATATCGATATGATTAGTATTCAACATTTGGCATCAGTGCTTGATGCGTTACCCGATCCCTGTTTTATTTTATCCCGTAGCGGCAAATATGTTGCGGTGTTAGGGGGCAAGGATTCCCGTTATTATCATGATGGTAGTGGGCTGGTGGGATTAAATATTTCAGATGTGGTTAAACCAGAAAAGGCTAACTGGTTTTTAGACCAAATTAGTCAAGCGTTGGACAATAAAAAGTTATCGATTGCAGAATATGAATTAAGTAATAAGGATGTTCTGGGGTTGCCAGATGAAGGCCCTGAACAGCCAATCTGGTTTGAAGGCCGAATTCAGGCTCTGGATTTTCTGGTTGATGGTGAGGAAGTGGTGCTTTGGGTTGCCAGCAATATTTCCGAGCGGCATGAATTGGAAACCCGGTTGCGGATACTCAGTGATACCGATCAGTTGACTGGCTTGTTTAATCGCCGTCGTATGCAACATGACCTGGCCCTTCACTATCAAACGTTTGTTCGTCATGACATACCGACAGCCATTTTGATGCTTGATCTGGATAATCTAAAACAGATTAACGATACGCTGGGTCATCATACGGGTGATAAAGTCATTTTGGCGATTGCCAATATTTGCCGTTCGCAATTGCGACAAACTGATATTGCCTGCCGATTCGGTGGTGATGAATTCGTGATTGCCTTGCCTAGCATTGAGTCTGCTCATGCAGAACAGTTTGCCACCCGTTTATGTGAAAGTGTAAAAGCCGAACTGGCTTCATTTTCAACTTCCGGCATAGAGGCAACGGTTAGCATTGGGGTAACCACCATGCTAGCGCAAGATCAAAGTTACGAAGATGCATTAAAACGTGTGGATAACGCGTTGTATCAGGCTAAGCGAAATGGCCGAAATACGGTTGTTTCGGTATAGAATAGCAAGTCTGTTAAAAACAGTACTATCGCTTTGCCTGACGTTTTCTTTGCGCGGCTTTTTCGGTACGTTTTTCAATACGAATTTGTTTGGCGTCTTTTTTATTTGGCGTGAGCGATCCATCTTTAAAACGCTGTTTGCGAGCCAATGTATCGGCTGCTTTTTTAGCTGCGGCTTTAGCCATCTCGGCTTCTTCCTGCTCTACCATTTCGGGTAACTCCAGACTAATTTTACCAATGGTGCCTAATCTGAATTCATTGATCAGGACTTCGCAGATTTTATGCAGGTTAACGCGTCCACCGGCCATAATGGCACCACGACTTTTTGCCGCCATTTCTAAAAACTCGATTTCAGTAGCGGGGATCTCATCCAATTTATAACGTTCTTTAAGCTCAGTGGGGTAGGCTTTAATTAAATAGTCAGCCGCAAAAAAGCCCATATCATCAAACTCGGCGGCGGTATTTTTGATTGCTCCGGTTACCGCTAACCGGTAACTGCTATTCGGGTTTTCTACTTTAGGCCATAAAATTCCCGGGGTGTCGAATAATACGATGCCGCTGCCTAAATTAATGCGTTGTTGAGCTTTGGTGACGGCGGGTTCATTACCGGTTTTGGCAATGATACGTCCTGCCAGATGATTAATTAAGGTGGATTTGCCCACATTGGGAATACCGCAAATCATTGCATTAATGGTTTTGATACCCGCATCTTTTTCGGGCAGCATTTTACGACAAAGATCTAACAACAATTTGATTTTGCCAGGATCTTCTATGCTGGTGGTAAAGGTTTTAACGTTTTTTTGCCGTTCCAGATATTCTTGCCAACGGGCCGTTGCCTCGGGATCGGCCAAATCGGTTTTATTCAGGATTTTAATACAAGGTTTGTCACCCCTAATTTTGGCAATGGCCGGATTTTCACTGGAATAGGGGATCCGCGCATCGAGGACTTCGATGAGTAAATCAACCTGTGGTAATAGCTGTTTTATTTCTTTTTGGGCCTTATGCATATGGCCCGGATACCAATGAATGGACATTAATTTACGCCTGAATAATACAATGTGGATATTGTACTGGAATTTAACCGTATCGTCGCTGACCAGCCAACTTCGCTGTGCTTAATCGTTAAAATCTTCCTGATTGATTTGGTATTCGATAGCTTCTAATAAAATATCGGGTTCCATATCCAGTCCGATAGCGTGCTCACCACTCCAATTTACTCCAACCAATAAGTCGTCATTGAGTAAACCGGGCAACCATTTGGTACAAAACACTTCCCACGGGATTTCAAATACTTCAAAGCCAGCATAAGCCTTGGCATTCTCAATAATATCCTGCGCTTTGTCAGCGCTCGACCAGAACGGCATCGACTTTATTCCGCCATCACCGGTTGGAGTAGGGATGCCGGCACTGTCTTTGATGCCCCAAACTTTACCTGTGCGGGCAACTTCCTTACAAAACGCATGCGCTTCTGATACAGACTGACTCATAATTTTCCTTAACGATAAAAAGACTTAACGGAGTAACTAGTAAGATTATGTCATTTTTTATCAGAAAAAGTAGCTGCTGATGATGGCAAAATAGTGACGATTGCCAGGATCTGGCATGACCGTGCTAAAAGTTTACACCAAGCCATAGCCATAACTTATTGGTATCCACTTTTCCTGCAGCATTATCGCCTGCTGAATAACAGGCTAATTTTATGCCACCAGAAAAGTGTTCATTTAATTTTTTGCTATATAACGCGTCGATTTCATTGCCCAAATCATCAAGACTGGCTGAGGATTGTTCTGCACTGAAATCATGGTAAGTGAGAGTCCAACTACCTCCCATCAGTTTGCCCGCGATGGAGATATAGAGATCATCTAGTCCCTCCTTGGGAGTGTTAAGGAACTGATCGCTCCAACCATTAAATTTGTGTAAGGTTGCTAACGGTGTGGCAAAACCGTAAAGCCCGTTATCCGAACCCAGTGATTCATAGCCGAGTTTGATATTTATCTCACTAAGCGCTATTCCGGCTTCAGCGGCCAGATAATTAGCCGAAAAAGAGGCATTGCTGCTGTCGGCATCTTGGCTGGCGAATTCTAATCGATAGCTGACGGGACTATCACCAATAGTGTTTTTACCGGCAAAACTCATCCCCCAGGTATCTAAACCATTTTCAGTGCCGTTATCCATTTCCAGCAAATAGCCATAACCGCTGATAGTGCCGATGCTGCTTTGGTAGGCGGCATTAAATAAATGATCTTTGGAATCAATGTCTTTCTGCTCAGCAAAAATACGGTTACGTTGGTTGATATAGCCATAGGTCAAGGTAAGTGCTTTATTCGGCTGGTAAACAGTAGAAAGTCCATCAAAGGTCTGCCGGTCTTGTCGCCAGCCCACATGACCGACAAAACGTTGTCCGTCTAATGCAATCACCTGACGACCTAATTTAATGGTGAGCTGAGTATTTTTATATTGTACAAAAGCCTGATCCAACTCAGTGGTGTTGGGATCGGCAATGACAGAATAATCGGGATGGCTGCCAATACCATTGTTGTAATTGGCCAGCCCCATGACGCTGCGGCTATCTTCCAGTTCAAACATTGCAGAAAAACCGTTTTGGCTACCGGTAACAAAATTAAAACGGCTGCGTAAGGTTAATCCGTTAGCGCTCTTGAGTGCATTATCCTGCTCTACCGTTTCATAGCGTAGACGCATATCAATAGAGGCTTTGGTGTCTGTGAGTATGGTAGATGATGAAGCCCAGACGGATTGACTAACGAGTGTAACAAGAGTGATAAATACAGTAGCGCCATTTTTTGACATTGATAGTTCCCTTTTATTGAGTTGTTGAGTGATACAACTCGTCAATACGCAAGGGTTACGCCATTATAAATAAAGCTAATAAAAACAATAGTTTGTTAGAATTTTATTGATATGTAATCTTAACTGATGCACCAATTTAAGTGCTGCCCAAGAGGGGCGGCACTAATAAGGTGCACGTTACGATTTATTACCCGGCAACATGCGCACGAGGGTGTTATCTTTAAAAAAATAATGGTGCAGTAATGCCGCGAATGCATGTAAACCAATTAGGTAATAACCGGCTGTGCCTATGGTTTCATGAATTTCTTCCAAATCATGGGCGAGCGCTTTATCCGTCGTCATAAAGTTGGGCAGACTGAACAGGCCTAAATCCAGTGTTTTACCTTCTGCGCTAATAATTAACCAGCCGAGTATCGGCATAACAATCATGAGGCCATACAATAGCCAATGCACGATCTTGGATAAGTAAAATTGCCAGCTTACCAAAGGCGGTTCGATATGTGGGTAAGGGTTTTTTAACCGAATAAACAGTCGCAGCCAGACTAATACAAAAATGCTGACGCCTAAAACAAAGTGTGCGTATTTGATCAGCTCTCGGGCATCGCTACCACGTTCAAACATCCCTCTATTTTCTATTGTGGCGTAAACACCAATAAACAAAATTACCATTATCCAATGCAGCACAATCATAATTGGCGGATATTTGTTTAAACGAGTTGAATTCATGATGATTATCGTCCTTAGTAACAAAAATGCACAGTAATCGAATTACCTTAAGTGCAGATTAAGTGTTGACCCCAATTGTCGCCTTATTATTTGCCCAACGTAGGAGTAAAACAAAAATATAATACATGATCAGCTAAGTAAGTGATCATAAGGTTCAATGACCACTAATTCTCCTGTTTTTACATTGCCCCGTTCCTGTTCTAACAGGATAAAACAATTCCCGTTGGCAATAGAGCTTAATATTCCTGAACCTTGTTGACCGGTGGTTCTTACCTCAATTTGACCTGTATCAGAAACGGAATATACCCCGCGCTGAAAGTCGCTACGACCGGGGCGTTTACGCAGTGGTTCGCGGGCGATTGCCGGTAAACGCGTGCGGGGTGTTATTGTCATTCCGGCCATTTTTTGTAACGTTGGAACGACCAATTGGTAAAAGGTAACCAGTGCTGATACCGGATTACCCGGTAATCCAAAAAACTGGCTGTTGGGGAGTTGTCCAAAGGCAAACGGTTTGCCCGGTTTCATCGCCAGTTTCCAGAAACCGATTTTGCCTACCTGTTCTAATATTTCCTTGGTGAAATCGGCCTCACCTACGGATACCCCGCCTGAGGTAATTAACGCATCGGCTTGCTGGTCACAGGTTTCAACGGCTTCATACAATTGGGCTTTATCATCTTCAATGACGCCTAAATCGATGACATCGATACCCATTTTTTCCAGTAACAGATGTAGCGTTGGGCGATTGCTGTCGTAAATATCTCCCGCGGATAAAGGCGTGTCTGGCTGTTTTAACTCATCGCCCGTGGAAAAAAGAGCGACTTTCAGTTTGCGCAATACTGATACCTGAGTGATCCCAATAGAACAGAGTACGCCAATATCCACTGCAGTAAGTTTGTGACCTTGGGCGAAAATGGTTTGTCCTGCGGCAATATCTTCGCCCGCATAACGCACGTTTTCACCCGTGTGGGGCGTTTTTAACAAGGTAATATCGTTACCATTGGTTTGGGTATTTTCTTGCATGACCACCGCATTCGCTCCCTTAGGTAATACGCCTCCGGTCATAATGCGCACGCATTGGCCCGCTTGGAGTTGGCCTGTAAAAGGGTGACCGGCAAAACTGGTACCGATTTGTTTAAACGTATGCTGTTCATGGAGATCGTCAATGCTAACGGCATAGCCATCCATTGCCGAATTATCATTCATAGGGACATTGATAGCGGCAAATACTGGTTCGGCTAAGATCCGTCCGCAGGCTAAGTTAACACTACAATCTTCATGTTCAGTGATGCTTTTAACATTACTTAATAAGGTTGCTATTGCCTGTTCAACTGGCATAAGGCCTGGCGCATTACAATGATCGACCGACAAGGTTAATCCTCCTCTGGCTGATTGCCACACACTGCACAGTGTGGATTTTTGGCTAAATTAAAACATTGCCATTGATGGCTTTTACCATCGAACAGCATTAATTTTCCGGCAAGATTTTGGCCAAAGTTGCTAACAATTTTAATGGCTTCCAATGCTTGCATCGAACCAATAATACCCACCATGGGCGCCATTACTCCGGCTTCCATGCAGGACAAATCCTGTTCTGCAAAAAACTGGCTTAAACACTGGTAGCAGGGATTGTCCTTGCCTGGGATCACCGATGTTATCTGGCCTTCCAGACGAATTGCGGCACCGCACACTAGTGGAATTTGATTAGCAACACACAAACGATTGAGTTGGTTTCGGGTGGCGAGATTATCGCTGCAATCGAGAACTATATCCTGCTGGCGGATCAGTTTTTCTAACTGATTATCGTCCAGGCGTTGCTGTATGGCATTCAATTGACAATCACTATTTAACTGACGCAATGTATCCATTGCTGATTGAACTTTTGCCCGGCCAACATCTATTTCACGATGTAAAATTTGTCGTTGCAGGTTGGTTAGTTCCACTTGATCATCATCCACCAGCGTGAGTTGACCTATGCCAGCTGCCACCATGTATTGAGCGCTGGCACAGCCTAATCCACCAACGCCAATTTGAAGTGCTTTACTGTTTAACAGCACTTCCTGTTTATCCAAGTCAAAATCGGCCAACATAATTTGACGGCTATAACGCATGGCTTGTGATTGTGATAAAAATTTGGACATAGAGCACACTGTATTTTGGGGTTAGGTGAAGCATAAGCATTTCGGCTTGAGGTCACCAGAGTTGATTGTTTTTTTATTTTGAAATCATCATGTTTAATTGTTTTTATGGTAATTTAAATGTCATTCAATCTGTGATTAGAGAGCACCATGAGTAAGGCCAGTTCCCCTTTTATAGGATTACAAATTGCCGTATTAACCGTGTCTGATACCCGTACAGTGGCGACCGATACCTCCGGCCAATATCTGGTTGATGCAGTTAAGGATGCAGGGCACCAGTTAGTTGACAGGCAAATTGTGGTTGATGACGTGTATAAATTACGGGCTATCGTTTCCCAGTGGGTAGCCAGTGATAATGTACAAGCAATATTGGTAACCGGCGGTACGGGATTTACCGCGCGAGATGTCACCCCGCAGGCATTACAGCCCTTATTTGATCGGGATATTGAAGGTTTTGGTGAATTATTCCGTCAGTTATCTTATACCGAAATCGGCACATCGACCGTTCAATCACGTGCTTTGGGCGGGATGGCAAACAAAACCGCTATTTTCTGTTTGCCCGGTTCAACGGGAGCATGTAAAACCGGTTGGGAAGGAATTATTAAGCAACAACTTGATGCCAGTCATCGCCCATGTAATTTTGTTCAGCATTTAAAAGCTGGCACTGTGGTTTGTGAAAGTCGGGATTAACAATGGAATTGAGTCATCTGAATCAACAAGGCGAAGCCAATATGGTGGACGTCACCGATAAAGCAGTAACGTCCAGAACGGCGATTGCCGAAGGTTTTGTGCGTATGAATGCCGACACCTTGCAACTGATAGCCGATAAAGGGCATAAAAAAGGTGATGTGTTTGCGGTGGCACGGATTGCCGGCATTCAGGGGGCTAAAAAGTGTGCTGATTTAATTCCACTATGCCATCCGTTAGCGTTATCCAAAGTACAAATCGATTTCGAAATACTGCCTGAACAGCAATCTGTGCGGGTAGAGGCAATGTGTAAACTTAGCGGCCAGACGGGTGTTGAAATGGAAGCGTTAACGGCCGTATCGGTGGCAACATTAACCTTGTTTGATATGTGTAAAGCGGTGGATCCGGGTATGCAGATTGACGGTATTCGGGTGCTTCACAAACAAGGCGGAAAAAGCGGCGTATGGAAGGCATAAGGATGATTAAAATAAAATTTTTTGCCCAGTTACGCGAGCGACTCGATTGTGAACAGCTAGACTGGCCGTTACCGGACGAGACATCAATAGCAAAAATTCAACAGCAACTTATTGACCAGTCTGGTAAGTGGTCTGCCTTGCAAGAAGGGGATGTGTTGTGCGCATTAAATCATACCATCGTCGGTGTCGAAACACCGGTGAAAGCGGGTGATGAACTGGCTTTTTTCCCGCCAGTTACCGGAGGTTAAGGATGATTTCGATCCAAACCGAGGACTTTGATGTTGGTACAGAGTATCAGCAACTGCGCAGTCACAATGATGGCGCGATTGTGACGTTCAGCGGGCTGGTACGAGATTTTAATCAACATGGTAGCATCAGTGGTTTGCATTTAGAGCATTATCCCCAAATGACCGAACAGGCGTTGCAGCAAATTGTGCTTGAGGCCCAAGAGCGCTGGCCGCTGAGTCAAGTACGGGTCATCCATCGGGTGGGGGAACTGGATGCCGGTGCACAAATTGTGTTTGTGGGCGTGGCGAGCCAACACCGCGATGCCGCTTTCAGTGCAGCGCAATTTATTATGGATTATCTAAAAACGCGGGTGCCAATATGGAAAAAAGAAAAATCTCCGCAAGGTGCGCAGTGGGTAGCCAGTAAAGCGTCCGACAATCAGGCCGCTGATTTATGGCAAGTTAAGGAATAACCCATGATAAAGCATTGGTTAGGGCTGTTAATCTGTATAGTCGGGTGCCCTGCAATGGCATTATCGACGCCGACTAGCCATGATAAACCGTTACATATTGCAGTCGCTGCCAATTTTTTAAGTACCGCTAAACAGTTGGTCAGTGATTTTGAACAACATAGTGGCAGCAAAGTACTGATCTCATTTGGCTCTACCGGCATGTTGTACGCACAAATTAATCATGGGGCGCCTTATGATATTTTTTTCGCCGCCAATACTATCCACCCCAAAAAGCTTGAACAACAACAACTTATCGTAGCGGGATCGCGTCAGACTTATGCAATCGGCAAGCTGGTGTTGTGGATCCCCGATGCCACTACGACGAACGAACTCAGTTTGCAAAACTGGCAAGGCAAATTGTCTATTGCCAATCCTGATTTGGCTCCTTATGGTCAGGCGGCCATTCAAAGCATGGAAAAAGCCGCTGTACTGGATCAAATGCAAGCTCATATTGTGCAGGGCAATAATGTCGCCCAGGCTTTTCAGTTTGTCCATAGTGGCAATGCGAAAGGGGGATTTGTGGCGGCCAGTCAAGTACTAAAGCAACCACAGGCGCAGATTTGGATAGTACCAACTGACTATTATCAGCCTATTGAGCAGCAACTAGTAAGACTGAAAAACAGCCACGCTCAGGCCATGGCGCAACAGTTTATTGATTTTATCTTTTCGGCGTCAGGACAAAAAGTCATAGCGGCTGCCGGTTATCAGGTTAACTTCAACCACAATGGGTAATTCGGATTGGTTAGCCATCATTGTCACGTTAAAACTGGCGTTTTTTACCAGTGTAATTTTACTGTTTATTGGCACGCCGCTGGCGTGGTGGATGTCGCGCTGGCAAAGCCGTTTTAAACCGGTCATTCAAGCCGTTGTCGCATTGCCGCTAATACTACCGCCCACGGTATTGGGGTTTTATTTATTGGTGGCCTTTGCCCCGAATACATTGGTAGGACAATTTTGGCAAGGGATGACCGGTCAACAGTTGGCATTTAGTTTTTCCGGTATTCTTATCGGGTCCATTTTCTATTCACTGCCTTTTGTGGTGCAACCGCTGCACAGTGCCTTTATGCAATTAAATCCCCGTTATCTGGATGTGGCGCAAACCATGGGGTTAACGGGTTGGCAACGCTTTATTCGTTTGGTTTTGCCGTTAACTCGCAGCAGTTTTATTACTGCCTTTGGTCTCAGTTTCGCCCATACCGTGGGGGAATTTGGAGTGGTATTGATGATTGGCGGTAACATTCCCGGTGAAACTCAGGTGCTATCCATTGCGTTATTTGATCATGTGGAATCGATGCAATATACCCAAGCCCATCAATTAGCCGGTGGGCTGTTAATTGCATCATTATTATTATTGGCTCTGTTATACCGTATTAATGGCCGACGCGAGGCATTATGGAAATAGCCATTTCGCTAACCAAACAGGGTAGAGCGGTGCTTGATGTCCAATGCCAGCTGCCGATACAGCAGAATATGATTGGCTTATATGGCCCTTCTGGTTCGGGCAAAACCAGCTTGTTACGTTGTATTGCCGGGCTGGAAAAAGACAAGTCCGGAAGCCTTATTCTAAATGCTGAACGCGTTGGCTTGGTATTTCAGGAGTCGGCGTTATTTCCCCATCTAACCGTACTGGAAAATTTGCAGTTTTCTTTGCATTTAGCCAAACCGGTTCGTTTTGATATTGAGCAAGTCAGTGACTGGTTTGAACTGGATGCTTTGTTGTCCCGACATATTGGCGATCTTTCCGGTGGCGAACAACAACGGGTAGCGCTGGCTCGTGCGTTACTCAACAATCCGCAACTGTTGTTGCTGGATGAACCGGTGTCGGCACTCGATGAGATCACCCGTCATAAAGTATTGGATAGGTTAAATCGAATCAATCGTGAGTTTGCCTTGCCCATGATCATGGTGAGTCATTCATTGCATGAGTTGGCGTTATGTTGTGATTACATGCTGCAAATTCAACAAGGCCGGATCGTTACGCAAGGACAGAGTCATGAGGTGATCCGTCAAATTAATTTAGCGGGTAAGAAACGGGCTTTTTCGGTGCTACAGTGCCGCTTTAATCGATACGTTGACGATTATGCGATGGCCGAATTGATGTGTGAAGGACAGTCATTATTTATCCCTTATTGCGCGCCCATTGAGCCCGGTGAGTCGGTAATGATTGAAGCCAATCAGGTCAGTTTGTCGATTCAACCACCATCAAGTAGTAGTATTATCAATTGCCTACAAGGGCATATAAAACAGATTAAACCATTGGACGCCTCGCTAGTCCGTGTTGAGGTAAGCGTCGGAGAGCAATCTTTACTGGCCGATATTAGTGGATGGTCGGCACATCGTTTATCATTGGTTGAAAATATGCCAGTCTGGGCGCAGTTTAAAATGATGCGTTAATCAGTAATTATTGGTAGGGCGTGCTTATATTTGATGGTAGGATGCCGCGTTTTTTTGGTCAGTTTGCTTTAAGAGGATAATGTTATGTCTCGCGTTTTGATAATTGGTGCTGGCGGTGTTAGCGCCGTAACAGTCAAAAAATGTGCCCGTTTACCGGAGCATTTTGATGAAATTTACTTGGCCAGCCGGACGGTTGCTAAATGTGAAGCATTGCAGGCCGAAGTGGGAGCCGATCGGGTTAAAGGCACGTTTGCTGTGGATGCCGACCATGCCTCTGAAGTGGTTAAGGTCATTAATCAGGTTAAGCCTGACCTGGTGATTAATTTAGCCCTTCCTTATCAAGATTTAGCCATTATGGACGCGTGTTTAGAAACCGGTGTGGATTATCTGGACACCGCCAACTACGAGCCTAAAGATGTAGCCAAGTTTGAGTATTCCTGGCAGTGGGCTTATCAGGACAAATTTGAAAAAGCCGGTTTGATGGCGTTATTAGGCAGCGGCTTCGATCCCGGTGTGACCAATGTTTATACTGCTTATGCGGCGAAACATTATTTTGACGAAATCCACACCCTGGATATCGTTGACTGTAATGGTGGCGATCATGGTCAGGCCTTTGCAACTAACTTCAATCCTGAAATCAATATTCGTGAAATTACCCAGCGCGGTCGTTATTGGGAAAATGGCGAGTGGAAAGAAACGGATCCACTCAGCGTACGTGAAGATCTGGACTATCAGAATATTGGTGTACGGGCTTCCTATTTGATGTTCCATGAAGAACTGGAATCCATTGTTAAACATTTCCCTACCTTGAAACGCGCGCGTTTCTGGATGACTTTTGGAGATGCTTACCTGAACCATTTGCGTGTGCTCGAAGGGATTGGCATGACCTCCATCGAGCCAGTTGAATTTCAGGGCCAGCAGATTGTGCCACTTGAATTCTTAAAAGCGGTGTTGCCGAATCCTGGTTCCTTAGCGGAAGGTTATACCGGCATGACCTGTATCGGTACTTACATTACCGGCATTAAAGATGGCAAAGAAAAGACCATCTTTATTTACAATAACTGTGATCATGCCAAGTGTAATGAAGAAGTCGGCGCTCAGGCAGTATCTTATACTACCGGTGTACCCGCTATGATTGGGGCGGCGTTAATGCTTAACAGTACATGGAAAAAGCCTGGCGTGTGGAATATGGAGCAATTCGATCCGGATCCCTTTATGGATATGCTTAATATTCATGGTTTACCCTGGCATGTGCTTGAATGTGAATCCTCCCCTTTTAAAAACTGATTAAAAGGTTAAAATCATATTCCGGCTGCAATCAATAGTCTGTGGCCGGAATAATAATAACGTCCTTATTCCTGATCTGGAGAGTTAACCTTGATCGATCCTTTACTTAATCCGCTTATACCTTCCCCCTGCTATGTGTGCGAAGAAGCCAAACTGGAAGCTAATCTGCAATTGATGGAGCGTGTACAACGCGAAGCCGGCGTGGATATTATTTTGGCCTTAAAAGGTTTCTCCATGTGGTCGACGTTTCCATTGGTGGGACAATATTTGCAAGGTTGTACCGCTAGTTCGGTATGGGAAGCAAAGCTGGCTAAGTTTGAGATGGGTAAGGAAGTACACGCTTACTCTCCAGCCTATAAGCAAAATGACATCGATGAACTGGTTAATCTGGTTAATCACATTTCGTTTAATAGTTTGAGCCAGTGGCAACGCTATCAAGAGCAGGTAGCTGAGGCGGGAATATCGATGGGCTTGCGGATTAATCCGCAGCATCGTGAAGCCGAAACTGAATTGTATGATCCCAGTGCGCCGGGCTCTCGTCTAGGGGTAAAAGCCGAGGATCTTGAAGGTGTAGATTTATCCGGCATTGAAGGATTCCACGTGCATAATTTGTGTGAATGCGATTCGTTTGCCGCCGAACGTACCTTGCAAGCGGTTGAACAACGTTTCGGCAAGTGGTTACCTCAGCTCAAATGGTTGAATTTGGGTGGGGGGCATTTAATGACGCGTGCTGGCTATGATGTCGAACACCTGATTCAATTGCTTAAAACGTTTCGTGAAAAATATGATCTGCACATTATTTTAGAGCCGGGCTCAGCGGTGGCATGGCAAACTGGCACGCTAGTCAGTGAAGTGGTGGATGTGGTCCACAATGAAGGTGATATTGCGATCCTGGATATTTCTGCCACCGGTCACATGCCTGATGTATTGGAAATGCCTTATCGCCCTGAAGTACGTAACGCTGGGTTGGCGGGAGAAAAGAACTTCGATTATAAACTTGGTGGTAATTCTTGTCTGGCTGGTGATGTGATCGATACCTACGGTTTTGAGTTTCCTCTGGAAGTGGGGGATCGATTGATCTTTGAAGACATGATCCATTACACCATGGTTAAAACCACCTTTTTTAATGGAGTGGAACATCCTTCAATCGGTATTTTGAAAAAAGATGGCAGTTTTGAACTAGTACGTAAATTTGAATATGAAGATTTCCGGGCGCGGCTGTCTTAAACAATATTGGTTACCGATATTGTGATAAATAAAAAGCACCTTAAATTAAGGTGCTTTTTTGATCGGCCAAACCAGTGTTAAGCCAGTGCCGGATAATCGGTGTAACCTTTCGGGCCAGAGCCATACATAGTGGACGCATCGAGTTCATTCAGTGGGGCGTTGACACGCAAACGCTCCGCTAAATCAGGATTGGCAATATACGCTTTACCAAACGCAATTGCATCGGCAGTGCCGTCCGCTAGTAGTTGTTCAGCGCGTTCACTGGTCATTTTTTCATTGGCAATCAGTTTGCCGCCAAAAGCCTGTTTCAGTGCCGGTGTTAATGCCGGTTCGTCAAAATGCTCTCGGGTGAAGATAAAAGCGAGGTTGCGTTTACCTAATTCTTTGGCGACATAACCAAAGGTCGCTGCTAAATCTTCATCTCCCATATCATGGGCATCCGCGCGCGGAGATAAATGCATTCCCACTCGGCCAGCTCCCCACACGGAAATCACAGCATCGGTGACTTCCAACATCAGGCGGGCACGGTTTTCGATACTGCCACCATAGTTGTCTTTACGATGATTGCTGGATGTTTGTAAAAACTGGTCGAGCAGATAACCGTTGGCACCGTGGATTTCAACTCCATCAAATCCGGCTTTTTTGGCATTTTCGGCACCTTGTCGATAAGCTTCGACGATAGCGGGAATTTCTGTTTCGCTTAATGCCCGTGGCGTTTCAAAATTTTTCTCTGGACGTACCAGACTCACATGGCCTTGGGCCGCAATTGCACTCGGTGCAACCGGTTGCTGACCGTCCAGATAAACAGGATCGGAGATACGACCAACATGCCATAATTGCAATACAATTCGACCGCCCGCCTTGTGTACGGCATCGGTGATTTTTTTCCAGCCTTCAACCTGATCATCAGACCAAATTCCCGGGGTATTGGGGTAGCCGACCCCCATTGGCGTCACAGAGGTGGCCTCGCTAATAATGAGTCCGGCACTGGCACGTTGGGTGTAGTATTCGGCCATTAATGCATTAGGAACTCGCCCTTCACTTGCGCGACAACGGGTAAGGGGAGACATAATGATTCTGTTGGGTAGTGATAAATCCCCCAACTGGATTGGATCAAAAAGTGTATTCAAGGTTTTTCCCAATTAATAACATGAATTGATTATTTGGGGGCGGTTATTACGGTGATCAAGAGTGCAGTGCAATGATTAAGTTATATGATAAAACGCAGCGGTTATTAACCCTTTATGGGGGATTCAGTTAGATAGTAATCTGGCTCTGGCAGCCTGAGTTAATTCCAGCCCCCGATCAAACTGTTCGATGATGTTTTGCATATCTGGAAAATTCTGGTGTTTGCTGAATGCCACATAAATATCACTAGACTCACCGTGAGGCCCTTTCAAAATAGTGTTTTCATCTAAGCCTAACATCTGCAAATGGTAACTGGCGACCTTATCAAACATTATGGCTGCATCGACTTCACCTGAGCGCAGCAAACCAATAATTTGTTGTTGTGTGGGCACCCTGACTTCTTTAAAGCGATGCCGCTGTTGCTCGTAGGCATTACCATATTCATAGCCAATAATTCCGGCAATGCTCATTCCATCAGGGGCTTCTTCAATGCTAGTGAAGTGCATGGGATGTTTAGGATTAAAATAAAAGGATGTTGGGGCCTCAAATAATTTATGGCGACCGAATTGGAATAATTTTTCGGTGGATAATTGTTTGGTGACGTTAAAGCAGCCCTGTACAACGCCCATTTCGGTCAAGCGAAGTGCTCTGGCGTATGGCGCTACAACAAATTTCACTTTAACCCCAACCGCGTCAAAGGCAGCTTGAATGATTTGTTTGGATATTCCCTCTCCATCTGCTCTGGCATAAGGGGGCCAGCTATTTTCTGCTGCTATGGTGACCACTTGCGGAGCAGCAAAACAGGATGAATTGCTTATCAATAGCATGGTAAATAAGACTGCCAAACGTCGATATAGATGCATCATTAATCACTGTGCTGAATTAACATATTGAAATATAGGTTTTTTTCATTAATGAAATTTTAGCATATACAAATGTATTGGCGGTTAACAGTAGATTTTTGGGTTTTATCGGGAATTAGGCAAAGAGTAAGGTTGTATTGGCAAATTAACTGGCCTTACTTGATATTAAGGCCGCTAAAGTGAGCGGCCTTAAGAAAATGAACACGACTAGCGGGTTAAATTAAACACTCACATGCAATCGCACATCAATATTACCGCGAGTAGCATTGGAATAGGGGCATACTTGATGCGCTTTTTCAGATAATTGTTCTGCTACGCTTTGCTCCAGCCCCGGCAAATTGATGTGCAAATCGATATCCAGACCAAATCCACCGTCTATTTTGCCAATACCCACTTCGGCCTTGATAGTGGTGTCTTGTGGGATACTGACTTTCTGTTCGCCACCGACAAATTTTAGTGCGCCAATAAAACAGGCTGAGTAACCGGCAGCAAATAACTGCTCGGGGTTAGTGGCTTCACCACCAGCACCGCCTAATTCTTTTGGGGTAGCCAGTTTTACATTTAACACTTTGTCACTGGAAATCGCTTGGCCGTCTCGGCCCCCGGTGGATGTTGCTACTGCTTTATATAGTACTTGCATGGTTTATCCTCGTATTAGGGTTAACTATCAATCGTTGATTACAAGGATTATGTTATCGCAATAATAGTTATTGCGATAACTATTTGTTAGATCCAATAATGCTAAATAATTATTTTTTAATCAAGATGGCTTCTGACTTGCTCAAGTTGAGCTTTTAATGACAACGCATCGCTTACTTCCAGGCCGGTAGAACATAAGACTTTATTTGGGATGTTGGCAGCACGCTCTTTCAATGCAATTCCTGCTTGGGTTAGATATATGTTAACCAATCTGTCGTCATGCTCATTGCGTTGACGGGTAATGAGCTGTTGTTTTTCGAGTCTTTTAATCACTGGGCTGAGCGCCCCTTTTTCCTGATGTAGCAATTTGCTGATATTGGTTATGGTGATGCCATCATGCTCCCATAGCAACATCATAATCAGGTATTGCGGATAGGTGAGATCTAATTCAGCAAGCAATGGTTTATATAGCCGACTCATTGCGAGTGAGGTCGAATAAAGTGCAAAACATAATTGGTTATGTAGTTTGAGAGATTCTATAGCCGTTTGCTTCATGTCTTACCAATGCTTAATTAAATAACAATAACGCTAGTATGCCAGAGCTTGAGGCCTTAGTAATGCATCATGTATTTTGAGTCCACAGCCGCGGTGTTAACCAGAGTTAAGCGGTCTGCTAGCGTAATACTCGCGCTCGACCATTCGACTTCTGTGCATGAACCGCAGTACGTAGGTGCGAACCCCAGTGATCCGCCGGTTCAAATAGCGGCATATTCTTGATGAAATAATTTGCTATGTGTATTGGTGTATTATATAACTAATACACATAGTGTTAATTAAGGACAGTGATTTGCCACTATCTCCGTTTATTTTTCAGCTTGCTCCGAGTTCTGGTGTCCCCATTTATCGTCAGTTAATGGAGCAAATAAACCGCATGACGGCTAGCCAGCAGATTAAGGCCGGTGACTATCTGCCTTCTGTACGCCAGCTTGCCACAGAGTTAGATGTCAACCCTATGACCATTTCTAAAGCATATGGGTTGTTAGAAGCTCAGGGGACACTGAAACGAGTTCGCGGTAAGGGCATGGTGGTAGTGGAATCGACACAAAAACAGTCGATAGAACATCGCTTAAACGCATTAAATCCGTTAGTAAACGATTTGATTAAACAATGTCAGCAACTTGATATTGACCAAGATCAAGTTCTGAACTGGCTCAAGGAACAATTTAAAAAGGAATGGATATGAGTATATTGCAATTAACCAACGTTTCTAAGGCTTATTCAAACACTCCCGTGCTGGATGGCGTTAATTTAAGCTTGCGGTCGGGCCAAGTCATGGGGCTTATTGGCCACAATGGTTCCGGTAAAACAACACTGATAAAAACCGCATTAGGTTTACTTCAAGCCGATAGTGGTAGCGCACAATTATGGGGTAATTCAGCGTGGGAATTATCGGCTGACAATAAACAGAAGCTGGGTTTTGTGCCGCAAACGATGGATAGCTTTAACGGCTTAACGGCCAAACAATTAATAGAGTATTGCGGGGCTTTTTATAATCATTGGGACAGTGCCAAAGCGAAACAATTAATGGTGGATTGGCAACTCAATGAAAAGCAGCTGATTGGTGAGATGTCAGAAGGCCAGCGTCAGCGCCTCGCAATTATCAGTGGGTTAAGTCATTCGCCAACATTACTGGTATTAGATGAGCCAGCAGCGGCTCTGGATCCTTCAGCTCGTCGTCAGTTAATTAAACAATTAATCGATATGAATAGTGATAGTCAAACCAGCATTCTTTTTTCTACCCATATTACTTCGGATATAGAGCGAGTCGCCTCGGATGTTGCATTTTTAAAAGACGGTAAGGTTATTTTTCAAGGGGCAATAGATGAACTGAAAGAAAAGGTCGTGCGTTTACATATCAGCGGTGAAAATTTGCCACACCGTTTATCGGAATTGTCGTGCCTGAATCAGCAAATAAAAGGCAATAAAGCGCTGCTCAGCGTTACTGATTATTCTGAATTGCTCCATCAACAATTGATTGAAAAGCTGCAAGTAAGTGTCGATGTTGAATATCTAAATATGGAGGATATTTTTCTGGAGATCGACTCATGCACCCGTTAATTGCCATTGTAAAAAGAGATTGGCATAACCAGTCTTATAAGTTGCTGTTTGCCTTTGCTGCGTTGTTTTTTTATCTGGGATTGTCGGCGGCAAGCAGTGCCACCAACACCAATATTATTGGCTGGGTTAGCTTATTAATTTGCGTAGAAGTGACCACCAGAAATGCCCGTAATTTGGCTAATTGCTATGGGCACTATCTTGGTTTTGTCCTGCCTGATTACGGTTACTATCAATTTGTTGTTTCGGTCGTTTACAGCTTACTGATGTTTACTCTTGTAGCATTGCTGTTTGCGGTGAGCATAAGTCACTGGCTGGTATTGGTTGCGGCATTTTATGTACTTGCGACGCTTTTGTATCTGTTTCCTGTTGCCAAGACAATCTCGGTGATGTGGGGAGCGTTGTTCGTATTAATAACACTGATGAGTGGCAGTCTTTTTTTTCAGGGTATCATAGGGTTGTTTGAGTGGTTAAATGGCCTGGAGCAGTCTGTGCAATTTTTCGCCGGTAATTTGTCCAGTCAATTGATTTATATGTTAGCTTATTTGCTTGGTTGTGCACTATTTACTATCGTATGCCTGACTCTTTGTTTGAGTCGCCACCAGCTTAAACAGGAATACAATCCTGATGCAATGCCATTGAGCTGGAGACAAAATGATCCTTTAAACATCTTGTCCGGAAGCTTGGCTCGTTACTCGTTGTTTTCTCGCATAAGTCGAAGGCTAGGGCGCTTTATTGCCGGAAAAACCTCACTGGAAAAATTATGTTATCTCGACCGGGATGAACGGATATTTTATGTCATATTTTTGCTGATTTTGCTCGGTATTCTAGGCTTTGTTAACGTTATGCTGCCGCAAGACCCTAACCCCGAAGGCGTTATCATTCCACTGGCAATATTCTTTTGCTTTTTCGTTATCGCTATTTATTCGGCAAACAGTGTAGAGTTTCTAAAAAGAAAAAGTAAATTTGCCTATTTATGGCTAACTCATTCAGCTAACAGTCGCCAAACTTATATGAATTGTCTGGTAAAACTGCTGGCGACAAGGCTACTTCGCAGCATACTGTTATTTACCATACCAATAATGCTGATGATGTTATGTTATTCAGGGTATAAATTGAGTTTACTTGTATTGTTAAGCGGTGTGATTTTGCTTTTGCCATCTCTATTGCTACAAATCGCTTATTCCCTGTTCGTGACGATGACCATGGAAGCGGGTAGCTGGTTACGCTATCAATCGGTTATTTTTTCAGTCATAAATATCTTTGTTGCAGTTGCGATGCTTTGGTTCGTTAAGCCAAATTTGTGGTGGTATGCCTGTTACCCGGTGAGCAGTATTGTGGTGGGTATGGTGATCCTCAAGTATTGGCAGCGGTACGTTCTTGAGATGTAATACCGGCACATAAAAAATCCGATAATCTGTGATTATCGGATTTGATAGTTGCGGTTATGCGGTCGTTTTTTAATCGGGATCCGCTTATTTAAGAAACGAAAAAATCGCTTTGGCTATGTCGGTATTATCCAGATGACCGGCAAATTTTTCGGCCCCAACGCCATAAGCAAATATTTGTACATCTCCGGCTGTATGACCGCGAGATGTCCAGCCGGTGATAGTACGGTGGCTGATGACCTCGACTAGCGCGTCACGTAACATTTTATCTTTTTGCTTGCTGGCGTTGAGTAATTTTTGTTTTTCTTCGGTGGTTAAAGCAAAGTCAATGTACTTATTCCAAGTGGCCACGACATCATTAGTTTTGATCATTTCTTTGCTTAAGGTCTCAATAGAGGCATGAATTTGATGGACCAAGTCACGTTTCCACAGATACTGTCCATAACCGCCAATACTTAACCCCCCTGTGCTGTGATCGGCGGTAACAACAACCAAGGTGTCGCCCTGTTGTTGTGCAAAATCTCGGGCGGCCTTTATGGTGGCAGCGAAATCGTCCAATTCTCCCATTGCACAGGCAACATCGTTAGCGTGAGAACACCAGTCAATTTGGCTGCCTTCTATCATCATAAAGAAACCGTTGTCATTGTGCTGTGACAAAAGTGACAGGGCTTTTTGGGCCATCGGTTCTAATCGATGGGGTTGAGCGCTATCGATGGCAAAAGGTAATCCTACCGGAGCAAATAAACCTAAGGCAGGCAGTGCAGTGATGTTATCCAGTTGCTGTAAATCATCGGTATATTGATAACCGTAGTCTTCAAATTCCTTAACCAGATTGCGATCATCGCGAATAAAGTACTTGGTTCCACCGCCAAACATCAGATCCACAATAGGTTTGTCATTAATTAAGTTGCTTAGGTAGTTATCAGCGATCTGATCGTAGTTTTGGCGGCTTTCGTTATGGGCGATAAACGCAGCCGGTGTGGCATGATTAATTTGCGATGTGACCACAATCGCCGTTTGTTTACCCAGCTGTTTGGCTTTTTCCAATACGGTGGCGAGTGGTTCTTTATGGGCATCAACACCAATGGCACCGTTGTATGATTTTACACCGCTGCTCAATGCCGTGGCGGATGCGGCTGAGTCTGTGACGACAGTGTCATCATCAGGATAAGTTGATGCCATGCCCACCAGTAATTGATCAAAAATAGTGGTTTCGACTGCTTCTGTTGTCAGGTCATCGGTGTAATAACGATATGCAGTGGTATGTTCGACTCCCATTCCATCACCAATAAGGAAAATAATATTCTTGGGAACGTGGCTGGATTGAGTGTTAGTCACTGTATTTTGAGGAGTTGTAGCACAGGCTGTGGTTAACAGGCCGCAAAGAAGTAACAGGCCAATTGATATGTTTTTCATAAGTATGGATAACCTTAGTCAGTCATATAGGGATAAATGTAATCAACGCATTGTAAACTGCTTGAATATAAAAGTAATGGTTGGATATGACGTTTTTATTATTTAAGCGAAGTGGTGAATAAAAAAGGCTAATTAATGTCGGTATTTTATTTAAAATCAGATGCTTACGTATGATTATTGGTGAACGGTAGCGACGGCGGATTGACTAATAAAATCTCGTCTGGCGAGCTATTAACTATCAGCCTCCCCGCTGCAGCGGGGAGGCTGCTATCAGATTATTCAAATAATTCCTGATGTAATTCAGTCACGACTTGAGTACTGTTATTTTCATTAACCAGAAAAGACATATTATGAGGGTTTGCTCCGTAACAAATCATGCGCAGGTTATGATTTTGTAACGCGTTAAATATGCGGCTCGATACCCCCGCTTGGCTGTGCATGTTATTACCTACCACCGTAACCAGATCGTAGCCTTCTTCCACATTGACTTCACAGATTTGGCGCAGATCGTTGATGGTTTGCTGGTTGATTTTTTTGCGAACCGAATTAGGTGGATTATCGATTGTCATCGACACTGAGATTTCTGATGTGGTAACCAGATCGACACTAATATTATGCTTGGCAATAATACCGAAAACCTGCGACAGAAAACCCGGAGCATATAACATGCTGGGGGTTTTTACCGTCACCATAACTTGATCTTTACGACGGGTAATGGCTCGATAATAAGGTTCGTCACCACAATCTTTGGCAATCCATGTGCCGCCTTTTTCCGGCTCACGGCTGGAACCGACAAAGACACGAATATTCTTACGTAACGCTGGCACCATGGTGGCCGGGTGCAAGACTTTAGCGCCGAAAGTTGCCATTTCAGCGGCTTCATCAAAACTTAATTCAGGTAACGGTCGGGCTTTATCGGTAATGCGAGGATCGGTGGTGTACACACCAATCACGTCAGTCCAAATCTCGCAAGTTTGAGCGTTTAAGGCTTCGGCTAGTAATGCCGCAGTGTAGTCAGACCCACCACGACCTAAAGTTGTGGTTTTGTTATTGCTATTGGATCCCACAAAGCCCTGTGTCACCAGTACTTGTTCTGCTAAGGCGGGTGCCATCAATAATTGTGCTTGCTGCTCAATGGCCTCGATATCGGGCGTTCCCTGACCAAATTGACTATCGGTTTTAATCACTCTGCGGGCGTCAAAGTTTACTGCTGGGCAACCTAGTTGTTTTAATACTTCGGTAAACAACAGCGAGGACATCCGCTCGCCCATGGATAACAGTGCATCTTTGCCTTCAGCGCTGGCTAAATCGGCTTTGTTATGGGCTAACTCGGATAATTCACTGAGTAAACATTGCAGTTCAATTCGAGTTTCAGCAGCGTTATCGAGCTGTTCCAAAATGGCCAACTCAATTTTTTCAATTTGCTTAACCAGCATGTCAATTTGTGCTTCGGTCAGATCATCGTTAGCCAGTTCTACCAAATAGTTTGTCACGCCGGCAGAGGCGCTGACGACGGCGATCCGGGTATTGGTGTTATCGATAACGATGCGGGCACAGTTTTGCATTGCGGCAAAATCTGCCACACTGGTGCCACCGAATTTTGCAATATTGAGCGTGTTCATTAATTTATTCTAGTCCTGTAATTTGGTGATAGACCGTGACGCAACAAAGCCGGCTAAGTTAGCAGTTTTTGGTTCAGGATAAAATGAATTTATATCCATAAACTACGGTTTTTTATTCATTACTTATGATGTTTATGCATCATTTTTATTAAACCACCCTAGTTTAAATTACGCTGTTATTGCTCTTGTTGCGTTGGGCTTTTTATTCTAAGGCGTAGTGTATTTAAATCCTGAATCCAGCCACAATTAATTCCGTTGCGATAAGGTTATTAATTCTGACAGCAAGGCTTCTCCTTCACTATAGCAAAGACCATCTTCGGTCATGGTATTTTGGCGGGTAACGCCATCGACACTTCCCCTGGTGCTCAAAAATCGGATTATGTCTTCGGGTTTTATTTTCTCCAGTAGCGATATTCCCGTCCAGCGTTGCAAAAATAGAATAATGCCATAGGCGGCCCAATTGGAGACATCGGCAATCACCAATTCAGTACAGGTTGTCACACTGGGGACAATATTTAGATGACTTAGGCGCTGATGAATATTACCCATACCAATTTCATTGCCACCATCCCCAATACCAATGCTGGGGCAATGACTTTCTGACATAAAATAGTCAAAACAGGCGCAGCGCTGGCTGATGTCTTCTCCTCGCATATTGAAAAAACGGCCATTAGCGGTCATTCCGGCACGTTCAATCGAGATGACGGCTTGGGGTTGCAACTGTTGCAGAATCGCGATGCTTTTCTGCTTGGCATTGTCCAAATCGCCGACCGCCAGTTGCACTGAGTTATAGTGATCTTTTACCGCGCTATATAATGGATCACCGCAAACTAAAATAGGTGTGGCGGCTAATTGTTCCAATGCCAAATATAAGGCGATTGCCCCGACCGGCCCGTCCGTTTCGAAGGTGTTATTCACTGGAAACCCGGTGCCAATTAATATATTACCGTTCAGATTGAGCAATAATTGCGCTGCTCTGGCGCAATAGCCCGGGGCTAATAAAGGTTGAACACTTTGCATCCCGCGCAGATTTCTGGCTACCAGTAAATTTTCAATTTCATGGCTTAATTGCAGATCGGTAAGGCTGAGTGGGGCGGCCATAAGTGGTAGTCCTTGCTGTAAAGTGTATGGGTTATTGATGGGTGGCGAGGCTGCGATTAGTGATATCGGTGACCAACATGCACCCCGGACTATGGGTAATGCAAAACGGGGGTTTAGCCTGTTCCAGCGCAACTTGCGGTGTGACCCCACAGGCCCAGAAAACCGGCACTTCGTTTGGTTTGATATTGACCGCATCACCAAAATCGGGTCGGTTAATATCATTAATGCCAATCATGGCGGGATCACCGAAATGGATGGGGGCGCCATGCACAGAAGGGAAACGACTGCATACTTGTACCGCGCGGATAGCATCAGCCGGTAGCATTGGGCGCATGCTGACGACCATATCACCACTGAATCGTCCGGCCGGTTGGCACCTTATATTGGTTCGGTACATGGGGACATTTTTGTTTTCGCTGATATTGCGGATTTCGATGCCATCAGCAATTAATGCTTCTTCAAAGGAAAAAGAACACCCTAAGAAAAATGTGACCAAATCGTCACGCCAGTAATCGGCAATATCGGCTACTTCACCCATCAGCTTTCCCTGTTCGAATATTCGGTATTGGGGTAAATCATGACGAATATCAATGTCTTCACCGACTTTATCCAAATGAATATCTCCCGGTTTTTCCGACATGGCGATAATCGGACAGGGGCGCGGGTTTGATTCACAAAACTGTAGAAAATCAACCGCCCAATCTGCCGGTAAAATCACCATGTTACATTGTACAAAACCAGGGGCTAAACCTGATGTGTTACCGATGATTTGCTGTTGACGAATTTGTTGACGAATTTGCTTTGGAGTTAACACTGACACGGGATTATCCAACCAGATGGTATTGATAGTGGATAATACACTGCCCCTGTTACCCATTACAAATAGCGAATGAGGGGGAAGAAATAGTCTGGACTAAATTAGCTTCCTCGAAGTCCGCCTGTATGCAGCAGCAATATTTTGCTTCCCACCGGAAAGTACTGCTCCGCCAGTAATTCGCGTGCGGCATAAAATAACTTGCCGCTATACACCGGCTCCAGCGGAATTTGATATTGCTGAGTAAACTGCTGACAGAAATGGACTAATTCAGCCGGTTGCTTGGCATAGCCACCATGATGAAAATGATGAGCGATTTGCCATTCTGTCGTTGCTGTTTCAGATAGTAGCTCACTGACAAGCTGTTCCAGATACCCTTGACCCTTGAGCATTGCGATGCCAATTATTTTGGGATCCACATTATGTTGAATGAAACCGGCTAAGGTACCGCCACTGGCCACAGGCAGTAAAATGTAATCATAATGGTGAGTGAGTTCGTCGATGATTTCCGCGACGCCTTGTAATGCTAGTGCTTGTGAGCCGCCTTCGGGAATGATTACCGCTTCCGGATACTGTTGTTGTAGCGTCCGTGAATAATTTGATTCAGCGCGGCGTTGATAGGTTTTTTTATCTACAAAGTTAATCGTCGCCCCCCAACTGACCAGATCGGTTAGGGTCGGAGTCATATTGGCTGAATAATCACCCCGCACAATGGCGGTAAAGGCGATATTGAGTTGTTGGCAGCAATAGGCTAACGCGTGGAGATGGTTGGAATGGCCACCGCCAAAACTGATGACATGGGTGGTATGCCCCTCACTAATAGCTTGTAAGGCATACTTTAATTTACGCCACTTGTTACCCGAAATGACCGGATGGAGCAGATCATCGCGTTTTATCCATAGCTGACATTGATTGGGGTTTGGCCAGTCGGTATCTAACCGATGTTCAGGCGAGGGTGTTTTTATCTGTAAAATGTGTTCTAACATGTCAGACTGGAATGGTTGTGAGTGATATTGCGACAAGCAATGTGATTAATAGAAACAGACTAACCTTTAGGGGAAACACGATGCAAACAATACTTATCTGTTTATTTATTGCTATTTTACTTCCGATTATAACTAAAATCCCGCTGGCCATCGCACAGGGCAAGGAAGGTTATGATAATCAAAACCCTCGAAGCCAGCAGGCGCGTTTAACCGGATTCGGTGCGCGTGCTAAAGCCAGCCATGAAAATGCTTTTGAGGCATTAATCATGTTTGCTCCCGGTGTACTGGCGTTGATTGGTATGGCTGGTGTGACTCATACGGCAATTCATTATGCCATGGGCTGGATTGTTGCGCGGATCGCATACCATATTTGTTATTTAGTGAATCTGGATAAGATCCGTTCGTTGTTCTGGTTTGTAGGCTATGCGCTGTCGTTACTTATTTTATGGGAAGCGATAAAAATTGCCGGAATGACATTGGAATAAAATGGCAGTTGAGACAAAAAAGCCAGCTATTAAGCTGGCTTTTAAAATGTCAGATTATTACCCTGTAGGCGCTAATCAAATTCAACACTGAGCAATTCAGTTGAGCCACTAAAGGTTAAGGTTTCAATCTTGTCATCCTTACCCTCAATATTTACCGTGTTAATCTGGCTTGGCCATAATTCACGCAGTGCATTGTGGCGTACTGACAAGTTGTGTAATTCAACCGGAATATCGGTTTCCTGATAGACCCAGAAAAATTTACCGTCCACTTCAAATCCCACCTTACTTAAAGCCAGAGGCTCTCCGTCTTTAAGTAGTTCAAACCGTTTAGCCACATAATCACTAAAGGTTTGCTGGGTGTCTTTGGAGCGCAGAATATCCGCCTGTTGACCAAAAATACTACGTACCGCATGTTCCGCATCATGCAAAAAGAACTTATGCATTACTTCAATATGCTGGGTTCGCGTATTAAATAATACCGTCGTAATTGCCGCTTTTTGCTGGTGCGCAAAACTGGGCACCAGTGCAGAACTAATCAGTAATGTAATGCTAATCAACAGGCGTAACATCTAATTATTCCTTGTCAGCGTCTTTATCTTCATCATCCGATTTCAACTCGGTTTTGATGTCTTGCATAATGTCGCGAGAGACTTTGCTGGTACTTTTCTTCTTCTTGTAGGCTTCTACGCGAGAAGGAATGATGCGACGGGGATAATAGTTGTTTTCAATATCCACATCGGCTGTTTCCCAGCGAGGGTCGATTTCGACACTGGTCAGTACTTTGTCTTTATCAGTCACGATTAATTTACTTACCGCTTCTGAGTTACGACGCCAAATTTCCGCTGGAATGCGCATGTTTTGGGTGCTGCCATCGGCAAAGTCGAGTTTTAAAATAATCGGCATAACCAAGCCACCTTTATTTGAAAACTGCAATACATAATAGTTTTTGTCTTCCTTGATGGCACGTTCAAAGGCAGTGCGTTCCCAGTCTTTCAATCCTTTAAGGAATTTGCGGTACGCATTACGCTCTTTGTTGGTGACCGTAAAGCGGTCATTTTCGTCGTAAAAATCAGTGACATCGGGGTTTTTATCGACCCACAATTTAAGGCCGGTATTTTTGTTGCGTTCATCGGTTAATGAAAGCGGTTTGTCGGCTTCAATTTGACGTTCACGCGCAAAATCAATATCAGGATCTTTGGTGTCCATACGCATTGAGTAAACCCGATCAATAGAAATATCTACATGATCAGTGGTATAGAACCAGCCACGCCAGAACCAATCTAAATCAACACCACTGGCTTCTTCCATGGTACGGAAGAAATCAGACGGGGTGGGGCGTTTAAACATCCAGCGGTTGGCATATTCTTTAAACGCAAAGTCGAATAATTCACGGCCTAAAATGGTTTCACGCAAAATATTTAGCGCCACTGCGGGTTTGGTATAGGCATTCGGGCCTAAGCGCAATACGCTGTCAGACTGAGTCATGACGGGGACCTGATTGCTGGATTTCATGTAATCCACGACATCACGAGGTTCTACGCCCCAAGGAATTTGTGGATCCCACTCACGACCGGCTACACCGTCAAGGAAGCTGTTCAAACCTTCGTCCATCCAGGTCCACTGACGTTCATCAGAGTTCACAATCATGGGGAAATAAGTGTGACCAATTTCGTGGATCACCACCCCAATCAAGAAACGTTTTTCCGATTGAGAATAGGTACGGCTGCCATCGTCCTGTAATTCGGTACGTGGTCCGTTAAAGGTAATCATCGGATATTCCATGCCGCCCACTGGGCCATTCACTGACTGTGAGGTCGGGTAAGGGTAGTCAAATGAGAAACGCGAATAGACTTCAAGCGTATGTACAATGGCTTCAGTGGAATATTTTTTCCATAGATCGCCACCTTCTTTGGGATAAAAAGACATCGCCATTACCAGTGGCTCAACGCTGCCACCTTGATGATACCCTTTGGCATCCCACATAAATTTGCGTGAAGAACCCCAGGCAAAATCACGTACATTATCCGCTTTAAAGCGCCAGGTTTTTTGCTTGTTGGTGCCTTGTTTTTCATTTTCCAAGGCTTCTTGTTCGGTCACAATAAACACCGGACGCTTGGTGTCTTTGGCCTGCTCAAGGCGTTTTTGTTGTTCCTTGGTCAGTACCTCTTTGGCATTTTGCAATTCACCGGTGGCAGCCACAATGTGGTCAGCCGGTACGGTTAACTCAACATCATAATCACCAAATTCCAGAGTGAACTCACCACGACCTAAAAACTCTTTGTTCGTCCACGCTTCGTAATCGGTGTAAGCGTGCAAACGGGGAAACCACTGGGCTAATAAAAATATATCGTTGCCACCTTCACGAGCATCATCGGGGAAGTGCTCGTAACCGGAACGGCCTGATACGGCGTCTTCTTCGATAATGTTAAATGCGTAGTTCATTGAGAAATCAACGCTGCTACCGGGTTTTAGCGGCTTGGCTAAGTCGATACGCATATTCGTACCCACGACAACATGATGCAGCTTGTTACCGGCACTATCTTTGAGATTCAAGATTTCATAACCCAGCTCATGATCGGCCATAAATTGCTGACGGCGCAATTCTGCCAAACTTAACTTGGCTGGCGTATTGGCATCACCGGCACTCGTTGCTGGCCCACGGCGAGCAGGATCGGCAAAAGCGGTGGAAAGCTCAGCCATTGAGTCTGATTTAAATTTATTTTGGTCAAGTTGTAACCACAAATATTTCAGCGTATCAGGCGAGTTGTTCGTGTATTTAATTTGCTCTGATGCTTCGATACGATGCTGTTTTTCATCCAGCTTGGCTTTGATTTTATAATCAACTTTTTGTTGCCAGTATTGATGTCCGGGTTCACCGGCAGCATTACGGTATACGTTAGGGGTGGGCAACGCTTCATCTAACTGACGAAACTTGTCTTCAAAGTGCCCTTTAGTTTGTTGAATAGTTGATGCTTGGGCAAAAGATGAAATCAATACCGCAGCACAAAATACAAGAGGTTTGTACATAGTTGCTCCTACAACAATTCCCCCTAATGTGAGGGATATTTTTATTAATCCGACCAACCGAAATGGTATGCCAGCGGCGCAGAATACCTAAATAGTGAGAGCGGATAAAGTGTAAACAGGTAGCGAAATGAGGTTAACTGTGGTGAAAAGTGTCCACTTGCGACGAGTTAACGGTTTTCTACGATGAATCGCGACGTTTCTGGGTAGGGCAGGATATTGGCGATTTCTCCTTGCACAATTTGTTGTTGCAGAGAACGCCAATAATCGGGATCCATTAATTCAGGATGGTAATGCTTAAGCAATATTTTAAGTGACTTTTTGCCGACAATAAAATGTTCAAATTGCTCGGGGAAAACATCATCCGGGGCGACGGATAATCTATCGAGTACATAAGGATCCTCCGATTGGGGCAAAAACCGGAAGTTGCGCTGTGACATTGTGCAAATTTCGTCGTAGTCATAAAAGATCACTCGACCATGGCGAGTAACGCCAAAGTTTTTATGTAACATGTCGCCGGGGAAAATATTCGCCGCGGCAATTTCCTTAATACAACGACCCAAATCGTTAATCACGGCCGCAATCTTATCTTCATCCTGTTCTTGTTGGAGATAAATATTCAGCGGTGTCATTTTACGTTCGATATACACATGTTTGATGATAACTTCGCTGTCGGTTAACTCAATATTGCTGGTTGCGACTTCTTGCAAGTGTGCCAGTAATGGCGTGGACAGGCGCTGTCTGGGTAATCGAAAGTTGGTAAACTCATGGGTATCGGCCATGCGTCCGACCCGATCATGCATTTTCACCATTTTGTAGCAGATTTTGACATGCTCACGGGTGATTTTTTTGCTTTCGGCAAATTCATCTTTAATGATCTTAAATACCACTCCATAAGATGGTAGATGGAACACTGTCATCACCAGTCCGGCAATACCGGGAGCGACATCCAGTAGATCCTGGCTGTGGTCTAAATGCTGAATAAAGTTGCGATAAAAAACGGTTTTACCATGTTTGTAAAAACCCAGTGCGCTGTATAGTTCGAAATGTTTTTTATTCGGTAATAACTCCTGCAGAAATGCCACCATTTCAGCCGGGTATTGACTGTCGGCTAGAAAATAGGAACGGGCAAAACCGAATAGTACACTCAGATCTTTGCGGTTGGTCAGCAATGCATCAACGTAAAGTTGTTTGTCTGGAGTTAGCATTAACGCAATCACAAAGGGTATGCTGTCATTTTCAGTGCAAATTCGTCCGATTAAATAGGCATTTTGATTGCGGTAAAAGATTGGAATTAACATCTCAATCGACTGCATCTTATGCAGTTCTTCGGTTGAATAGTGGTGGCGCAAATATTGTTCGATATGGTTAATGTCGCGGGATTTATTTGCCAGTTGAATATTCAGGTGATAACTGTCAAAAATCTCAGCCATGGCCTCGGTAATGGATTGATTGCCATTAAATACACGCACCACTTTATCTCTTACCTGACCCGCTAAATAGCAACGACTGGGTAGAACAAACATAATGGTGTCATCGATTTTCTGGTGGGTAAAAATTCGCCCTATTACCGAATTATAAAAGGTCTCGGCTAATTCGGTTTGCGGATGATTACTGAGTAATTTAAGGAACTGTTGTTTTAGTTCACGCCAAAATGATTCGGGCTGTTGTAGCGGCTGCATTTGTTGGTAAATTTTGCCGATGACATCGGCTAAATCCCCTTCATAGATGCTGATACGTTGTTTTACTGCCGCGCGAGATTGTTGCCATTGTCCTTGTTCAAAAAAGTGCTGGGCTTCACCGGTAATTCGGCTATAACGGCGAAAATGCCGCTCGAAGCCCTTGAGAATGACGTATGCAATTGAGGACACGAGATCGTTGTTTAACATGATGAGGTATTGGAGTGTAGTTGCTGCTGATAAATGTCAGTCAGTGCTTGACGCAGTTTTATTGCGCCTTGATGCAATCCTGCCAGCACAAATGCGCTATATTCGCCACTGGAGGCGTCCTTCTTGTTACCTTGCCGTACCAAATAAAATCCGGCTTTATACCAAAATGCCAATAGCTGCGGATTGGCACCAAATGAACTGCCAATAAAGTCATAACCCTGTTTACGCGCGTAACGACTGAGTTGGGTAATCAGGTATTGTCCCAGACCCTGGAATTGATATTCCGGTTGGATAGCAATGCGGTTGATGCGCAAATAGCGGTAGCATACCAAATCATGCCGATTAAAATTCATGCCCAGATTTTGTGGTAATAAATGCCCTTTGACGCGCCGTTTTCCCTCTGCAACATCAACCGCTAAGGGGCGTAAAAATTCGCCTCCTTCCAGATTCACTAATGCGGCTCCTAATAAGTGATCGTGTTGGCGCAATACAAACAGTTGTTGATCCGGTGCATCCAGTATCCGCACCAAGTCATCAGGTGTGGTTTGATAGTGAGCATTGATTAATAAACTAAATACCTGGGCAAGCAATGCAGGGTGATTAACCAGACTGGATTGTTCGATTAATTCGACCTGTAATGCTTGCTCCGGGATATAGCTTGTCGGCATCTCCAGCGAATTGAGCAACAAGGTATTAAACCAGAATCGTTCCAGTGGGTCGCCACGTTGCCAGCGGATGGGATGCTGCAAGTGTAATGTTTGATAATCGGGGAAATGTTGTTGTAAATAGCCCTTGAAACGAATTTCAAATCCACGTCCGCTGCCTTCATAGCCGTGAATGGTAGTAGAAAATACAATATTGGCATAATGGCGGGTAAGCGCTTGCAATAAGGGCGCTGGGATCGCAGCGGCTTCATCAACCATCACTATATCTGCTGATGGTAATTCTGCCAAAATACGATCCACTGGCTGAAACTCAACACGCTTTTCTCCCAGTCGTAGAGATTGTCGTTGTTGTTCGCAGCCGGGTAAACCGGATTGGGCGTGTTGAAATAGTTGACTGACAGAGGCAAAAATAGGTGCCGTCACTACAATACGCTGATACCCCGAATGGATTAATTGCGCGGCGGCGATACCTAATGCTGATGATTTGCCTCTGCCACGATCTGCGGTAATGACCAACGGCTGCGGGGAGGGAGACTTGGCCTGCGCTAAAATGGCCTCGACCGCTTGTTGTTGATCGGTTGTTTTGTATGGCGCATCAATTTTCTGCACTGGCTTTTGCAGGGGCATATTAGTGCCACAAAAATCACGCTGGTTGATTAATACCACATAGTCGTCTTGCTCAATATGCTGTTTTAACCAGGCTATAAATAGACTATGGCCTGCTTGCGGCGCATAACCAAAAGAGATCCTTTCGGTTTTTTGTGGATCATCAAAATCAGCCCATTGTGTTAGTGGAGGACAGATTATGATCATTAACCCTTGTTGAGCCACCACGCCACTAAGTGCGGCTAACGCATTGGCGCGAACTCCATCATAAGCGTTATATACTAATGCCTGATATTCGCGGCCAAGATGTTGATGGTATTGTTTGGCTTGTATATAGGGGTGCTTATCGGCGTTGTTACCACACCACAAGCAATGGTTTAGGTTGAGTCTGGTCAAAATTGACTGGGTTTGCTGACGAGCCCAATCCTGCTGATCGTGGATTACCACTAGCTGCCGTTGGCAGGGCACATTGAGGCGCTCTTCTAGCCATTGGTCTATCTTAGATTGAAGCATTAATTCTCTAGCCAATGATTTACATTATATAATGCCCTAGTTTATTGAAACTTGATAAGGAATACGAATGCGCTTTTTATCCCGCCGATTAGTAATGCCCAATGATTTAAATTATGCCAATGCCTTGTTTGGTGGTCGTGCTTTGGAATGGATTGATGAAGAAGCCGCGATTTACGCCATTTGTCAGCTGGAAACTAACTTTCTGGTCACCAAACATATTGGCGAAATCAGTTTTGAATCACCTGCCATTCAGGGGGACGTGGTTGAATTCGGTTTGGAAACCAAAAAAGTCGGACGTACTTCTATTACTGTCTCTTGTCTGGTGCGTAACAAAGCAACCAAAAAAACCATCTGTTACGCAGATGATATTGTGTTTGTGCGAGTTGATCCTGACAGCAAAAAACCAATGCCACACGGTAAAACCATGGAACAACTGGTTACTCAAACCGAAGAAGAAATTCGTAGTTTGAATATGACCGAGTAGTGAATAATGCCCCAATGACGGGGCTTTATCGCAACAGTAACTCAGTAAACTGTTGATTGGATTATATCGCTGTACGGAACAAATATGATGACCTCAGGCGTCCTTTCAATTTTTTCAACATGTTGCGCATACTATTTTCATATCAAGTGAGGGTTTTGATTGCTTTAATTGGCAATGATAGTGTTATCGTCAAACTGTAACCGAAAGTAGTTTATCTATTGTCTCGCCACAACAAGGAAAACTGATGATCGAAACCGATAAGGCAGCAAAGCCTGGCCGTGCAGCAGTGGGATTGGCCGTACTGGGGATTGTCTACGGTGATATTGGTACCAGTCCAATTTATGCCTTGCGTGAGTGTTTTCGTGGTGTCAGTCCAGTGCCTATCACCGAAGCCAATATTCTCGGCATTTTGTCGTTGATTTTCTGGTCATTGATTATTGTCGTGTCACTGAAATACATGGTCTTTGTCCTGCGCGCAAATAACCATGGAGAAGGCGGGATTTTTGCCTTGCTAGCGTTGTTGAATCCGGATAAAAGTCAGAATAACCGTTCGCGGCGCATACTGATATTAGTTGGGTTATTTGGTGCCAGTTTGCTTTATGGCGGGACCATGCTAACCCCGGCGATTTCGGTATTAAGTGCGGTGGAAGGTCTGGAAGTGGTGGCTCCCTCGCTGCAAACTTATGTTTTACCTATTACGGTGATTATTCTGGTTGTCCTGTTTGCCACTCAAAAACATGGTACGGCCAGAGTTGGAGCAATGTTTGGCCCCATTATGGTGGCATGGTTTGTAACGTTAGCGCTGCTCGGCTTGTACAGTATTATTAAACACCCGCAAGTGCTTTATGCCGTCGTCCCCTGGTATGCAGTGCAATTTATGATAGACAACCAATGGGCTGGTTTTTTGGTCCTGATCGGTGTTTTTTTGGTGGTCACAGGCGGAGAAGCGCTGTATGCCGACTTAGGGCATTTTGGGCCTGCGCCCATCCGAATGGTCTGGTTTTGTTGTGTGTTACCGGCATTATTATTGAATTATTTTGGTCAGGGGGCTTTTTTATTGGATAAACCGGAAGGGGATCTACAACCCTTTTTCCATATGGCACCTGAATGGGCATTATTGCCTTTAGTGGTGTTGAGTACTGCCGCAACGGTTATTGCGTCACAAGCGGTTATTACCGGCGCTTTTTCTCTGACCCGGCAGGCGGTACAACTGGGTTTTGTACCTCGTTTATTAGTTCTGCAAACCTCCAAGTATGCTCATGGTCAAATCTATATGCCGGCGGTCAACTGGCTACTAATGATTGCCGCAGTAACATTGGTCGTTACTTTTCGTTCGTCTGAAGGCTTGGCCGCCGCTTATGGCGTGAGTGTTAATGCAACGATGTTGGTAACCACCATTCTTGCATTTAATGTGGCGCGGGAGCGAGGAGGCTGGGGTTTAGCCAAAGCCGGTGCCTTGTTGTGTTTATTCTTGACGGTGGATTTAGCCTTTTTAACCGCAAATGCAGAGACTATTCCCCGTGGTGGCTGGTTTCCGGTGGCGATGGGAATGGTTATATTCACGGTAATGGTCACGTGGTGGCGCGGGGTTGAATTGTTGGTGGAGAATTATGAGGCCAATACTATTTCCGTTGAAACCCTGTTAGGACGGATTAAACATCAGCCACCGCAACGGGTGCCGGGGACTGGCGTATTTTTCACTACCCGTCCCGATGATGTGCCCCAAGTACTCATGCAATTGATAAAACTTAACAAGTTTCTGCATGAAAAAATTGTCATCGTAAATGTGAAAATGACGCGAGAACCACGGGTTGGAAATCATCAACGTACCCAGGTCACCGAGCACGGAGAAGGCATTTACGAAGTTAATTTACATTATGGTTTTATGCAGGGGTTTAATATTCCTTCCGATCTGGCCTATTGTGTTGAACATCGTGGTATGGCAGTCGATCTGGAAGATGCCACTTATTTTGTGGGCCGAACTTCGGTGATTGCCGATCGTAAAAGACATGCCATGATGGCTTGGCGCGACAAATTATTTGCCTTTATGCTACGCAATACGATGAACGCCACCTCACTGTATCAAATACCCTCAAACCGAGTGATAGAAATTGGTCTGCAACGGGGAATTTAAGTCGCTAGTCGACCCAATTCCCTGAGCGAAATTTATTTTTATTGCTGCTTTAAACCTTTCTCGACTACCCTGCGACTCATATTCCAAATACAAACAACAAAACCAGAGCAATTCTAATAAACAATGAGTAAATATTTTGCCAGTAACCGCTAATGTGATTGATGCCGAACAGGTGTTTGATCAGGAATTGCGCTTGATAGAAGCCGCTAAGGGTGGTGACAAACAAGCTTATCAAAAATTGTATCAGCGCTATATCGGCATGGTGTACAGCTTGTGCTTACGCCTGATGGGAGATCGAGCGCTGGCTGAAGATGCCAGCCAGGAAGTGTTTATCCAGTTGTGGCGCAAGTTGGGCAACTATCGGGGGGATAGTAAATTTTCCACCTGGTTACACAGTGTAACGTCGAACATTGCGATCAGTTATCTGCGCAAACAACGCGGCTGGTTGCAGCGTATGTTTAATATTGAAGAGTCGGTGGCGGTGAATTATGTCGCGGATGAATCCTGTGATCAGGTGGATTTGGATAGCTACATTCAGCGCTTACCGGAACGAGCCAGAGTGGTATTTGTTTTACATGCCGTTGAAGGGTATCGCCATGAAGAAATTGCCGAAATAACCAATATGGCAGTGGGATCGAGCAAGGCACAGTTTCATCGGGCAAAGCAGTTATTGAGAGAGTGGATGGGTGATGAGTAACGATAAATTTGAGCAACAGCTTAGACGTGAAATCGAGCAGTTGGATAAACAACGCCAACCCCAACGGGATTTGTGGACGGGAATTGAGTTGGCGATCAGTAAAGAGGCCTCCACCCCAAATAAACCGTATCTGGCTGTTGCCGCGGCACTGGTGGTCATTGGTTTTGTTGGCTGGATGAGTCTCAAGCCCAACGGACTACAAAATGATCCCCAACAGTTGGTGGCCGCCTTGAGTCAGCAGCATCAACAGCAGATGAAGGGCTTACTGGTTAGTTTTGCTGACCAACCGGCGCTGACCACTAACTGGCAACAACAATTGCGTGAGCTGGATGAGGCGGCTGAAGCGGTGAAAAAAGCCTTACAACAGGATCCGGATAATCCGGCACTGCTGCGGATGTTACAACAAATTTATCAGCAACAGATTGATTTAATTGAAAAAGTACACGCTCCAGGTTGGCAACGAATTTAAACGAATTAAGTACAAATGAGGATTACACAATGAAAAAATGGCTATCAATAATCGGTTTGATGAGTATCAGTATGCTGGTACACGCCGGTGAGAAAGTGGATAAAACCATTGATGCGGACGACGACGGTTATGTTGAAATTGAACATTTGGCCGGGGTGGTCAATATAAAAGGCTGGGATAAAGACCAAGTGCGAGTGGTAGGCGAGCTGGATGAACGTATGGAAAAGTTCATTTTTGAACGTGACGGCAACGAAGTCACTATTAAAGTCAAAATCAAAAAGAATCGTAGCTGGCATCATTCCGATGATGAAGATGGCGATCGACTGGACATTTATGTACCGCAAAACAGTCATGTTCATTACACCTCCGTGAATGCGGATGTCAAAATGGACAATGTATTGGGGAGCGCCGACGCCAATGTGGTCAACGGCAATATTAAAGCCACTAAACTGGCAGGCAGAATTCATCTTGAATCAGTCAATGGCAATATTAATGCTGACCAATTGGCCGGTGATTTAAAAGTTGAAACCGTTAATGGAGATATTAATTCCCACAATGATCTGGGTGATCACGATAGCTATCAAACTGTTAATGGCGACATTGTGATTGTGAGCAGTAGTGCCGAGATCAAAGCCGAGACAGTCAATGGCGATATGGATCTCACATTATCTAAGATCAAACAGTTAGTTATTAATACGGTAAATGGAAATATAGAAGCCAAGCTGGATTTGGCCAAACAAGGTGAAGTTCGTGGTTCATCCGTGAGCGGTGATATCGAGTTAAGTTTCGCTAACAACGTATCAGCGCGATTTGATATACAAGGTCATGGAGGGGGCAAAATAGTTAATGATTTGTCACAGGACGAGCCACAAAAAGCCAAACATGGTCCTAATCGCTGGTTGGAGTTTTCTCACAACGGTGGCAATGGAAGAGTCGATATCTCAACCGTGAATGGTAAAATCAAACTGGACAAGCGTTAACGGTTAAGTGAAATAAAATCAGCGGCTTATCCTCAAGGACGAGCCGCTGTTTGATTAGACTGACAGGTTTTAAGTGGTTGGGATTTATCAAAAAAAATTGAAATCTGCGCCACTGTAATACCTAATTTTTTCATATAGGTCCTATTCATTAGACGCTGGTCATCCAGCATATACATCCAGTCATCCATGCTAAATTCGTATTCACTGCCCTGCATGGGCACTTTTAACGTATATTGCCAGTTAAAAGCGTTGCCAGTTGCATAGCCCACTGCTTTGCCAATCACATCGTCTGCGGTTCCAGTGATTTTACCGTTATTATTAATAAACAGTTTCCAGCGACGCGTTTGGACTTCTCCATCAGCATAATAAAAGGTTTCATCCAATTGCCCGGCTTTATCTTGCCAGGTACCGATAATATCTACACAGAAACGTCTAACGACCTTGTGACTGTAATCTTGCACAATGCCCCATGCCACTAAGGGGCCATTAAAGTAACTGGCCAAATCAAACCGGGGAGAGGTTTGCTTATATTCTTCGATTGACGCACTACAGCTGATTAACAGGCTACTTAACAACACAATTAGGTATTTCATTTTGCTGTCCTTAGTATTGGTTGAGCTGATTTATATGGAGTTATACGCAACAAAAGTGAAATTGGATCGTCTTTGACAGCATTTTTTTCCTCACTACTTTTTAACTAAGCCGGTTTCCCGCATAATGGATCAATAGTTAAAAAATTCGAGATCCCTGTGAAAGTTGTTGCCAGCAAATATAACGACGAAAAAGTCGAAAAACTAAAAATACCTCCTCATTCCATCGAGGCCGAACAGTCGGTACTGGGTAGTATGCTGATTGCGCCGAGCTCATGGGATAAAGTGGCTGAAATTGTGATTGAAGAAGATTTCTACAATCGCGCCCACCAAACTATCTACCGTGCAATCATTGCGTTGTTATCCGATAACCAGCCAGTGGATGTGATTACGGTTTCCCAGCAGTTGGAAAACTCTGATGAGCTGGAAGAAGCGGGGGGATTTTCCTATTTAGGTGAATTGGCAAAAAACACACCCAGTTCGGCCAACGTTGAAGCCTATGCCAGAATTATCAAAGAACGTGCGATTACCCGTGAATTGATTGGAGTCTCTAATGAGATTGCCGATGCCAGCTATAATCCCCAAGGTCGTAATGCCACCGAAATCCTGGATTTGGCCGAGAGTAAGGTATTTGAAATCGCAGAAAAGCGCACGGGTGCGAACGAAGGCCCCCGTGATGTAGAAGCCATATTGGGCAAAACGATTGACCGTCTTGAAGCCTTGGTCAAAAACAATAAAGAAGTGACAGGGGTATCCTCGGGCTATGCGGATTTAGATAAAAAAACCAGTGGCTTACAACCTTCCGATTTAATTATTGTGGCAGCGCGTCCGTCGATGGGTAAAACGACCTTTGCGATGAATTTATGCGAAAACGCTATGATGGGTGAAGAAAAGCCGGTGTTGGTATTCAGTTTAGAGATGCCCTCAGAGCAGATCATGATGCGGATGTTGGCGTCGTTAAGCCGTGTGGATCAAACCAAAATTCGTACTGCACAACTGGATGATGAGGACTGGTCACGTATTTCCAACACCATGCGTATCCTCAAAGAAAAAGATAATCTGTTTGTCGATGATTCATCAGGCTTGACCCCCATGGAAGTGCGTACCCGGGCGCGTAAATTAGCTCGTGATCGAGGTGGTTTGAGCTTGATTATGATCGATTATCTGCAATTAATGCAGGTGCCTGGATTAAGCGATAACCGAACGCTGGAAATTGCTGAAATATCCCGTTCACTTAAAGCATTAGCGAAAGAATTAGAAGTGCCGGTGGTGGCATTGTCACAGTTAAACAGGGGCTTGGAGCAACGCGCAGATAAAAGGCCGATTAACTCGGATTTGCGGGAATCAGGCTCAATCGAGCAGGATGCGGATTTGATTATGTTTATCTATCGCGACGAGGTTTATCACGAAAATAGTGATCAAAAAGGCATCGCCGAAATTATTATCGGTAAGCAGCGGAATGGTCCAATCGGCACAACGCGCCTCACCTTTCAGGGACAATTTTCTCGCTTTGATAATTATGTTGGTCCGGCATTTGGTGATGATTACTAATCAACAAAGTTAAGGAATAGAGTTAATGTCATTAAATTGGGGAATTATCGGTCCGGGCAAAATTGCGCAACGTTTTGCGACAGCACTCAATCAAGGCACATCCAGTAATTTATTGGCCGTTGCCAGCCGCGATGAACAGCGTGCCAGTCAATTTGCCCAAGCCAATCAGGCGGAACGCTATTATACCAGTTATGCTGCGTTGGTTGCCGATGAGCAAATCGATATTGTGTATATTTCTACCCCGCATAATTTTCACTTTGAGCAGGCCATGCTGTGTTTGCATGCGGGCAAGCACTTGCTGATTGAAAAGCCAATTTGCGTCAATGCCCGTCAAGCTGAAAAAATTATCCAGTTAGCCACACAAAAGAATTTATTTGTTATGGAAGCGCTGTGGAGCCGCTTTTTGCCTTCCTGCCAGCAGGCTAAACAATGGCTGCAGGATGGTGAAATAGGGACGTTGCAGGCGATTAACTCGAGCATCTGCTTCGCGTTTAAAGGTGATACAAATCGTTGGAAAAATAAAAATCTGGCGGGTGGAGCGTTGCTGGATCTGGGCGTTTATTCGGTTGCGTTAAGCCAATGGATGATGGATGCCAATCCGCTGGATATTCAGGCGATGGCCCGAATTGGAACGACCGGAGTGGATAATATTTTGACCGCTAATTTACGTTATCCTGATGACCGACTTGGCCAGTTTATCACATCAGTTGAAGCCAGATCTGCCAATAATATGTTGTTACATGGTCGTGCCGGGACCATTGAAATCTGCGATATGTTTTGGGCCGGGCATGTGGTTAAACTCACTAATGAAGATAAAAAAGTGACGCTGGAATTACCCCATGAAGTGAATGGTTTTGAATACCAAATTCGTGAAGTAGAACAGTGTATAGCAGCAGGTAAATTGCAAAGCAGTATCATGCCTTTATCTGATACATTGGCTAACATGCATGTGATGGATTCAATTCGTCAGCAAATCGGTTTGGACTACGGTAGTACGATGGAAAATGCCGGATGACAAATCGTTAATTAATTAGTCTACCCGTACTTAGGAAGTCGCCATGAGCAGACAGCAATCAATAATACGATCCAGCCGACGGATCCGGCTACGATTAATTGTTATTTGCTCAATTGTGGCGTTTATTATTGCCGCGGTATTCAGTCTGGTGTCATATCGTATCAGTGAAGATGCCAGTAAGCAGGTCGAAGCTAACGCCGTCTCGCAAAATGCCCGATTAATTATGCAACAGATCCGGCATGCGTTTGTTCAAGAACGGATCCGCCCTGATCAACTTAACTTACCCGAACAGGTTCTGGACGGGAATTATCAATTGCGTGTCTCTCGCCAGGGAGAACTTATCTATCAATCTCAATACGGTACTCATCTGGACATTGAATCCAGTAGTCTGGATGAATTGGTCCGCTCTGATGTCAATCAAAATGGTTGGTTAAATACGCCAACTAGTCATTATATTTGGGCGGTTCAGAGTGATCCGCAGCTGGATATTGACCTGTTACTGATTAAACAGACGGATGTATTAGATAATGCTTTGGTAAAGGTGATTTACCATATTCTTCTAACGGCGTTGGTTATTTGCGTATTGGCATTTATTGGTGCACTGGCCATTGGTATCGTGATTGCCCGACAGCATAGCGCTTTTAGTTCAGAGCTGGATTTTAAAGCCAGTCACGATGCGTTGACGGGGATCTATAATCGTGATCATATTTTCAATTGTATTAGCGATTATGTCGCCGCGCTTAACCAACAAACAGCAGATAACGGATTGCCACAATCGACTACTCCGGAACTCCATGCTGCCCTGTTACTAATTGATATTAACCGATTTAAAGAGGTCAATGATGCCTTGGGGCATGCATGTGGAGATCTGTTGTTAAAGCACTTAAGTCGGGATATGAGCCGCCTGTTAAGGGAGAATGACATTTTAGGGCGTTTTGGTGGCGATGAATTTGCCATCTGGATGCCACATACCACTAAAGAGCAAGCCGAGTTACAGGCCAAACACCTTATTAATCTGGTGCAGAAACCGATTAATATTCAAGGTGTTTATCTGGAAGTGGGATTGAGTATCGGAATAGCCAGTTTTCCATCCCATGGTACCACTGCCGAAGCCTTAATTAGTCGTGCTGACATTGCAATGTATACGGCGAAACGCCAACGATTAGGACTGGCGCATTTTAATTTGGAACAAGATGCCAGTACCGTAGAGCAGTTAAAACTAACGGCCGATTTACGTAAAGCCCTGTTTTTGAAAGAGTTGGTCCTGTATTTTCAACCTCAAATTTGCTTGAAAACCAATGCCATTGTCGGTGCTGAAGTGTTAATTCGTTGGCAACACCCCGAATTAGGTCTGATTTTCCCTGACCGCTTCATCGATATTGCCGAATGTAGCGGTATGATCAATGAATTTACCCGTTATATTATCGATCAGGCGCTAGAGCAAAATGCTCAATGGCGCGAACTGGGATTTGAATTTCCGGTCTCGGTAAACATTTCTCCTTATAATCTCAATGATCCCCAGTTACTGGAATATATTCACCAAAGATTAGCGCGGTATCAGATCCCGCCGGATTCACTGGAGCTGGAATTAACCGAAAATGCCGCGCTGGCAGATATTGAACACACGCAAAAAGTATTCAAACAGTTATCTAAAGCTGGAGTGGCGATTGCCATTGATGATTTTGGTACCGGCATGTCGTCACTGGCCTATGTAAAAAATTTAACCGTGGACAGGATCAAAATTGATCGGGCTTTTATTACCCGTTTAGATACCGATAAAGGCGATCAGGCCATTGTTCGGGCGATTCTGGGATTATGTAAAGACTTGCGTCGCGTGTCGGTAGCGGAGGGGATTGAGTCTACTGCCGTTGCCCGGATATTAACGGCCATGGGATGCGATATTGTACAAGGGGATTTTTACGGTAAAGCCATGCCGGCCAACGAATTTACCGAATTGCTTAACGTTGAGAAAAAACTGCAAGGTCAGGTTAAGGTATAGCTAATATTTAGCTACGAGCTACGAGCTACGAGCTACGAGCTACGAGCTACGAGAACGCTAAGCTCGCCGCTCGCAGCCGTATTTTTTTAGGATTAATGCAGAATGCGGGTTTTGATGGTGCCTTCAATGGCAGATAATTCTGCAAACGCTTCATCAGCGTGATCGGTCTCAATATCAATCACCACATAACCAATGCCATCGTGGGTATTAAGGTACTGAGCGGCAATGTTAATGCCTTTTGCCGCGAATGCCTGGTTAATTTGGGTTAATACTCCCGGGGCATTGGTGTGAATATGCAATAAACGTGAGCTGCCAGCATGGCTCGGCAGTGATACTTCAGGGAAGTTAACCGCCGACAAGGTTGAACCGTTATCGCTGTATTTAGCCAGTTTACCTGCCACTTCAATGCCGATATTTTGCTGCGCTTCCTGAGTACTGCCGCCGACGTGGGGCGTCAAGATAACATTATCGAATTCACGTAATACTGACACAAATTCTTCATTGTTTGATTTTGGCTCTACCGGAAATACATCAATCGCAGCGCCATTGATTTTTTTCTCGCGTAATGCGCTGGCCAAGGCATCAATATCGACCACCGTACCTCTGGACGCATTGATTAAGATCGCGCCATGTTTCATCGCGTCTATTTCAGCGGCGCCAAACATATTTTTGGTTTGTGCCGTTTCAGGCACATGCAGCGATACCACGTCAGAAGTACGTAACAATTCGTTTAAGGTTTTTACCTGGGTCGAATTACCTAAAACCAACTTGTCTTCAATATCATAAAATTGCACGCGCATACCTAAATGCTCGGCCAAAATGCTTAGCTGAGTACCGATATGCCCATAACCGATGATACCTAAGGTTTTGCCTCGTGCTTCAAACGAGCCATTGGCACTTTTATCCCATTCTCCACGGTGCGCTTTGGCATTTTTCTCAGGAATCCCACGCAATAATAATAAAATTTCGCCTAATACTAATTCAGCTACTGAGCGGGTATTGGAAAACGGGGCATTAAATACCGGAATGCCTTTTTTCTGAGCTGCCTGCAGATCGACTTGATTGGTGCCAATACAAAAACAGCCAATGGCCACCAGTTTTTGTGCCGCTTCGATAACGTTTGCGGTCAGTTGGGTACGGGAACGCAAACCAACAAAGTGCACGTCCTGAATTTTCTCAATGAGCTCTTCTTCTGGCAGTGAGGTTTTTAAATACTCAATATTACTGTAACCATTACTCTTGAGCGTTTCTAGCGCACTTTGATGTAGTCCTTCTAATAATAAAATCTTAATTTTATCTTTGGGTAGTGACACTTTGCTCATTATCGATTTCCAATTTAAGTTAAAAAGAGTATTAAGTTAAAAACAGTAGAGACATCTAGACGTCTAAAATATCAAAATAATGCTAATATTGAAAGATGAAAATGCCGCTTATTTGATAGTTTCTACACCATTGTCACGACCAACCAATACAATGTCTGCCCCGCGATGAGCGAATAATCCATTGGTAACCACGCCAACAATATTATTTAACTGGCTTTCAAGTTCGGGCGGATTGAGAATTTTCAGGTTATGTACATCCAGAATAATATTGCCATTATCGGTAACCACTCCCTGACGCCAAACCGGATCCCCACCGAGTTTAACAATCTCGCGAGCCACATAGGAACGCGCCATAGGGATCACTTCAACCGGCAGGGGAAAGTCACCCAATATAGGTACTTGCTTGGACTGATCAATAATACAAATAAATTTATTGGCTACTGCGGAAACAATTTTTTCGCGGGTAAGTGCGGCACCACCGCCTTTAATCATATGCTTGTGGTCGGTGATTTCGTCAGCGCCATCTACATATATATCGAAATAGCCAACCGAGTTAAGATCATATACCTCAATTCCTAGCGCCTTGAGTTTTTCGGTTGACGCTTCCGAGCTCGATACCGCCCCTTTAATTTTATGCCTAACCGTTGCTAGCGCATCGATAAAATAGTTCACGGTTGACCCGGTGCCAACACCGACGATGGCATCGTTTTCGACATAATCTATAGCGGCTTCAGCAGCGATTTTTTTCTGTTGGTTTTGACTCATAAAACCCACTCATTGATAAAGGTTATTGGAGGGCAATAGAGTAGCCTAAATTGGTCCGCTAATCCGCAGCTAGATGCAAAAAAAATTGTTGGGAGTGATGATTTTATTCAGTGGTATATCCCAGGGTTGGGTGGGCAGTTTATCCGACATTTGGCAATCATGTGCCAGACCGATAAGTTGGGTGGCTAAATTGTCGCGAACAATCGGCTTGAGAGTGCGATCATAATAGCCCCCTCCCATACCTAAGCGGTTTCCGGTTGCATCAAAGGCGACCAAGGGGGTAAAAATAAAGTCCAATTTCGCCAAAGGACAAATATCGTTGCAGGTTAATAACGGTTCGGCAATACCGTAACGATTCGCCACCATGGGGGTGTCAGCGCGATAGGCATGAAATAGCAGATACCCTTTGGCAAAAGGATGTAACACTGGCAGATACACTTGAATGTTATTTGCCCAGCAGTAGTCAATTAGCAGCGTTGGATCAAGCTCACCATCATTTGCCAGGTATAACGCAACCTGCTGACCGGCGCTGAGTATCGAAAGTTGTTGAATTTGCGCCACGAGGGTGCGGCTGGCCTGCGTTTGTTCGGCAGGACTTAATGAACGTCGTTTAGTGCGAAACTGATTACGCAGATTACTTAGTTGCTGTGTCATGGTGGTACCAAAGCAATAATAGAAAGCCTCCCGAAATGCCGCCACCCAATGTTCGCCCAATGAACCGAAAAGTTCAGGGCGGAGGTATCATCGTTGTCGCAGGCTTCTCGATTCGAGTCGAGCTTGCACAAAAACAACAGAATCAACTTCCTAAGTGTAAAGCATCGGCAGGGACATGATTGAGTTAGCAAACATCCCAGGAGGCCTAAGCGCGGATCCTACCAGTAGTTGCTGTGACTCTAAAGGGCTATTTTCAATAGCGCATTTCAGTTAGCCGTTATTTAACCGAAATGGTAGGATATAGCATAGCTAAATGAATAATCTATAGGATACAACGATTGAAAGCAGCAAGTGAAATGTACGAAGTTTTGTCATCCATGATGGAACGGGAAACGATTAGCAGTGATGCCGCCGAAGTACAGGGTATTCAATGCGGTATGTTGGCCGGTGGTATGCTGCTGGAAAGTCAGGAATGGCTCGATTCACTAGCTGATTTTATCAACCAGGGCAAACCATTACCGGATAATATTAAGCAGCAGGCACAGCTGTTACAGGGACAAAATTGTCAGCAATTAGTGGAAGCGGAATTTGCATTATCACTCTGTTTACCTGACGATGCGGCACCGATAAATGATCGTGGCCAAGCCCTAATTAATTGGGTACATGGTTTTATGCTAGGTTTTGGGTTACATCAATCCGATCTGACTAAATGCTCGTCCGAAGTCAAAGAAGCACTGGAAGACTTTGCTGAAATTGCCCGTATGGACGATGCCATGCCGGAAGATGAGGAGTCCGAACACGCCCTGAACGAAGTGATGGAATATGTGCGCATTTCAGCGATGTTATGTTTTAACGAACTGGGTCAGTCTGCTTCTGATCAACAAGCCAAACCTAAAACCATTCATTAGCCTAACATTATGATCACAGTGGAAGAATTTGCCCAGCGGCGGCAACGCGTTATCGAGCAGATGAGCGATAATAGCATTGCCGTGATTACTGCCAGTCAGGAAGTGTTCCGCAGTCGTGATACTGAGTTTCCTTTTCGGCAGGACAGTGACTTCTATTACCTTACCGGCTTTAACGAACCCGATGCCTGGTTGGTCCTGAGCAATAGTGAGGATCATCCTCAACATATTTTATTTTGTCGTGACAGTGATCCCGCGGTAGAAATCTGGCAAGGACGGCGTTTGGGGGTTGAGCAGGCAGAACAGCAATTGGGCATCGAGTTTTGTTTAGGTGTGGATGAACTGGACGAACAACTGCCGGTATTGCTGAATAATAAACACAGCCTGTATTTTGCCCAGGGCCATTCGAGTGCCACTGATGAGCGTTTGTTCGCGATGTTAACTGCATTGCGTCAGGCTCCCAAGCAAAGCCGCATTGCGCCCAATGTGTTGCAGGATATTCGGCCTATTTTGCACGAAATGCGTTTATTTAAGTCGACAGCGGAAGTGGCGGTAATGCAACAGGCGGCGGAGATTTCAGCGCGGGCGCATATCCGCGCAATGCAGTTTTGTCGGGCGGGAATTGACGAATATCAACTTGAAGCGGAAATCCAGCATGAATTTGCCATGTCCGGGGCTCGTCATCCTGCCTACAGCACTATTGTGGGTGGGGGAGAGAATGCATGTATCTTGCATTATACCCATAACAGCAGTGAATTAATCGATGGTGATTTGGTGTTGATTGATGCCGGTGCTGAATTTCAAGGCTATGCGGCCGATATCACCCGTACATTTCCTGTTAATGGCCGATTTTCCGAGCCGCAAAAAGCCTTATATGAGTTAGTACTCTCGGCACAACTTGCCGCTTTTGCGCTGATAAAACCTGGCAATACCCTGGCACAGGCTTCGGATAAAGTTATAAGTGTCATCACCCAAGGTTTAATTGAACTGGGCATACTGCAAGGCGACTTGAACGAGAATATTGAGCAGCAAACTTATCGACAGTATTTTATGCATGGTCTGGGACACTGGTTAGGCCTTGATGTGCATGATGTGGGCGATTATAAAGTCGCCGGGCAGGATCGGCCTTTTGAACCGGGCATGGTACTCACCATTGAGCCAGGCATTTATATTGCCACCGATGCCGACGTGCAGCCACAATGGCAGGGGATCGGTATTCGAATTGAAGATAATTTACTGGTGACGGAAAAGGGGTATCGTAATTTAACCATTGGGGTGCCAAAGATGATCAGCCAGATAGAAGCGTTAATGGCCGATAGCGGAGCGACGCATTGAACCCTGACTTGAACACCGACATTATTATTGTGGGCGGAGGCACCATCGGCTGTTCACTGGCCTTGGCACTGGCTCAGCAGACGAGCTTAACGATTGCCATTGTGGAAGCTAAATCCTATCAAGCTAATCAGCCCCATCCCGGTTTCGATGCCCGTTCGTTGGCGCTGGCAAAACGGTCACAGCAGGTTTTGGATAGTTGGGGATTATCTATTACGGAAATAGGTACCGCAATTAAGCAAATTAAAGTGACCGATCAGGGACACATCGGTCAATGCTGGCTCGACTGCGAGCAGCAAGGACTGGATGCATTAGGTTATGTGGTGGAATTACAGCAACTGGGGCAGCAATTACATAGCGCCTTGGCGAAAGAGGATTCAGCTCAACTACGTTGGTATTGTCCCGACCAGATTGAGGCGATTAACCAGCAACAACAGCATATTCAAGTGAGATTAACCAGCCAACAGACGTTAACCGCGAAATTGTTAGTGATCGCCGATGGCGCCAATTCACCCAGCGCGAAAATGATTGGCGTTGGCTATCAACAGCAGGATTATCAGCAAGTAGCGCTGATCGCTAACGTATCGATCAGTGAGTCACATGCTAATCAAGCCTTTGAACGATTTACTGCCAGTGGGCCGTTGGCATTATTGCCACTGGAAGGACAGCGTTGTTCACTGGTGTGGACGTTAAGCCCGGATGACCATCAGTCAATGCTGCGTTTAAATGAAAGCCAGTTTTTAACCGCACTGCAAAAGCAGTTTGGTTATGCCTTGGGGCACTTTACTCAAGTCAGTGAGCGACATTATTTTCCGCTGGCTTTGGTGACAGCGGAATCCTCTGTCCGGCATCGAGCAGTGATTGTCGGCAATGCCTCTCAGCAGTTACATCCTATTGCCGGACAAGGTTTTAATTTAGGTTTACGCGATGTGGAAGTGTTAGCGAATTTACTTGGCAATGCCGCTCAAGATCAGGATATTGGCAGTTACGGTTTATTGCGTGATTATCAGCAGTCAAGAATACCTGACCAACAACGGGTCATTGGGCTAACGGACGGTTTAGTGCGGTTATTTTCAAATCACTATTTTCCCATGGTGATGGGACGGAATATAGGCTTAACTGCGATGAATTTATTACCGGCTATTAAAAGCCAGTTGGCCACACAGGCGATGGGCTATGGGGCAAGCTCAGATTCGAAAATTAAAGGGGCGGGTTGATGCGCTCATTTGATGTAGCGATTGTCGGCGGTGGCATGGTGGGATTAACCATGGCGCTGGCGTTACAAACCATCAACGAGAATGGCAAATCGTTGAAAGTGGCCATCATTGATAACCAATCGATTGATACCGCGCAGCCAACCCAACCGGCCTTGCGTGTCAGTGCGATTAACCTTGCCAGTGAACGGTTATTCCGTAATCTTGGGATCTGGCCGCATATCGAACAGGCTCGCATGCAAGCCTATTTGGCGATGCAGGTATGGGAGCAAGACAGCTTTGCGAAAATTGATTTTGATCATCAACAAGCCGGGCAAGCGCATTTAGGCCATATTATTGAAAACCCGTTAATTCAAACCGCCTTGTACAACGCCGTTCAGGTATCCAGCCATATAGAATTTATTGCCCCCGCCACCATTAGCAAACTGGATAGAGGGGAGCGGGATGCTTTTATCAGTCTGGATAACGGCGATACCTTGACGGCCCGATTAGTGGTCGGCGCGGACGGTGGTAACTCTTGGGTACGACAACAGGCAAAAATGCCATTAACCCATTGGGATTACGAGCATAAAGCCATTGTCGCCACGATCAAAACTCAATTGCCCCATCAACAAACCGCCAGACAAGTGTTTACCCCCTCGGGGCCGTTAGCATTGTTGCCTTTATGGCAAGATAATTTGTGCTCCATCGTCTGGTCACAGGATAACGCAGAGGCTAATCGGTTATTGGCGCTTTCCGAGCCGGATTTTAATCAGGCGTTGAGCGCGACTTTTGATATGCAGGCCGGGTTGTGTGAATTGCAAAGTGACCGGGTCAGTTATCCATTAAAAATGCGTTATGTGCGCCAGTGGGTAAAACATCGTGTGGCACTGATTGGCGATGCGGCTCATACCATTCACCCGTTAGCGGGGCAGGGGGCCAATTTAGGTCTGATGGATGCGGCCGCATTGGCGCAAACGGTGGTGGAATTACATCAGCAGGGTAAAGATATTGGTGATGCCCAGTTATTGCGGGGCTATGAACGCTGGCGTAAAACCGAAGCGTTAAAGTTAGTCGCCAGCATGGAAGGTTTTAAGCGCCTGTTTAATGGAGCGAATCCACTACAAAAACTGCTGCGCGGCACTGGCATGGCAATGGCGAATAAGTTACCCATGCTAAAAAACAGCGCCATTCGACAAGCCATGGGACTGGATGGCGAATTGCCGGAGTTAGCAGCGCTAACGTCATCCATGCAGCTTAAAACCTAAAACATTGGATTTATTGCCACGCAAATCGGCATAACCATAAACGTAGAATTGAGGTGTCGCGCTGGCGACGGGCAGCTACTTTATTGTTATTGGCTTCGCCAATTGCCATCCATGGCTTTATTCTCCCCGCATCCATGCGGGGCGAGCCCCTTTCTTAAGGATAAGAAAGAGGCGAAAGAATCCTGCACTCCACTAACTTTCTAATCCGATTTAAATACAGGCTTTAATATCGAAGCGGCCAAAGGTAACTTCCATGTAAATATTGGCCTTGTCCGAACGTCCGTGTTCGGCCATTCGACAAGCCTATATTTAAATCGGGAAAATTAGAGTCGCGGGTAAAACCAACACCGGCCGTGCCTCGCGCTCAGGGCGAACGGTGAATTGCGATTGTGTTTTTAACTCGTTACTCAAACCTCGCCACTCGTGGCTATCTTCGTTTTTACACCAACATTTCCAGTAAACTATTCAGGTAACGGCGGCCTAAGTCGGTGACTTGCCAATGGCTTGGGGTAATGGTCAGTAAGCCTTTGTCTTGCGCTTGCAATAACTTGGTTTGCATTTCGAACTGATGAAGTTCCAATCCGGTATAAAGCCCATAATCTTCAATTGGGCAGGCTTCGGTTAAGCGTAAACGGTTCATTAAAAATTCAAACGGACGATCCGCTGCTTCAACCAGATTAAGTTGATTCAAATAGGGTTGGCTCAAGTTCATGTAACCTTTGGGGTGTTTTACCTTTACGGTACGCTGGATCTGGCCGTTGCCTATATCGGTAATTTTACCATGGGCGCCACAACCAATACCCAGATAATCACCAAAACGCCAATAGTTGAGGTTGTGCTGACATTGGTGTTGCGGCTGGCTGTATCCGGAGATTTCGTACTGCTGATAGCCGGCCTCTGCCAATAATTGATGCCCTTGTTGTTGAATCTCCCACAGAATATCGTCATCGGGCAACGTTGGCGGTTTGGAAGCAAATAGGGTATTCGGCTCAATGGTCAATTGATACCAGGATAAATGGGGAGGTTGCTGGCTAATGGCCGTGCGCAAATCAAACAGGGCATTGTCGACTGATTGTTCAGGTAAACCGTGCATTAAGTCCAGATTAAAACTGTTCAGCCCGGCCTGATGGGCATAACTGGCGGCATTCAGCGCTTGTTGCTCATCATGGATCCGGCCAAGTCCCTGTAATTTATCTGCCTGAAAACTTTGCACCCCGATAGAAATCCGGTTGACCCCTGCCGCCCGAAAGGCAATAAATTTTTCACTCTCGACGGTGCCGGGATTGGCTTCCAGGGTTATTTCAGCGTTATCGGCCAGATTAACCCGCTGGGCAACGCCTTGCAAAATGCGCTCAATCCCAGCGGCAGAGAACAAGCTTGGTGTGCCGCCGCCAAAAAAGATCGTCTGTACCTGTCTTTCGCCCACCCGTTTGGCGTCTTCGGCCAAATCATCGAGTAAATGGGCGATATATTCCTGTTCAGGCAAGGCACTTTTTTGTCCATGAGAATTAAAATCACAATAAGGACATTTTTGTACGCACCATGGAATATGGATATACAGTGAAAGCGGCGGATATTGCATATTAGTCTTGTTGATCGCGCAATTGAGTAAGCAATTGCTGTAAGGCTAAGCCGCGATGACTGATGGCATTTTTTTGTTCTGAACTGAGCTCGGCTGAGGTGCACTGATGTTGCTCTACCCAAAATACCGGATCATAGCCGAAGCCTTCACTACCAGAAGGCTTTGCGGTAATACGTCCAACCCATTCACCCTGACAAATGATTGGCGTAGGATCATCTGCATGGCGCATAAACACCAATACGCAAATAAACCGAGCGGTACGCTCAGGTTCGGGAATATCGGCTAATTCACGTAGTAGTTTGTTAATATTGCTGGCGTCGGTGGCTTGCTCACCGCTGTATCGGGCGGAGTAAATACCCGGTGCACTATTGAGAAAATCCACAGCCAAACCGGAGTCATCGGCAATCGCCGGCAGTCCGGTGATTTTAGCTGCATGACGCGCCTTGATGATGGCGTTTTCCACAAAGGTGGTGCCTGTTTCCGGCACATCTTCGACTTCATATTCACTTTGCGGTACCACAGTCATCTGAATCGGTGCCAACATGCGGGCTAATTCTTTGACTTTGCCTTGGTTACCCGTGGCTAATACAACGGTTTTTTTCATCAACATATGCTCCTGTCCTGTGTGGCCGCAATGGTAATGCCTTGGCCGGTACTTGTCGAAAGGATTTAACCTTGACATTTATTTTCATGCTGCGATGCCAACCGTCAGGATAAATCCCTTAAATCTTCCGTGCCTCCCTAGCTTGCCAAAGGCTTAGTGCAAACCAGTGGGTATTCAATTAAATTCTTTGTCCGTGAGTTCTGCGTCTCTGTGCTAAATATCAGGTTGCAATTGATAACCACAGAGACTCGCGATTGTTATTTTCTCCAGTTTCAACCTTGCTTTTTATACTGTCACGCGGCCAGTTGAGATATAATCCAGCTTTGCTGTCAATCAAGCCGAGTGGTTGTTGTGCTTAACGGAATTAATGCCTTTATTTTGCATAAACGGGAATATCGTGAAACCAGTTATCTGGTCGACGCGTTTAGTGCTCAATACGGTAAATTAAGTTTTGTAGCCAAAGGTGTACGTAGTAGTAAAAGTCAGAATAAAAGCCTATTGCAACCGTTTCAGCCGTTAGAATTATCCTTGTACGGTAAACATCAGTTAAAAAATTTAGCCAGCTGTGAAGCCAGTGGTAAAGCCTTTCAATTGCAGGGAAGGGCGCTCTATTCTGGGCTGTATTTAAATGAACTGGTTAACCGAATTCTGCACAGTGAATACCCTTATGCCGAATTATTTGCGCTATATGAGCAAAGCCTTGAGCAATTGGCTCTGGCTGAATCTATTGAGCCGGTGTTAAGACGTTTTGAGTTTGGTTTGTTGGCCGATATGGGTTATGCATTAAGTTTTGATACAGACGGACAATCCGGCGACAGTATTGAGCCTCAAGGTTATTACCAATGGATTGAGGAACAGGGCTTCGTGCCGTTAGCCAAGCAAATGAATAGCAAAAACTGCTTTATGGGCAGCGATTTACTCGCCATTCATCATCAACAATGGCAGCAATCTGCGCTCAGCTGTGCCAAAATTATCAGCCGTATGGCATTACAACCCTTGTTGGGCAATAAACCACTGAAAAGTCGTGAACTGTTTATGAGAGAAAGAAGTTGAAAAGAGATATTTTGTTAGGCGTCAATATTGATCATATCGCTACCTTGCGCAATGCTCGGGGCACTTCTTACCCCGATCCGGTGCACGCCGCCGATATGGCCGAACGAGCCGGTGCCGATGGTATCACGGTTCATTTGCGTGAAGATCGCCGCCATATTAACGACCGTGATGTGCAATTATTACGTCAGACCATCAATACCCGTTTAAATTTGGAAATGGCCGTCACCGATGAAATGCTGGCCATTGCGCTCAAAACCAAGCCAGAATTTTGTTGTCTGGTGCCTGAAAAACGTGAAGAACTAACCACGGAAGGTGGGTTAAATGTAGTGGCTAATTTGGATGCGATTACCCATGCCTGTAGTGAACTGGCAAAAATAGGCACTAAGGTGTCATTATTTATTGATGCAGACAATCAGCAAATTCACGCTGCCCGCCAGTGCGGTGCAGAGTATATTGAAATTCACACCGGTTGCTATGCCGATGCCACCGACGAAGAATCGCAGCACAAAGAATTGCAGCGGATTAAAGATGCGGTTAGTTATGCTACCTCTATCGGTCTCAAAGTGAATGCCGGGCACGGATTGCATTATCATAACGTGAAACCGATTGCGGCCATTGAAGACATTATCGAACTCAATATTGGCCATGCGATTATCGCCCGTGCCGCTTTTGACGGTTTAGCCAAAGCGGTAGCGGATATGCGTGTATTAATGCAAGAAGCACGGCGTTAAATTATGGCAGTCGTCGGCTTAGGTACGGATATTGTCGAAATTGCACGGATTGAAAAGCAATTGGAAAAATCAGACCGTTTAGCCCAACGGGTACTGACCGAAGATGAATATGCCCTATTCAAGCAACATCTTTTTCCGGCTCGTTATTTGGCTAAGCGTTTCGCAGCAAAAGAAGCGATGGTTAAAGCGATTGGTATCGGTATTGGTAATGGCGTTAGTTTTCAGGATGTTGAAGTTCTTAATCAGGACAGCGGCCAACCTTTTTTAACCTTGTCTGGCAAAGTATTGGAGGTGTGTCAGCAGTTGGGGGTGACCAGTACCCATATTTCTATTTCTGATGAGCAACACTACGCATTAGCCACCGTCGTCCTGGATAAATAATGGTTCAAATATTTAGAGCACCCAAAGGCAATAATAAGACGGGAAATAAACAAGGCCGCAAAGCCCCTCATCATCACCAGCAAAAGCTGGAATTGACCATCGATCAGTTGGATCATCATGGTCAGGGGGTATGTCGTTCTCATCAGCCGGTGGTATTTGTTGATAACGCGTTGCCCGGTGAAGTTTGCCAGGTCAGTGTTAGTGACAAAAAATCACGTTTTTGGAAAAGTACCGCTACCCATATTATCCAGCCCTCTGCCCAACGTATCGAACCGTTTTGCCCGCATTTTAATCAATGTGGGGGGTGTCAGAGCCAGTATATTAGCCCCGAAAATATGTTGCGGCACAAGCAAACGGCGGTTGATGTTTTGCTGACTAAACTGGGCGGAAAAGCACCGATAAACTGGCAAACTCCATTAGCCATTCCTGAAAATGCATATCGACGTAAAGCTCGATTGGCGATTGATAGTCGTCAGCACAATCAGTTTAAAGTGGGATTTCGTGCTAAAAATAGTAAAGACGTGGTGGCGATTGAACAGTGTCCGGTGCTTACTCAACCATTACAACGCATATTGCCCCACTTATTGGCAACCTTGCACCAGTTGAATAACAAAAATGGTTTAGGCCATGTTAGTTTGCTTGATACTGACGGTGAGCTGCAAGTAACAATTCGACTAACCAAGACTTTGAGTGATAAAGATAAGTTAACACTTACCAACCTTGAATCATCTGTCGGTTGTGTGGTGGTTTTGGAGAGTCAGCGCAATCAGTTTGAGTCATTGTCCACGGCCTTCTCACCTGCAAAATATCGTTTGCAAGATGGCATTCAAATTGCGTTATCTCCCAATGATTTCATTCAAGTCAATGGTGCATTGAATCAGCAGATGATCCAACAGGCGATGCAATGGTTACAGCTGAATGCACAGGATAAGGTGCTCGATCTATTTTGTGGTGTCGGTAATTTTAGTTTACCTATGGCACAAAAAGTACAGCGGGTCTTTGGTATTGAAGGAGTGGCAGACATGGTGCAACAAGCTAAAGATAATGCCACGCTCAACCAGTTAGATAATGTACGTTTTTTAAAGGCTGACCTGAGCCAGTGGAATATGCTCAACGATGCGGAAATTCGTCAGTGTAATAAGGTGTTACTCGATCCTGCCCGTGCCGGTGCGCTGGAAGTCATACCTCAGCTAAAAGCACTTCAGCCGCAAATGGTGTTATATGTCAGTTGTAATCCGGCCACCTTTGCCCGGGATATGGTTGAATTATTAAATAGTGGATTTAGATTGGATAAAATTGCCTTGATGGATATGTTTCCACATACTGTACATACCGAGCTAATGGCACTGTTTATCCCCAATAATGGCTAGTCGCCGCCGAGATTGATTTGGCAATATAACATGGAGTACCGCTAAAAATTTATCATGGTTTCAATTCGTAAAGTACATGAACAACAATCTGATTCTTTCCAGGAATGGCTCAATTCCATTAGCTTAACTGATGAGTGCCGACAACGTTTGTGCGAGATTGCCAGCGGCTATGATGTGCCTTTGATGTCGCGAGAAATGATTGAGATCCTGCATGAACTGCATATGGATGATGAAACGCTGCAAGCGGCACTGATATTGCCCATTTGCGAAGCTGAACAATGGTCAGATGAAGCCATGGCTGAAAAAAACTCCCCAGCTATCTGTGAATTATTGCTTGGGGTGCGACGCATGGATGCCATTCGTAATCTGCATGCCAATAGCAAGGCTCGCAGCGATGAAGCGCAAATTGATAATGTCCGCCGTATGCTATTGTCGATGGTGCAAGATGTGCGGGCGGTGGTGATCAAACTGGCCGAACGGATTTGTCGCTTGCGCCAGGTGAAAGACGAAGATGAAGAAACCCGTGTACTGATTGCCAAAGAATGCGCCAGTATTTATGCGCCCTTAGCCAATCGTTTGGGGATTGGTCAGTTAAAGTGGGAGCTGGAAGATCTGTCTTTCCGTTATCTGCACCCGGAAACCTACAAACAAATTGCTGGTCTGCTACATGAAAAACGTACTGATCGTGAACATTATATCGATGATTTTGTTGCGAATTTACAGGCCGAGTTAACCAGTGAGAATATCAAGGCTGAAGTCTATGGTCGGCCCAAGCACATTTTTAGCATCTGGAAAAAGATGCAGAAAAAACATCTGGGGTTTGAGCAATTATTTGATATTCGTGCGGTACGTATTATCGCGGAGCGATTGCAGGATTGTTACGGTGCACTGGGGATAGTACATGCTCACTTCAAGCATATTCCTCGTGAATTTGATGATTACATTGCTACCCCTAAGCCCAACGGCTATCAGTCCATTCATACGGTAATTAATGGCCCGCAAGGTAAATCCATTGAAATTCAAATCCGTACCCAGCAAATGCATCAGGATTCTGAACTCGGGGTGGCGGCACATTGGAAATACAAAGAAGGCAATCACAGCGCTCGTTCCAGTTACGACGAAAAAATTAGTTGGTTACGCAAGATTCTAGCCTGGCAGGAAGAAATGGCCGAGTCGGGCGATATTGTTGAAGAATTGCGTAGTCAGGTGTTTGAAGATCGGGTGTATGTATTCACTCCCCGTGGTGATGTGGTGGATTTACCCATGGGATCGACTCCATTGGACTTTGCCTATTATATTCACAGTAATGTGGGGCACCGTTGTATTGGTGCCAAGGTATTTGGGCGTATCGTGCCATTTACCTATCAATTGCAAACTGGCGATCAGGTGGATATTTTAACCGGCAAACGCAGTAATCCCAGTCGTGACTGGATGAATCCAAATTTAGGATATATTCATTCCTCCCGTGCCAGAGCCAAAATTCAAACCTGGTTTAAAAAACAGGATCGGGATAAAAATTTACAGGCCGGTAAGGAGTCGCTGGATAAGGAATTAAGCCGGGTTCATTTAGAGCCTAAACAGGCTGTTGAAGCCTGTGCCAAATTTAATATGAACAGTCTTGATGATTTGTATGTGGCCATTGGTGGTGGCGATATTCGTATTAATCAGGTGGTCAACTTTTTATTGCAACTGCATGCACCCCCGCCGGAAATTGATTTACGCCTTAAAAAACGTAGTAGCAGTAAAAAAAGCAAAGACAGCATTGAAGTTGAAGGTGTCGGAAATTTAATGACTCAACTGGCCGGTTGTTGTAAACCACTGCCGGGCGATCCTATTCAGGGGTATATCACTCAAGGGCGTGGGGTCAGTGTACATAAAGAGGATTGTGAACAATTAGTGCATTTACTCGAAGAACACCCGGAACGTTATATTGAAGTTAACTGGACGTCGGATCATAGCGGTGTTTTTGAAACCCATGTTGAAGTGTTTTGTAACGATCGGGATGGTTTATTAAGGGATATCACCACCGTACTGGCGAATGAAAAGATTGGATTGCTGGGGGTAAACAGTTTGAGTAACAGCAAAGATAATACCGCCAAAATTCAGCTCAAGTTAGAAGTTAAAGATTTGCATAGCTTGGCTAAAATGGTCTCCCGGCTGGATAAAGTCAATGGTGTACAATCGGTGCGTCGGGTTGAAGCCTGATATGCAAGACTACCCCAATCTGCAAAGACTGATAGAGGTGATGCAGCGCTTGCGTGATCCGGTTAATGGTTGTCCCTGGGATCGACAACAGACTTTTCAGTCCATTGTGCCTTTTACTATTGAAGAAGCTTACGAAGTGGCTGATGCCATCGAACATGGCAGCATGGATGAAATCAAAGATGAATTGGGCGATTTACTCTTTCAGGTCATATTTTATGCCCAGCTTGGCCGGGAACAAAATGAATTCGATTTTGAAGCCGTGGCCGGTGCAGTGGCTGACAAACTAATTCGCCGTCATCCCCATGTGTTTGAAGAACAGCCTGTTGAAAGTGAACAACAGTTAAGCCGCAACTGGGATACAATTAAACAGCAGGAACGACAACAGCAAGGCAAAATTGACGATAGCGTGCTGGCCAATATTCCAGTGGGAATGGCGCCACTCATGCGGGCTAACAAAATACAGAAGCGTTGTGCCAAAGTCGGATTTGACTGGCCGGAATTACCGCCGGTGGTGGATAAAATCCATGAAGAAATTGATGAAGTATTGGCAGAAGTGAATCAACCGATAATAAACCACCACGCTGTCGAAGAAGAAATTGGCGATTTATTATTTGCGGTTGTCAATTTATCCCGACATCTGCAAGTCGAGCCAGAAACGGCTCTGCGCAAAGCCAATCATAAATTTGAACAACGTTTTCGTGGGGTAGAAGCGCATTTTAAGCAGCATGGTCAATCCATTGAACAGGCGAGTTTGGATGAAATGGAAGCGGTTTGGCAGCAAGTCAAAACGGCCAATAAAGGCTGACGGCATTTGAGTCGCAGTATTCACACTATCAACCACAAATTTATAACCACAGAAGCACAGGGCATCCAGTATTTCTCAGTTCGTCGTTCGCAGCTCGACACTGACCTTAAGGACTCACCACTTTGCCTTTTTGATCTAGTAAAATCAGTTGCCCGGCTTGATAGGAAAAGCCATCTAACCGCAGATCTTGTTGGATCTGCACCCCATGTAACTGCATATCACGCACATAAACCGCGGGATTTTCACCAAAGTCATAACGATTAATGGCTAGTGAGCCGGGTAAATAGTAAATATCATAGGGCTGCTGACCGCCTGCATTTAACCCGCTGGTTTGATACAAGCTAAAGGTACTGTTGCGCGGGGCAATAATGGCGACGGCTTTAGTGGCATTGCCGTAAGCCGATACACCATTAGCCAGAGAGGCGATGATTTCTGCTTCAGCGAGCGTGCCTTTGTACAAGCGATATTGGTCATTGCTTTCGTCGTAAAGCAGTTGGGATTGGCCTTTGAGTAATTTGCCAAATAACCGGTAAACTTCCACTTTAAATGGGGTGACCGAGGTCATATGGCCACTGGCATTAAACTGTACTTCCATATCAATAGGCAAGGTTAAGTTTTTGTTTTCCGGCTTACTCCCTGCTTTCAATGTCGCGTTACTAACCTGTCCGTTGCCCCACAACACAAGGTAACTGTTGGCTAAAAAGGTGGTGGAATCGATCTTTGTTTGCTGGCTTAGTGTTCCCGCCTTGACCTGACCATTTTCAAAAAAGTTAATCGACGTCCCCGCCTTAAATAAATAGCCCTGCTGGTTAAAATCTTCTTTAAGTAATCCACTGGCCAGATGACCGGTTTGATGAAAGGTGACCGTTTGGTCAGCATCAATAAAAGCACCGTTGTAATAAGCGTCTTGGGCTAATGTAGCGCTGGCTTGAGGAACGGTGGAGGTGATACTGCCATTGTCAAAACCTTGCTGTGCGTTGAGCAAGGGCGCGCATAGTATGATGCTGATGGTGAACGCGGTGGTTAAAAGATCCTTCATTTGTTTAATGCCTCTGACATAAATGTAGTTAATCCCTAAACAGGGGAAATATTATCATTGTTAAATTTTATACTGATTACGGCCAGCCGCTTTGGCTTGATATAGCTGTTCATCGGCTAATTGCGTAAGTGGTAATTCGTGTTTTTGATTAGGTTCACTCACGGCGATACCTATACTGACTGTTACCTGCTTAAACTCAGAAGACTCATGAGCAATAGCCAACGCCTCGACATTTTTTTGAATTAACTTGGCTACATGGATCGCGCCTTGTTGATCGGTATCCGGTAATACCGCTACAAACTCCTCACCACCATATCGGGCGAGCAAGTCAGCGGGGCGTTTTAGGCTTATATGTAGTGCTTCTGCCACGTTAGCCAGGCAATCATCACCGGCTAAATGGCCATAGGCATCGTTAAACTGTTTAAAGTAATCGATGTCGATCATCAAAATCGTTAATGGTTGATTTAAACGCTGCGCTGTCAGTACCTGACGAGCATAATAATCATTAAAATAACGACGGTTATACACCCCGGTTAATCCATCAAAATAGGCCATATTGCGTAATAGATCAGTTTGAAACTTAAGGGTAAGCTGGGCTCTGACACGATTGCGTAAGGTTACCGGATTAACGGGTTTCGTTATAAAGTCGATACCGCCGGCTTGCCAGCAAGCATCTTCTTCGGCTTGTTCCTGCAAACCGGTAATAAAAATGATCGGAATAGATTGTAATGGCTCCTGTTCCTTCATCTTTTTACAGGTTTCCAAGCCACTCATTCCCGGCATGAGCACGTCCATTAATATCAGGTCAGGTGGGGTTTTAAGGCAAAAGTCGATAGCCTGCTGGCCGGTGGTCGCCATAAACACGTTATAATCGGCCGAGAGAGTTTGATTGATGACCTGAATATTTATGGGCTGATCATCAACCACCAAAATTTTGGCTTCGGCTATTGATGCAGTATAGTTTTTTTGCAGTTTTTGGCCTGCCAAATTGATCCCCATCATAATTTCCCTCTTAAGCGTTCGACTTGCTGTATGGCCGTTGGAAAGTCTAATTTATTCAATGCATTATCAATATTATTACAGATATTGGCGTCTAACTGATACAAATCTGGCTGGAGTTCAGAAAATATGTCTAGTGATTGCATGTTGGACTCGGCTAACGAGCTTATTAATCTATCTAGCTCTTGCGACAGGCTTTTTGTAGACCGCGAGGAGGGTGTGATCGCGGTTACTTTGTTATGTGTGGCAGTCACGAGCTGCTTTTGTAGCTGTTTTACTTTTTGCTGAGTTTGCCACGATAATTGGTTAAATTGTTTAAGCGTTTGTGAGTCAATATGGTAATCGGTCTGTTTTAATTTAGTGTCCTGTTCCGTGGCAAATGCGGTCATTTCTCGCATTCCGACGGTAGCAGAGGATCCTTTTAATGTATGAAAAATCCGCACGATCATTTCACGCTCGTTGAGTAAATCCATCCCGTTAAGCTGGACTTGGTAATCATTAAGATCCTGACTAAAGGATTCCAGGATCTTGTTATATAAAGACAATGAGTGACCTAATCGTTCGAGGGCGACTGTGATGTCAATATTTTCCAACTGGCAGAACTCAAGCAGGTTATCCGTTATGGGCGGCTGCGATTGATCGGTTGTATTTGGCGATGTTTCAGTGATTGGGTTGTCAATATTGAGGTTGTTTAAGATGACATTAACCAGATGATTAATTTCAAAGGGTTTGCCGACGTAATCATTCATACCTGCCGCAAAACAAGCCTCTTTATCACTCTGCATCGCATTTGCAGTCATTGCAATAATTGGAATGAGCTTGAAATCAGACATTTGACGAATACGCTGAGTTGTTTGATAGCCATCCAGATCAGGCATTTGAATATCCATCAGGATGAGATCAAATGGCGCGCTGGTATTTTCCAATTCCGTTAACGCAAAGGTGCCTCCTGCTGCGATCGTCACCGTGGCGCCTTCATTGCTTAGCAGTTCTGAGGCAACCAGCTGATTAGTGGGATTGTCCTCTACCAGCAGGATATGTAATCCGGTTAGCTTATGTTGGTTTGATGTGTGCGGTTGTACCTCTTGATTATGAATCTGTTTACCGGTCAGTGTGTCATTGATGGCACTAAGAATAGTCGATTCAGTGACTGGTTTTTCCAGAAAGCCATTAAATAAATGGGTGTCCGCCAGATGCTTTTGCGCCAACAGTTCGCGGCTATAGGCGGTAATCATAATAATTAACGAGGTTGATTCTTTATTCTGCATTTGACGAATTCTTTCAGCCGTGCGCCAACCATCTAAATCGGGCATTTGCCAATCCATAAAAATCAGGTCGTAATGTTGATTGGCAGCTTGCTTGTTCTCGACCATTTTTAATGCTTCAAGCCCTGAGCCGGCAATGTCTGCTTGCCAACCCTGACTTTGCACAATATCGGCTAAAATCATTCTGGCTTGTTCGTTATCATCGACAATTAATAAATCTAAATTTGGTGGTAAATCAGCTGTAGTTAATGCCTTAACAGGTGCTTCGGTGGTGGTTAGCCAGATGCTAAAAGAAAAGGTGCTACCTTTGTCTATTTCACTTTCTACGCTAATTTCCCCACCCATTAACTCGACCAGTCTTTTGCTAATACTCAAACCCAGACCGGTACCGCCAAAGCGTCGACTGGTGGACGATTCTGCCTGATTAAAACTGGTAAAAATTTGTGCTAGTTGTTGTTCCGTCATGCCAATGCCCGTGTCCTGAATGGAGAACCTTAGCTGGATGGCATCATTAGCCTGAGACATAACATCGATGGTAATGATAACTTGACCTTGCTCGGTAAACTTGATGGCATTACCTGCCAGATTTAACATGACCTGCTTTAATCTGAGACTATCGCCTATTAGCGCCAGCGGATTCTGCACCGGAATATCATAAACAACTTCGATATTTTTATGGGCTAAGTTGGCCGATAAAATCACGTTAATATCGTGCATAAATTCATGCAGATCAAAAGGGTGCTCTTCCAATTGCATTTTACCCGCTTCGACTTTTGAAATATCCAGAATGTCGTTTAACAAACTCAACAATGATTTAGAGGCATTGTGGGTCTTATTGATGTAATCCAACTGACGAGCGGTAAGATCGGTTTGTTTAATTAATTGCAATAACCCCAAAATGGCATTCATCGGGGTTCTGATTTCATGACTCATATTGGCTAAAAAAGATGATTTGGCCTGGTTGGCAGCATCGGCATTATCTTTGGCGATGGCTAATTCTTTTTCTCGGGCCAATTGCTCACTAATATCCCGCGCCACCATGTAAATAAACTTCTGTCCGGATAAATGCACCAAAGTGGAGGTGAGTGAGACTGGGATTGTCTGGGCATTATTATTCAGGAACTCGGTATTGATCATCAGTTCCTGATTGGCTTGTAATTGTTGTAAGTGTTGTGACCATTTGGTTTTCGTATAGTCAGGACAAACGTCTTCAATCACTTTGCGTTGTAATATCAGGTTGCTGTAGCCTAGTGCCTTGCAGGCTGCCTGATTAACTTTAAGAATACGCGCTTCAGGAGTCACCCAAAATACCGCATCGGACGTTTGTTCGGTAGACAGTTTGGCTAAATCCAGCTCAAACTCCAATTGTTTTTGGCGGGTTAGATCAATGGCAATGCCGACAAAGCCCACAAGTTCACCTTGACTATCTTTGAGGGCATTCACGCTTAAATTAACCTGGCATACAGAACCATCTTTACGAATATAGGACCATTCGCGGCTGTCTACTTTTCCAAGCTTCGCCTTGGCTACAAATACTTCAAACCCCGGTTCAATGGTTTGGTTTAATTCAGCGGATAACTGTTTTGCGCGCGCTGCAATTTCATTCGGGTCATGAAAAATGGCAGGGGTTTGTTTACCCACCACTTCGTCCTGACTATATTCCAGAATTTTTTCTGCGGCAGGGTTAAATAAGGTAATTACCCCTTTGGGATCTGTCGCGATGATGGCGTACCCGGCGTTGTCGAGAATAGAGCGTTGCAGTATTGAAACATCGGCAATTTCTTTGGTGCGCACTTGTACTTGATATTCCAACTCTTCGTTGGCGCGTAACAGATTTTGTTCGGCTAATTTGATATGACTAATATCCAGCATGGTCACTGCAGAACCAATGACTTGCTGGTTATCATCTTTGATGGCTGTCACGTTGACCGACACAGGGATGATCTCGCCGGTTTTTGTTTGGCGAGTGGTATCCAGTGAACGGATTTTTTCACCACTGACAATTTTACTGATTATGTATTTTTCTTCGTCAATTTTATCCGCAGGGATAATCAAATCGATAATTTTGCGGCCTACCGCTTCTTGCTCGGTATAGCCAAACATTTGTTCAGCGGCCTCATTCCAACTGGTCACAATGCCTTGTTTGTTTTTGCCAATAATGACTTCATTGGCATTGGTGACAATAGCGGCCAATTCCGCTTGTTGACGGACAACAACACGATGGCGTCGCCAATCGAGTTGAATAAAAAATACTATCAAGGCAAGTAATAGGGACAGCAGAACAGCAAGTTGCAGATTATTGTGCGCATCATGTATGGCTAGCGAATCAATAAAGCTTTGGGTGGCAATTATGTTAAGTTGCCAGTGACGTCCATATATTGACAGATCTTTACTTATGTTAAATTTTGGCAGTTTGGCTTGTTCTGCTTCACGAGTAAAAAATGTCGTGACGGTATTATCGTCGCTGGTATCGGTAATGGTTAACCAGACGTGTTCGTTTATCTGTTCAATGCTGTCTAATATTTCACCAATTAACAGCGGGGCATAACTCCATCCAACGAGTTGCTGTAACCGTTGTTGCGGGTCGTTTGCAATCGCGCCTTGATAAACCGGCATTAATAATAAAAAACCGTGCTGCGTTTTTTGAGTTTCCTGAACTAGCGTAATTGGGCCGGTTAGACTTAATGTATTGTCACGAGCGGCGCGTAATGCCGCTTCACGGCGGTTTTTCTCTGAACTTATATCCAAACCAATGGCTTCAAAGTTACGTTCTTCTGGTTCGACGTATTGAATAATAAACAAGTCCCCCTCATGAGGACTAAGTTGTTTAATTTGGAATGGTCTATGACGCTCTTGTTGCATCCGCTCAACAAAATCATCTTTTTGGTCCGGGGTCACTCGGTTGATAAAGCCAAACCCCCTTGCGCCGGGAAATTCTGACGCATAATCCCGACTATTGGTATAATTGAGCATGTGTTGATAATCGAACTCACCGGGGTTCTGGCTTAAGATTGCGCCTCTGAGTCCCCGCAATCCATATTGGTAAAGTGTGATTTTTTCCACCACTTGATTGGCTATTTTATCCAGTCGACTGTGCAAGGCCTGCTGGACCTTTTGTTGGTTCAGTTGTCGATTGTCATGTTCTAGCCATAATCCCAACAAGGTGCCAAGTAACACAATAAAAATGGGTAAGATCAGGAAGGAATAGCTCTTTGACGGGGCGTATTGATTGTTGTCTTTGTTCGTTTTCGCGGCCTGATTGAGCATTTTATCCATTAATTTTTCAATCCTTGTTGAATTAATTGAATCGAAATTACAATCGTCTTGTCTGGCTAAATAATTGATGTGAATCATCAGAAACGCGATTGCATTATCCCCATCATAGGATCCTTTATCCTTTCCTACTAGGACTAGTTTAATAGGAATGCGCAATAGGCGACATTTGCTGTAATTTCGTATAAAATCCGCGGCCAATTTTGTTTAATTATTCATACTGAGTTTATTTCGCCCATGTCATATCAGCAGGAAGTCGATAAGCGCCGCACCTTTGCCATTATCAGTCACCCGGATGCCGGTAAAACCACCATTACCGAGAAAGTGTTGTTGTTCGGGAATGCCTTGCAAAAAGCCGGAACCGTTAAAGGTAAAAAGTCTGGACAGCATGCCAAATCTGACTGGATGGAAATGGAAAAAGAGCGGGGCATATCGGTGACCACCTCAGTGATGCAGTTTCCCTATAAAGAACACTTGGTTAACTTGCTTGATACCCCGGGACACGAAGACTTCTCGGAAGATACTTACCGTACCTTGACTGCGGTTGATTCCTGCCTGATGGTCATTGATGCCGCCAAAGGGGTTGAAGCGCGAACCATAAAGTTGATGGACGTAACCCGTTTACGTGATACGCCGATTATCACTTTCATGAATAAATTGGATAGGGATACCCGTGATCCAATTGATTTGCTTGATGAAGTTGAAGATGTTCTAAAAATTAAATGTGCCCCGGTGACATGGCCAATAGGCATGGGCAAAGAATTCAAAGGGGTGTATCACTTATTACGTGATGAGACTGTGCTGTATCAAAGTGGCCAAGGGCATACTATTCAAGAAGTACGTATCGTTAAGGGGCTGGATAATCCCGAGTTGGATAAGGCAATAGGCAGTTATGCTGAAGAATTGCGTGATACCCTTGAGTTGGTTAAAGGGGCATCTCATGAGTTTGATATTAAAGAATTCTTGGCAGGGGAATTAACCCCGGTCTTTTTTGGTACCGCGATGGGCAATTTCGGGGTGGATCACATGCTGGATGGTTTGATTCAGTGGTCACCAAAACCGCAAGGACGTGAAACATCGGAACGCACAGTGAGTGCAGATGAACAAAAATTCAGTGGTTTTGTATTTAAAATTCAAGCCAACATGGATCCCAAACATCGTGACCGTATTGCGTTTTGTCGGATTGTCTCGGGTCAATACGAAAAGGGCATGAAAATGCATCAACCACGTATCGGTAAAGATGTACGTATTTCTGATGCCTTGACTTTTTTGGCCGGTGATCGAGAAGTGCTGGAAACCGCTTATGCCGGTGACATTATTGGTTTGCATAACCACGGTTCAATTCAGATTGGTGATACGTTTACCGCAGGCGAAAAATTCCGTTTTAGTGGGATTCCCAATTTTGCCCCTGAATTGTTTAAGCGAATTCGTTTAAAAGATCCTCTCAAGCAAAAACAACTGCAAAAAGGCTTGATTCAGCTTTCTGAAGAGGGCGCTGTACAGGTATTCAGACCGCTCATTAACAATGATCTGATTGTTGGCGCGGTGGGAGTCTTGCAGTTTGATGTGGTTGTGGCTCGCTTAAAGTCTGAATATAACGTGGATGCCATTTACGAACATATTAATGTGGCAACAGCCCGCTGGGTGGAAGGCGAGAGTGATCGTAAAGTCGATGAGTTTCGCCGTAAGGCTGAAGCTAATTTGGCATTGGATGGCGGTGATAATCTGACCTATATCGCACCCACCATGGTTAACTTGTCGTTAGCCCAGGAACGTTATCCCGACATCGTATTCCGCACCACCCGCGAACATTAAAGTGGGCTGAAGGATAGTGTTAATACCGTTTTGTGCCGTTTTTACGGCTTAACTTCTGAATAAATAGTGATCATGAATATATATCAACTGCTACAACAAAAATTCCGTGATGCCATTGTGGCAATTGGTGCCCCGGCTGACTCTCCGGCACCGCTAAGCCGCAGTACGCGTCCAGAGTTCGGTGAATATCAGTTTAATGGGGCAATGGCGCTGTCTAAAGTGTTGTCTCAGAAACCCCGTGACATAGCGGACAAAATTGTTGCTAGTGTCGAGTTGGAGGGGATTGCAGATAAATTGGAAGTGGCAGGTCCCGGATTTATTAATATTCATTTGGCTCCCGCGTGGTTGGCTGCACAGCTAGAAGCAGCTGCAGATTCTGAGCGTTTGGCGATTGAGCCTGAAACGCCGCAAACAATAGTAGTGGATTATTCATCGCCCAATCTGGCCAAAGAGATGCATGTGGGGCATTTGCGTACCACTATTATCGGTGACGCAGTAGTCAAAGCCTTGGAATTTATGGGCCACAATGTTATCCGTCAGAACCATATGGGCGATTGGGGAACTCAGTTTGGCATGCTGATTACTCATTTAAATGACAAACTGGCTGAAACGGGAGTCGCTGAAGCGGCCTTATCCGATTTGGAAGATTTTTATCGTGAAGCCAAAGTTCGCTTCGATAACGAAGAGGGATTTGCTGATCGCGCCAGAGAAAATGTGGTTAGATTGCAAAGTGGTGATCCAGAATGCGTGTCGTTATGGAAAACCTTTGTTGATATATCTATCACTCATAGTGAAGAGGTATACCGCAAGCTGAATGTCTCACTGACCCGCAAAGATATTATGGGCGAAAGCGCATATAACGACGATTTGGCCAATGTCGTCAAAGAGTTAAAAGACAAAGGTATTGCCGTTGAAGATCAGGGTGCCCAAGTGGTGTTTATTCAGGAACTGGCGGATAAAGAAGGCAATCCGGCGGTGTATATCGTGCAAAAAACCGGCGGTGGTTACCTGTATTCCACCACCGATTTAGCCGCCATGCGTTATCGCTCATTTACATTGCATGCAGATCGTAACCTTATTTTGACTGATGCTCGTCAGGCATTGCACTTTAAGCAAACTGAAATTGTTGGACGCAAAGCCGGTTTTATAAAACCCGAACAAAGTTACGAGCATTGCCCGTTTGGGATGATGTTGGGGGATGATGGCAAGCCGTTTAAAACCCGTACTGGTGGTACCGTTAAGTTAGTGGAATTACTGGATGAAGCCGTTGAACGTTCAGCGGTGTTGTTGGCCAATCGAGTGTCAGATTTGGATGATGAGCAGCGCAGTGAAATTGCCCGCAAGGTAGGGATTGGTGCGGTGAAATATGCTGACCTAAGTAAAAATCGCACCACTGACTATATGTTTAGCTGGGATTCGATGCTCAGCTTTGAAGGCAATACTGCACCTTACTTGCAATACGCTTATACCCGGGTGCAGAGCATTTTCCGTAAAGCCGGTATTGATGGCTCGCAATTTAGCGCACCCATTCAACTTATTGAGCCACAAGAGAAATTATTAGCCGTTAAGTTACTGCAATACATTGAAGCCATTAATCAGCTTACCGCTGATGCCACCCCTCACGTGCTATGCACTTACTTGTATGATTTGGCCAGCTTGTTTATGAGCTTCTATGAAGCCTGCCCTATCCTCAAAGATGGAATCGACAAGGAGATGAAAGACAGCCGGTTAACCCTCGCAGCATTGACTGCCAGAACCTTAAAGTCCGGACTTGAGCTCTTGGGTATCGACACCATGGAGAAGATGTAACGACTTGGTTCAATTCGTTTCTACTGGACTAAGGTGGTATTTGTGAGTCTTCGTCGGCATGTATTGTGGTTGATAGCCATGCTTTATGCCTGTTGTTCCTTGGGACAGACCCAAGATGACCAATTAAAAGTCGCAACGGGAAAAGATTATCCCCCTTTTATTAGTGAGCGGTTCCCTCAGGGGGGCTGGTCACAAGCGATCGTTGCAAAAGTCTTCGAGCACATGGGTCGTGATATAGCGGTTGATATATTGCCTTGGGATCGAGCATTAATGTGGGCCGGACAAAATCAGTATTTGGGAATTTATCCGTACGTTTATTCCGATGCTCGTGCGGCTCAATTTTTATATTCAGATCCAATTAATTATTTTCCCATCCGGCTTTATGTTACTAAAGCATCTGGCATTACTCGTTTAGAACAGTTAAACGGTGCCCGTTTTTGTTTGCCCTATGGCTACAATTTGGGCCATTCAGACGACAGTTTGTATAGTCAGCTCCATTGGAAGGTGAGTCATGCTGCTGATATTCAAGGCTGCCAATTGCAAGTGCAAAAAGGCTGGAGCGACGCCAGTTTGTTCAATGGTTATATGCAGTTAGATAGCATTGAAAATAACAATGTCGAGTTGGTCGTACTTGATCAAGATTTAGGTACGGTTGCTTTGCACTTTCTGATTGCAAAGTCCTACCCTGACGCATCGCAATGGATGCAAAAGTTTAATGTTGCATTAGCCGCTATCACCGCCTCAGGTGAAAGGGCTAAAATTGATCGGCACTTCAAACAAATCCTGTCCGAATTAAATTGATCACTCAGGGCAACTCATTGAGTTGGCTCTGCAGAAGATTGGGTTAATCTGCCATCGCGGTTTGTTCCCGCATTTTTGAAGGATGCACGCCAAACACACTTTTAAACTGTTTGGTAAAATAACTGTGATCATTAAAGCCACACTGGTAGGCAATTTCAGAAATGGGTAAGTCGGTTTCCACCACTTTTAAGCGCGCGCTTTCCAGTCGAACTTCATTAATAAATTGTGTTGGAGTTTTGCTTAAATACTTTTTAAAACGCCGCTCCAACGCACTCACGGATAAGTGGCATAATTCGGCTAAATCCTGAGTGCTAATGGTTTGGGCGTAATGCTGACGAATGTAATCGATAGGGACTTGTAACGCATCTATGGATGATTGGGCATGAGAAAATTTTTGGAAATGACGGGTAATACCGTAAGTACCAATAATATTTTGCTGTTCGTCAAAAAGGGGTCTTTTGGATGTTGAAAACCAGGCAAATTGTCCCTCATTGGTCATATTCATTTCCAGCCGGTCGGTTACCAGGTTGCCATGTAACAGGCTTTCATCATCACGCATATATTGTTTAGCCAGATGCGGCGGGAAAAAATCCAGATCGGTTTTACCATGGACTTCCTTGTGGGATTTTACCCCAGCATGCTCAAGATAAATGTTATTCGCATAAACAATACGCCCCTGAGTATCCTTTATCCAAAATAGTACATCGGGCATCAGTTCAAACACTTCAATAAGCTGTTTAATTTCCAATGACTGAAATTGTTGCTTCCAAAACGCTGACATAATGACGATTACCGGTTCAGATCAATACAGGTGCCTAAATATTCATAATTTGTAGGAATAATCATAGTTATTTTTTTCTTATCAGCTTATTGTTTTTTGTAAAGCAATTGTAAGATTCTGGTATTTGAACACAATATATAGCGCTAATACAGGTGTTTCAGGCAACCTTATTGGGTAATTAGCGGCAAAGCGTTATATAAAATAGGTGGTTAGTGTTAGGTGGTAATCGCTGAAATAGTTATAGCGATTAGCGAATTCTTTATACGCCCCGCAGATTGTTCACTTATACACTAATCTTATTGTTAACATTTTGTTGCTATGCAATAGCTAGTGCAGAACATGGTGTTTAACCAACAATAACTTAATGGGCAGCTAGTATCAGCATGCCCAAGGCAAATGATTGCGGGGCTGTAATATCTGTTGTTCCGTATGAGGAGAGTAAGCGATATGCAAAATAAATTTACCTTACCCATAGTTGTCGGTGCTGTATTTAGTCCATTCGTATTGGTAGCGGCTGAAATCCCTGATTGGCAAAAGGCGGAAATAACAGAAGTATGGGAGCCGGTGCCAGAAACCGTCACCTTTGATAAAAATAACATTCCTTCCGATGCCGTCATTTTATTTGACGGAACCTCTTTATCTAACTGGCAGAGTGTTAATGAAGGGGCGGCCAAGTGGCCTATTAATGATGGTGCGATGACGGTGTTGCCCGGTAGTGGCGATATTAAAACCAAACAAACCTTTTGTGATGTGCAATTGCATATCGAGTGGAAAATGCCCACTCAGGTCACCAATGACAAAGGTGAAGAGCTAACTGGTCAGGGGCGTAATAACAGTGGAGTGTTTTTCCAACAACGTTACGAGATCCAGGTGCTTGATTCATATCATAATAAAACCTATTCCAACGGTCAGGCCGGTTCTGTTTACAAGCAACATATTCCGTTGGTGAATGCCAGTAAAGCGCCAGGTGAATGGCAAAGCTATGACATCGTATTTAATGCCCCTGTGTTTAATGAAGCAGGCAGACTCAAGACGCCAGCATCGATAACGGCTTTTCATAACGGCGTGTTAGTACAAAATCATGTTGAAATTCAGGGGGTAACGGCATGGATTGGTGCACCTGTCTACACTGCTCATGGATGTGATTCGCTGCGTTTGCAAGATCACGGTAACCCGGTGAGTTTCCGCAATATTTGGCTAAGAGAATTGTAACTGTTTCGCAGTAGGGCCGAGCGGGAGTGAGTTATCCTGAGTCAGAATTTTTAATCTGGCTTCGGCCCATTCAATCGAAGATTCGTACAGTTGGGCGGCATTATGATCTGTGAGTTTAAGATCCGTTTTTAGTTTATCGAACTGCCGCCAGTCCGCTCGTTCAATACTTTCTATTAAATGTAACGCCATGCCCAGTAAACCCTGCTTTTGGGTTAATACCTCGTATAGCGGACCAGACAAACCGATATTTTTCAGAATATCTTCAATTGGGGCATCAAAAATGGCTTCGACCATCGATAGCATCCCGGCAAGAAACGCTTCGTCACTGTTGGGTGTCAGTCTTGTTGTTTGTGCCCAAAGCTCGCAAAACCTTGCCCGGGCTAAAGACGCTTTTATCACTTCTGTTAACCGGGCCGATGTGGCGTATGTGGTTAACATCAAATAGACAAATCGTCTTAACTCTTGCTCCCCAAGAAAGCTCACCGCGTGTTTTATCGACGAAATTGGGGTAGCACGAAAGAATAAGCTGGAATTAACGTAGCGTAGTAATTTTACTGATAACCTCGGATCCCCCTGACAGGCTTGAGCCACTTTATCCGCCCGTGCATCAGGTTTGGATATTTCTCTTAGGGCGTTGATCAGGGCTGCACTGGAATGACCCAAAAACCGGGATTTAACCATCTCCGGCTTACAAAAAAAGTAACCTTGAAAATAATTGAATCCAAGGGCTTTGGCTTGTTCAAATTGTGCGTGGGTTTCTACTTTTTCTGCCAATAATTTTAAATGCGGAAATTGTTGTAATCGATTACAACAATCAATTAATTTTTGTTGCGAATGTAGTGGCGTTTCTACCTTAACCATATATACGTAAGGCAAAAACACTTCCCATTCAGGTTTATGTTGATAGTCGTCTAATGCAATGCGGTAACCTAACTTATGCAGATTAAATACTGCCTCCAGCAACGTTGATGTAGGCTCGGAGTTCTCGAGAATTTCTACTACAATTCTGTTTTTGGGTAAGGTAAGGGGCAGCTCGTTAATAATCGCCTCTGCGGTAAAGTTGATAAACGCAGTCTGATGTTGCAGTAACGAATCCCAGTCCTGTAATGAGATAATTCCATCGATCATGCGACTGGTCGCGACATCTGAATCAATGCCGGGGTATACATTATGCTCGCTGTTTCTAAACAACAACTCGTAGGCAAATAAGCTCATGTTGGTATTTAAAATGGGCTGTCGCGCAACAAAGAAGTACATCTTCTATCCTTAACTGATGGCAAAACGATACTGCACAATGGCAATGAATGGTAAAGCGGCACCTTGGTAAGATGTCTCTCAACCCGACAAAAGGGGTCCGTGGCCTTGTGACAGCGCAATATACATAAGTATGTTTTACGATATAGATGAGGCTTTATACCTTGTTGTGATTTTTGATACCTAATACGAGGCTGAGAAAAATACCCGATTTTATGTTTTTGTCGCTGTTGCTTTGCTCAATGTTAGATTACAAACAGGGTGTAGAGCTGTATCAGTTTTTTTATAGAACAAAAATAGCAGCACAAAAGACGTGTTGATTGGTCAACACATCAGACCAGGTTGACCCCTGTTGGAGCCCAAAAGGAAGATCTGAACACGGTTTTGAGCGAAGCTGATTTTTCTTATCAATTAGTCCGAATTTAACTAGCAGAATCCCCTGTCAGCTGTATGAATTAGGACTAAAATCAGCTAGAATCCGGCTCCATTATTGTCCTAGAATTTTTAATTTTTATGTTTGAAATCAATCCACTGCAAAGCGCCATCAAAGATGTAAGACAACGCACCGATATTCTTCGGGGGTATCTTTGACTTTGATCAACGGCAAGAACGTTTAGAAGAAGTCAATCGCGAACTGGAAAGTGCCGAAGTTTGGAACGATCCGGAGTATGCACAGGCGTTAGGTAAAGAAAAAGTCGCCTTGGAAAAAGTCGTAGAAACCATTATGCAACTGGATAGTGGGGTGGACGATGTGGAAGGTTTGCTGGAATTGGCAATTGAGGCTGAAGATCAAGAAACCTTTGATGAAGCCAATGCTGAAGCGGCAGAATTAATTAAGAAGTTGGAAGAATTAGAGTTTCGCCGGATGTTTTCCGGTCCCAATGATGTTAACGATTGTTATCTGGACATTCAGTCTGGCTCAGGTGGTACTGAAGCCCAAGACTGGGCCAATATGCTGTTACGTATGTATTTACGTTGGGGTGAAGAACATGGCTTTAAGACGGAACTGATTGAAGTATCTGATGGTGATGTGGCCGGCATTAAAGGCGCTACCATCCGTTTCGGTGGCGAGTATGCCTTTGGCTGGTTACGCACCGAAACAGGCGTGCATAGATTAGTGCGTAAGTCCCCCTTCGATTCGGGAAATCGTCGCCACACCTCATTTTCTTCAGTTTTTGTCTATCCTGAAATTGACGATAATATTGAAATTGAAATTAACCCGGCTGATATCCGTATTGATACATACCGGGCTTCTGGCGCCGGTGGTCAGCACGTTAACCGGACTGACTCGGCGATTCGGATAACTCACTTGCCGACCAATATTGTGGTGCAGTGTCAAAATGACCGTTCTCAGCACAAAAACAAAGATCAGGCATTTAAACAGTTGAAAGCCAAGTTATATGAATTTGAGCTGCAAAAACAGAATGCCGAAAAACAGGCGATGGAAGACAGTAAGTCAGACATCGGCTGGGGTAGCCAAATACGTTCTTATGTGCTGGATGACTCGCGGATTAAAGACTTGCGTACTGGTGTGGAAACTCGTAATACTCAGGCCGTTCTTGACGGTGGATTAGATAAATTTATTGAAGCCAGTCTTAAATCTGGCCTGTAACTGATTGGAAATAGCGAAGCGATGACTGATATACAACAAGACGAAAATAAATTGATTGCCGAACGTCGTGGCAAACTGGACCATATTCGCAGCCATTGCAAAGCGAATGGTCATCCGAATGACTTCAACCGTGAGCATTACGCCGCGGATTTGCAAAAAGCTTTCGGTGAACGCGAAAAAGCCGATCTGGAAAACATGGCTAAAGTAGTCAGTGTTGCCGGACGAATTATGGCTAAACGTGGCCCTTTTCTGGTCTTGCAGGATATGTCTGGTCGTATTCAGTCTTATGCATCCAAAGAAGCACAGCAGATCATTAAAGAGCAATACGGCAGTCTGGATATTGGCGATATTATCGGTGTAACGGGAGAGTTGCATAAATCCGGTAAAGGCGATTTATACGTCAATATGGCTGAATTTAAATTGCTGACGAAGTCCTTGCGCCCACTGCCAGAAAAATTCCACGGTTTGTCCGATCAGGAAACCAAATATCGTCAGCGTTATGTGGATTTGATCACCAGCGAGCACACTCGTGAGACCTTCCGTATTCGTAGCAAAATTGTAGAAGGCATTCGCCAGTACCTCAGCACGCGTAACTTTATGGAAGTGGAAACGCCCATGTTGCAAGTGATCCCGGGCGGCGCCACGGCGGCACCTTTTACCACACACCATAACGCGCTGGATATTGATATGTATTTGCGTATCGCGCCAGAACTGTATTTAAAGCGTTTAGTAGTGGGTGGTTTTGAGCGGGTGTTCGAGATTAACCGTAACTTCCGCAATGAAGGTTTATCCACTCGTCATAATCCTGAATTTACTATGATCGAATTCTATCAGGCCTATGCCGATTACAATGACTTGATGGATTTAACCGAAGACATGTTACGCACACTGGCGTTGGATGTACTGGGTAGTACGGTAATCAAGAATACCGTCAAGGATGCAGATGGTAATGTTACCGAAGAAAAAGAATATGATTTTGGTCAACCCTTCGCTCGTTTAACCATGAATGAAGCCATTCTGAAATATTGGAAGGGCGCTAATGAAGTGGCGATTAACGATCCGGAAAATCATCTTGAAGAGCTTAAGGCAATGGCCAAAGAGCTGCATATCAAAGAGCCGGAAGTGGATGGGATCTGGGGTGCAGGTAAATACTTGTGCGAGATTTTTGAAGCCACCGCAGAAGAAAAACTCGACCAGCCAACCTTTATTACCGCTTATCCGTGGGAAGTGTCACCGCTGGCCCGTCGTAACGATGACAACTCTTTTGTGACCGATCGTTTCGAGTTCTTTGTTGGCGGACGCGAATTGGCTAATGGTTTCTCGGAATTAAATGATGCTGAAGATCAGGCTGCCCGTTTCCGTAAGCAGGTAGAAGAAAAAGATGCCGGTGATGAAGAAGCCATGCACTTTGATGAAGATTATATCCGTGCGCTGGAATACGGTTTACCACCGACAGCAGGAGAAGGTATTGGTATTGATCGTCTGGTCATGTTATTTACTGACAGTCCAACCATCAAGGATGTGATCCTGTTCCCCCATATGCGTCCGCAAGCGCAACCAGAATAATCATTAAGGCAGCCCTTGGGGATTATTCCCCGGGGTTGCCTTGCTGCTTCATCCTAACGTTAAGCACATAGAGTCAACTAGCACCTGTCATTCCAAGCATAACTTGTCCCTAGACAACCATCGTTATCGCGTTAAACGCGAAATCAGCTCATTGCCATAAGAGTCTGATTAAACTGCCCCGGTATACTCACACCATCGTAAAACATCCGTTAGCCAATACAGCCAATTTGGCATGTAGGCCGTAATCCAATATTCAACGCCGAAATTGTCATACTAAAAACCGATATTACGCTAGCCCTTTTCTGCTCGAAAGTTTTAATATCGTTAACATAAAATTAACGTTCTCGGTAAGATTGAGGGCAAATTTTAACGCATTCAAATCTGAAAAGGTGACTATCCATGGCTGAGTTAGACAAGGTTCAAGTTGATACGCACTCAACATCCCGCCGTCAGATACTTAAACAATTGGCGATTGGCGCAACGGGCGTCGGGCTTATGGGGCACTCGGCAGCCATCATGGCCAGTGACCCGGAACCGGGCTCCAAAGCAAAAAATAATAACCCGTTAAAAGGAAATATTCATCATTCAGTCGCCCGCTGGACTTACGGCGACTTGAGTATCAGTGAATTGTGTCAGGTGGCCAACGAGTTAGGTTTTTCTGCCATCGACCTGGTTGGTCCGGAAGACTGGCCAACACTAAAACAGTATGGCATTCACTCTTCGATGTGTAATGGCGCGGAACTCAATTTGACCGATGGTTGGGGCGATAAACAGTTCCATGCTGCTCTTATCGAGCGCTATCACCGTCATATCGATTTGGTAGCCGATGCGGGCTACACCAATCTAATCTGTTTTAGCGGCAACAAACGGGGTATCGATCCACAAGTGGGTTTGGACAACGCCGTGCAAGGTTTGCAGCAAATATTACCTCACGCAGAAAAGCGCGGTGTTGTGCTGCAGATGGAATTGTTTAATAGCAAGGTTGATCATCCGGATTACTTCGCGGACAACTCGGCTTGGGGAATTGCATTGTGCAAGCGATTGGGTTCTGCCAACTTTAAGTTGCTTTACGATATTTATCACATGCAGATAAGTGAAGGCGACATCATCCGCACCATTACCGACAATCACCAGTATTTTGGTCACTATCACACAGCTGGTGTGCCCGGCCGCCATGAAATTGATGACAGTCAGGAACTATTTTATCCGGCAATTGCGCGGGCCATATTGAGTACCGGATTTAGCGGTTATTTAGCTCAGGAATTTATTCCCGTAGCGGAAAGCAGGGTAGCAAAAATTGAATCGCTGAAACGGGCGATTCAGATTTGTGATGTCTAAAGACGTAAACATTTAGAAAAAGTATTAAAAGAGAAATTTATGGCAAATAATAATTATGATGCAATCGTTGTTGGTTCTGGCATCAGCGGCGGTTGGGCAGCCAAAGAGCTGGCCGAGAAAGGCCTAAAAGTACTGATGCTGGAGCGTGGTCGCAATATTGAACATATTAAGGACTACACCAACGCTCACCTTGAAGCCTGGGACTATCCTCACCGTGGTTTAGCAACCGAGAAAATGAAGGCCGAATTCCCCAAGTTAGCCAGGGAATACACACTTAACGAACCCACTGCGGGGATGTGGGCGACGGACAAGGATCATCCCTATACCGAAGTAAAACGCTTTGACTGGTTCAGGGGTTACCATGTGGGAGGGCGATCTTTACTGTGGGGGCGTCAGAGTTATCGCTGGAATGCCGAAGATTTTATGGCCAACTTGAAAGACGGCATCGCAGTAGACTGGCCCATACGTTATGACGAACTTGCGCCCTGGTACGATTATGTTGAAAAGTTTGCCGGCATTGCGGGTACCCGTGAAGGGCTTGATGTGTTGCCCGATGGCCAATTTTTACCGCCGATCCCGCTAAATATTGTTGAAAAAGATGTCGCTAAACGCATAGCTAAAGTATACAAGGGCGCGCGCCATCTTATTCATAGCCGCACCGCCAATATCACTCAACCGATGCCGGAACAAAATCGGGTCGGTTGCCAATATCGCAACAAATGTTGGTTGGGTTGTCCTTTTGGTGGATATTTTAGTACCCAATCTTCTACGTTACCGGTGGCGATGAAAACCGGTAATTTGACGGTAAGACCCTATTCTATTGTGACGCAGGTGCTGTTCGATAAAAACAGCAAGAAAGCCAGCGGGGTTGAAGTGCTGGACGCAGAAACCAATCAAACCTATGTCTTTAACAGCAAAATTGTGTTCTTAAATGCTTCGACCCTGAATTCCACCTGGATTTTAATGAATTCGGCCACCGATATCTGGCAAGGCGGGCTAGGCTCCAGTTCCGGTGAGTTGGGCCACAATCTTATGGATCATCACTTGGCAGTGGGCGCGAGTGGTACCGTAGAAGGCTATGACGACAAATATTATTCGGGCAGGCGTCCTTGCGGGTTTTATATTCCACGATTCCGTAACTGGGGTGGTGATAAACGTGATTATGTCCGAGGGTTTGGCTATCAGGGCGCCGCTTCACGTTCAAGCTGGCAGCAAAACGTTGCCGAATTAGGCATTGGTGCAGATTTCAAGAACGCCTTGGCTGAGCCGGGTTCCTGGAATATCGGTATGGGAGGCTTTGGCGAAATATTGCCTGATCATCGTAATAAAGTGACTCTGGATAGCAGTGTTAAAGATAAGTGGGGCTTGCCGGTTTTATCGATGGACGCTGAGCTGCAGGAAAACGAAAAACGCATGCGTAAAGATATGAAGCAGGATGCAATGGATATACTTGAAGCCGCTGGGGTCAAAAACGTACATGGTTGGGATGGGGAATCGCCGCTAGGTAAAGGTATTCACGAAATGGGAACTGCCCGCATGGGGCGCGACCCAAAAACTTCGGTGCTTAATGCACACAATCAGGTATGGGATGCCCCTAATGTGTTTGTCACCGACGGAGCCTGTATGACTTCTGCGTCTTGCGTTAACCCCTCATTAACTTATATGGCATTGACGGCAAGAGCGGCAAATTACGCGGTTGAAGAACTTAAAAAGAGGAATCTATGATGGATAGACGCGACCTGCTTAAAATGATCACGGTAGCCACCGGGGCTGCCATGGTAGGGGGGAATGTCTTTGGCTATGAACTGAAAAGCCAGCTGACTTTGTCAGATACTATGTTCAGTCAGGATGATCTGATCCTGTTTAACGAGATTGCCGAAGTGATTTTACCTCGTACCGAGACCCCGGGGGCCAAAGACGCCAATGTCGGTTTGATGGCAATGATTTTGGCAAATGACTGTTACAACCCTGCTGCGCGTAAAAGCTTTGCTGAAGGTTTACGTGCTGTTGATGAACATGCGAAAGATGCCTACGGCAAACCCTTTTTGCTGTTGAGCCCAGAACAAAAAATCGAATTTGTGCAGGGCCTCGATTCACAGGCAAAAGCAGACAATAACAAACAGGACCTCTACTATATGTCGGTCAGACCTAACGGCGATCAGCCATTGCCGCATTATTTTACGATGATCAAACAATTAACCCTGTTCAGCTTTTTTACGTCCGAAGTGGGGGCGACTAAGGTGCTGCGTTATGACGCTATTCCCGGTAAATATGACGGCGCACTTGATTATAAAAAAGGCGACCGTGCTTGGGCTACATAAATAAGTCAGGTATTTTTAGCCATGAATAGATGAAGATTGGTCATAAACAAGCCGCTAAGTAACAACTAGCGGCTTTTTTGTGTGGGCGACATACAGATTTTTTCATTCGCAACAGTCTCCCTGAATTGAACCGGTTTCTGGTATTCAGGATCTGTTGTCAACTTCACATTTCAGCGACATTTTAGTCACATTAGCTTTGTTAACCTCTCAGCGATTCATCAATTATTTACGGTCGATTTTTGGAGGAAGCAATATGAGCAGGCAATTGAAGCAGGTATGGTGTTTAACGCTTAGAAGGACAACAATATGAACAGGAAAGTCAGACAAGTATCGTGGTTGGCGCTGTGGGCGCTTCTAGTTGGCTTTCCACTTCTTGCCCATGCAGCAGAGTCGCCCGGTGCGCTAACATTCATCGTCAAAGATCAGAATACTGAGCGGCCACTTTCAAATGTGCAGATCACGCTCAAGGAACGGGAAACTTCTTCTACACAAACGATAGAAACCAATGAACAGGGGCGGATTGTCGTTGAACAGCTCGATCCCGGTCTCTATTCTGTGAGCCTGACCAAAATTGGTTTTGCTTCATTGTATGAGCCGAGCATACGCGTGGTGACACGCAAGAATATCAAGATAGAATTCGAATTGAGAGAACACACCATTGAGGTAGTGGAGGTTCGGGCGCAACAATCTGAACTATCTGCCTCAGGTTCCAGCACCTATTTCGATAGAGAAGCATTGCGAAGCGCCGTCGGTGGTGGTGCAGATCCGCTGCTCTCGTTGGACGGATTGCCTGGCCTGGCATCCGCCAGTGAATTTGCCAGCTTTAGTGTGCGTGGCCGTGGTCCAAGGGATAACTTGTTATTGGTTGATGGTTTTCCCTTTGATAAAGCCGTGCACTTTGATGCGACACTGGGTGAAGAGGAGGATGTAGGTGGTGGTGGCCGTTTCTCGATTTTCGCGCCGAACGTTATTAGTGGAGCAGAGTTTTCACCGGGTGGGTGGGGGCCCGCTTATGGTGGTCGTGCAGCATCGTTACTCAAACTGGACGTCGCCAATGGCAATCCCAGTCCATCAGCAAGTTTCCGCTACGACCTTGCAGGTTATGAAGTGGGTTATGACGGTCCTATGGGTGCCACTGAAGATGCCACCATGCTGGTGTCTGCGCGGCGGCTGGACTTCGGCAAGTTGTTTGAAACCATTGAAGAGCTGGACATTGGCGAGCCGGTGTTACGAGATGTTATCGTAAAGTCAGTCATACCTATCAATCAGGAGCACACCTTTGAAGTGCTGCTGATGGATACCCATGAGGACTACACCCGCGGCGTCACTCACGTTTTTGCGTCGCCCAATTTCGAAGATGTTGCGCTGCAGGATGAAGAACAAGATAGTGATTTGTATGGTTTGACATTACGTTCATTGATCGGTGAAGCAGCGGTCTGGACCAATAAGGTTTACTACCGCAAAAGTGACAAGGTAAGCTCAGAAGGGGAAGCCTTCCCTGATTTGGTACCAGCAGGATCGCCTGCATCCAGTTTTCCGGTGCGGGAAAACATCATTACCATCGGTGAAAATGAAACGGAAATCGGCTGGCGAAGCGACTTTGAAACGCTGAATCAATGGGGTACGTTCAGTGCCGGTGCTCGGGTTACGCAAATTGAACTGGACTACAACACTGTTCTGGATGGCGATTGGAACCGATTTGTCTATGATGACGATGATTTCAGACCAGACTCTGAGCAGCGTTTTATTGTGTTGACGCCCGAGAGTATCAATTCGTCAGTGCGTCAGAAAGAAACGAACTATGCTGGCTATGTAGATCAAGTGTTTGAATTCGGTGACTGGGATGTTGGCACAGGCTTACGGCTCGAACGGGATGGTTTTGCTGACGAAAGCTTCGCATCGCCCAGATTTAGCGTTAACTGGCAACCGGGTAAAACGGTTAGATATTTTGCCACCGCAGGGATGTTTCATCAGTCGCCACGGTATTTAGAACTTGCCGCTAATGAATCAAATTCCCTTAAAACCGAAAAAATCACCCATAGTAGTATCGGTTTAAAATATTTCCCGAACAACAATTGGTCAGTGTTAACGGAAGCCTATTATCAAAAACTCGACAATCTCGTGGTCGACCTTGACCGAGCAAGGGGAACCTTTGCCAACATTGGTGATGGCTCGTCGTACGGTGTCGATATCGTCATCAACGGTACGATCTTCGAAGGTCTTTACGCTACTGCAACCTATTCTTACAATGATGCAGTAGTCGACCGCAAAGACGGTCGCGGTGATGTAGCTGCTGAATTCAGTCGCGAGCACGTCGCTACCCTGGGGCTAACCTGGGAAATTAGCGATCATTGGAAGGTCGCCGGGCGCTACAAATATCTTTCCGGCAGACCAGATGATGAGTTTATTATTCACTCAGACGTATTGGGACCGGGGCAGCCGCTACGCTATTCGAAACAGATCACTGAGCGTAATGTTGGTCGTAAAAGCAGTGCCGGCTTGTTGAACGTTCGCGTTGACTATCGGCGCGCATTTGGTCCTGTAGATGTAACCGCTTTTCTAGACGTCATCAATATAACGGCAGCATCGTCGAGCGACGATACCGAGTTTGATTATCGCCGAGGCGTTGAAGTGGAAGACGAGAGCGAAGCCGAGCCACTGATTGGTCTGCGATTGGACTATGCGTGGTAAATGGGTCTCTGTTAAGGGGAATAGTATATGGTATTGGCGCTTGATACGACACCAGTTAGAGTATTGATTGTTGAAGACAATCGCGATATTTGCGAGAACATTGCCGCTTATCTGGAAAAGCATAGCTATATACTTGATTTCGCCTATGACGGTATTAGCGCGATGCACCTGGCGTTGACGAATCCGTTCGATGTGATTGTTCTGGACTTGATGCTGCCGGGAATGGACGGCCTGAGTTTTTGCAAAAAGCTGCGCACCGACGCCAAAGTAGAAACGCCGGTGCTAATGCTAACGGCGAGAGACACCCTTGACGATAAACTTAAGGGGTTTGCGGCGGGAGCCGATGATTATTTGATCAAGCCATTCGCATTACAGGAATTACATGCGCGCCTGCAGGCGTTGTATAAACGCAGTCATGGAAAAACCGCCAAGCTGTTAACGTTTGGCGAGCTGACGCTCAACCAATCTACACTGCAAGTGCATCGCGCGGGGCGGCGAATAGATCTCAACCCTACTAGTATGAAACTACTACAACGATTGATGGAAGAGGCGCCGTCTGTTGTGACGCGCGATACTCTCGAAACCTTATTGTGGGCTGACGAGCTTCCCGATGGAGATGCGCTTCGCTCGCATATGTACAAACTGCGGCAGGCTATCGATAAACCCTTTGATAGCCCACTCATTCATACGGTGCATCGCATTGGCTACCGAATTGCAGAGGATGCTGAGTAATGTATCGACATAGTTTACGCAAGCGTGTCGCCATTGCATTTGCGATGTGTGTTGCAGTACTCAGCTTAGCCTGGGGATTCGCGTTCTTTGCTGCAATCAGGTTGACCGAAGACCACGTGCTACAGCGTCAGCTAGAGCATGCCGCCAAAAGTTATCCCTCTATGCCGATGAGTATTCGTGAATACGATGAGGTTGCCAGCTTGCCGGAATCACTGAGGGAATGGGCGCAGACTAACCCAGAACTGGGACTATACGAATTCAGTTCCGAAGAGTTGCATGTGGCGGTAATACCCGGCGGTAATGAGCAGCAACACGCCTTTGTGGTGTTCGACGTTGCCGGGATTGAGGCTGCATCGTCAGAGGATTGGTGGTGGTTGCTGGTTATCGTCGTTGCTGTGGGGACGCTGGGTTCGCTGGGTTTCGGGCTCGGAATTGTTGTGATGCGCAGAGCTATTGCCCCTGTGGCTCAGCTCGCTAAGACAGTCGAGGATATCGACCTGGAACAGTTATCGGAAGAAGATTATAAACGCGTAGGATCCAACCGCTTCGGCGATGATGAGGTTGGCTTGCTCGCTGAAACTATTGAAAAGACACTTGAGCGAATCAGCGCATTTGTTGCTAGAGAGCGATATTTTACCGATTCAGCCAGCCATGAGTTACGCACACCGATCACAGTGATCATAGGTGCGCTTGAGTTGCTGGAGCACAGTGAACTGTCAGTAACCGATGTGAAGGCGCTGGATCGAGTGAGGCGTGCAACCCTCGACATGAAAACCACGATTGAAATGTTCTTGTGCCTCGCTCGTGAAACCGATGACGGCTTGTATGACGAGCAGTTTTTAGTGATGCCGTTGGTGAGCAACGCGATCGATCAGCAACACTACCTGCTGAAAGGCAAGATGGTCGATGTTGATATCGAGCAACTCGCTAACCCCAAAGTCTGCGGACATCCACAGGCTTTTTCGATCGTGGTCAACAACCTGGTGCGAAATGCATTCGAGCACACGCTTAACGGACAGGGACCGATTACGATTATCATCAAAGAGCGCGAGCTATTCGTCACCAATCAGGTCAGCAGTGACCCTGATGAGCGGCACATGCCAACCGAGGTATCGTCGTCTCACGGCTATGGTCTGGGGCTTGGGATAGTTCAACGGTTGTGTGAGCGCAATGGTTGGTCGTTTTTGCTGCACGCTGATGAGGCCTGTGTCGCCACCCGTCTTTCGTGGTGACGTCGGCAGACCACGTCACTATTTAATACAAATCAATGAGGTGGATGTGCGGAGGAAAACGAACTATTCCACTTCAATTCGCAAAATATGTGAGAATTTGCATCATCTTAACAATCAGTTAATCACGCGGCTGCTATTGGCTCAAAGCATCAGGTGAGAGCTGTTATACACTGTTGTTCAACGATGTCAGGTTAAGTGATAATGTTCTATAAGCTATAACGATTTGATTTCGCTATTATATTGGTGACACTTTAAAATAGCGTATATTGATGTCTGGATAGATCACGGTAGTCAGCATACCTTTCAATATTTCGTGATTATTTTTGTTCCGGATGAGTTAAAAAATCGAACCACCAATTATTGTTCTGTTTATTCCCCATCAAGCCTGTGTTTATGGAGTTTTATCTCGTTGAATGTACTTAGTGCCACCTTTGAATCGGTTAATCAATTATTTTGGCAACATCCTTGGGCTCAGCTAATAGGGATTGTTGCTTTACTGATTGGTGCGAGTGCCTTTTTACAGCATGACGACCACAAATTACGTCGAAACTTGACCCTGTATACAGTGTTAATGGGGATTCAATTTGTCATGCTGGATCTGTGGTCAGCCGCCTTTACCGCTTGGTTAAGTAGTCTGCGCACTTATATTTCGACCCGTACGCGTAATTTATATGTGATGAGTGGTTTTTTGATGCTTGTGTGGGCGGTTACCATTCCTAATGTAACCGAGGTGGTGCATGTTTTACCTATTATCGGTACGACATTAGGTACATGGGCGATGTTTCGAGAGCAGGGATTACGTATGCGTATGTTAATGCTGATTGGTAGCGTTTGCTGGTTTAGCCATAATTTTATTGTGGGCTCGATTGGTGGCGCCATCATTGAAGGGGCATTTGTGATTATTAACAGTCGCACCATGCTGAAACTATTCCGTTTGCAGCAAGCAGCTCAAAACAGTCAATAACAAAATACCCCGTTGTGGGATATATGAGCCGCTTTTAGCGTGCGACTCGACGCTTGTTACTGGTAGCTACTTATTTAGTTGCTGCCATCAAAATAATTGGCCACCCGTTCAGGCCATTCGGGAGCGTTAATCCGTTTTAGCAGTGATGTGTTTATCGATTCACGAATAGGACTGCCATTGGGGAGGGCAAAAACATAATCCTGACGTGCCAGTGTGATAGGCAGGACTTGCAGTTTTCCCGCATAGTGTTGATTAATGGTCCAGCGCAGTAGTGGTGCATCGTAAACCACCGCATCAATTTTACCATCGGCTAATTGTTGTAGTGACTCATCCAAATTAGCCGCGTCATCGAATTTGATTTTACGGTTCTTTAACCAACTGGCGCTGGTGCTGCCGGTGACGCTGGCAATATGCATTCCTACTAAATCTTCGGTGTTGCTCAGTTGACTATTGAGTTGACCAACCGTTAACGCGCTGGTGATGGATGCGGTAAAGAATGACACAATAATTAACGCTGTCAGCATCCATATCATGCCCAACACTCGACCCGCGATAGTGCGAGGGGCTACATCTCCATAACCGACGGTGGTCATGGTGACCATAGCCCACCAAAACCCGGAAAATAATCCGTTGGCACGGCTACCGCCAAATTGCTCCGGATTGTGCTTGTGTTCGAAAAACCAGGCGATAAAACCCACTCCCAGTAGCACAATCACCAGCAGACTAATGACTTTTAAAAAGGCCGGAGAGGCCAAGGCGGATAAAACCGCTAACCACCCTGAGGACCATTCGCTGCGTACCGCAACGGACAAGCCGGAACTGGTAATAGTATGGGTAAAATCCATGCGCTGTGCTCTATCTGCCGTGGCGGTGATGGCACCTAAGCCTGCATCAATCTGACCATTGCTGGTGGCATCGAGTAACCCTTCGAGATCATATTGTTGAAAACGATAATCCCAGCCTTGTTCTGCGGCAATCTCTTTCCACAAATCAATGGCCAAACCGCTATAGTTGTTACCATCAATCTTGGCAAAGGGTGGGGCTGCCTTAACACCAATAACGAGTGTTGTTGCTTGAGGTGACGTGTTGGTGGTTGCATCAGTCGCAACAGATTGAGCATGTATCAGACCTGATGCACCAAGCAGAGTCAGGGTTAATAACCAGTGAGTCAGCAATGTTTTTATCGTCATAGGAGATCCTGTCAATGGCGTATTTATATCCATGTTAACGTAATCCCTTTAGTGCTGCACGGTTTGGACTTTATCTCTTATTCATTCCACAATTTAGCTTATTCTGGTTAAATGCTGGAACTAGTTGGGCTGGCCAGTGCCTTAGTCAAGCTAGCAGGAACTTTGCTCTTCACATTTGCTTTTGTCACCTAATACGGAGTTTTTTATGTCATTTTCACAGTATTCAGCAACTATTCCTTTATTGATCAGCGGGTTGAAGAACCTCAAAGGGATACTTGCAAAAGCACAGCAGTTTGCTGATGCCAAAAAAGTTAATCCACAAACCATTGTGGCCAGTCGTTTAGCCGTGGATATGTTGCCATTGAGTAAACAGGTGCAAATCGCCTGTGATACCGCTAAAGGCTGTGGCGCGCGTCTTTCGGATACCGATATGCCAAAGTTCGAAGATAATGAAACAACCTTGGATGAGCTTCAGTTGCGGATTGACCGTACGTTAGCGTTTCTTGATACACTTAACCCGGAAGGGTTTGAAGGTAGTGAAGATAAAGCCATTGTACTGGCATTCCCCAGTGTGACTTTAAACTTTTCTGGTCAGGATTATGTGACCCAATTTGTTCTGCCGAATTTTTATTTCCATCTCACCACAGCCTATGCCATTTTGCGTCATCTTGGTGTGGAATTAGGCAAAGGCGATTACTTAGGTCGAGTGGGGGGCTGAAAAAGTTAATCACTCAAATAAATCGCGCCACATGAGAGTGGCGCGAACAAGAGCAAAACGCTGTCACTAGCTTTTAATGCTGATGACCACACCCGCCAGCAGAATGGACATGCCCGTGGGATAATTCTTCTGCGGTGGCTTCACGCACATCCAAAATTTCAATTTCAAAATTAAGGGTTAATCCGGAAAGTGGGTGATTACCATCAACGACCACTTCGTCTTCTGTGACGTCAATCACTGATACTGACTGTTCGCCATCATCCGTGCCTGCGCGAAATTGCATGCCGACTTCGACATCCATTCCTTCAAACATGCTTTTAGGGACAACTTGTACTAGTTGATCATGACGTTGACCATAGGCTTTTTCAGGCTCAACACTTAATGCAAAACTGTCACCTGCTTGCTTGCCTTCAACCGCTTCTTCCAACCCTTGAATCATATAACGCGTGCCTTGAATGTACATCATTGGCTCGCCTTTGCGCGATGAATCGATTTGTACTCCGTCTTCAGAACTGACGGTAAAATGCATGGTAACTACACTGTTTTGAGATATTTTCATTATGTTCCTTTAGTTTTCGATGGAATAGGGTAGGGGTTGTACGGTGAAGAGTGCCTCTTCTTGCTCTTTACTGCGTAACACTGCCCCTACTTGCGTATCATTGGCTAATACGGCGAGTAACCAAGTTTGATTGTTTACTGTAGCACAACTGATGACGGTACCGCCTCTTCGCCAATTTTGTTCAATTTGTAGCTCTAATATATCACCTGCGGTTAGAGAGTGTGCTTGTTCTGACTTGAGAATAAAAGTCGCTCGTTTGTTTTTGCCTAAATATTTAGTCCGGGCCACCACTTCTTGCCCCATATAACAGCCTTTACTAAAACTGATAGCATTGAGGGCCTGCATATTGAGCATCTGTGGCACAAATTGGTTACTGGTTTGTGGAGCGATATGCGCTAACCCGGCCTGAATGTCCTGCCATTGCCAAGTTTGAGCATCAGTTGTGCTGCTAACGGCATTGCTGAAATCATCTGCATGTTGATTGTTGAGCATGACTAACCAACGTGGCTCGGGAGTGGTTAAACAGAGCGCGACACCGTGCTGATTAGCGACGGTTGCTAAATGTTGGGTCGGTAATTCAGCAAAAGTAGCGTTAATTAAGGCTTGAATGGCTTCGCCGCTTCCACCAAATAACTGATATTGGCTAGATTGATCTTCGATGTCTGTCTTGGAAAATACCGCGTATTTCTTCAGCTCAGGCAGTGAGCCAGCAATACCGCCTTTATCGCTGATTAAAAATAGCTGTTGTTGCCATTTAATGGCATAAAAAATATTCCAGGTTTTACCTTTAAAGTCACAATGGCAACCGATACTGGCTTGCTGTTCGGTTAATTGTGTGATGTCAGCGGTGACTTGGCCTTGCAGATAACTAATATGTTCTTCACCAGTTAGATTGATGACGCCAAGATGATTAAGTTGTTGGATAAATTCAGACATAAAACCAATGATATTTGGATTAACAATAAAAACAATATTGGGGCAAATTACGCAGAGGCAAGTGAAGTTTTCGCTGGATCAGGATAATTCTTAAAACATCAATTGAATCGACGATGAAAGATAACCAATTGCCATATATTTTGTTAGTATGAATCGATTTTTTAATAGAGGTTCAAAGATGTTTTCCACTTTACGATACAACAGATTGAAATGGGCATGTCGTCGCGGAATGTTAGAGTTGGATGTGCTGTTTATGCCATTTGTGGAAGAGCCCTTTAGAAAGCTGTCAGAGCAGCAGCAGGAAGTTTTTGAACGCTTGTTAACCTGTGATGATCCAGATCTTTATGCTTGGTTTATGGGGCATCAAAGCTGTGATGATCCTGAATTGGCGGCCATGGTTAAACATATTTTAGATCGTGTCAAAGTATAGAATTGTCATTTCTCCTTCACTGCATTGCCGGCTATTTCAATTATTGTCAGGCAGTGTGTTGTTGGCCTCTATCTGGTGCTGGAAAGCAGATTTGTTTGCCGCCCAATGGATATTACAGTCATCACTGAGTTTATTGGTGATCATTTTTATTGTCGGGTACTTGCGCAGCCCCGGACTCAAGGCCACCGTTTCGGTGGATGAAAAAGGTGAGTGGATTTGGCTTGAACAACAGACTATGTGTACTGTTACTTCTGCCTCCCGTGTTTCATCTTGGTTATTGTGGATATGTCTTAGTTCACCTACCGATAAAAAAGTACAATGGCTGTGGATATTCAAAGATGCGGTCAGTGATCAGGACTATCGACGATTAGCCAGAATAATTATGCGTATGCAACAAAAGGATGATTGGTGAGTATTCAGCAGAGGCAAGATAAACCGGCGCATATCGCGGGATTGTTTTTTAAGGCCGCGATTAAAAAAGGCCAACATTCGGCAACAATGAGTTTACCTTTGTCGCGTATTCACCGACAAAATATGCAAATTACCCCCCATCATTTCAATGGTTATTGTGACTGTATTGGCTGGACATCACCACAACAACTACCACCAACCTATTTGCATGTGCTTGCGTTTCAGATGCAATTAGAATTGATGGTACAAGCTGATAACCCTTTTGCAGTAGTGGGATTGGTACATATTGAAAACCAGATTGAACAATATCGTCCGATCAGCATTGATGAACACTTCGATATTGTTTGTTCATTAGATAACTTACAGCCTCATCCACGTGGATGGCAGTTTGATGTCGTTACCCAGGTCTTGATTGATAATCAACTGGTATGGCGAGGAGTAAGTACCAATTTAAGCCGTGCTAAAAGCAGCTTGCGTAAGGCCAGCCAAGCCAAAATACATCGATCTATGAATGTGCTGAATCAATTTACGCTGCCGGCCTCACTGGGCAGACAATACGCCAAATATTCAGGCGATTATAATCCGATTCATTTGTTCGCATTAAGTGCCAGGTTGTTTGGGTTTAAGCAGCAAATTGCCCATGGCATGTGGAGTAAAGCACGCTGTTTGGCGGCATTGTCAGATCAATTGCCGGACGCGTTTAAGGTACAAGTGCAGTTTATGCGGCCAGTATTTTTACCGACTCAAGTGGAGCTATATCACTGCCATGATAATCTCAATCAGCATTTTGAATTGACGCAAATTGGCCGCAAGACTGTGCATTTACAAGGGACGATAAGCTCAATAGATTAGTGCTGGTCCCGGATTAAACCCAGGCAGAATTTAACCATTGGCTTGTTATTGAGGTTAAGGTTGCAATATGGATGGTCCACTGTTTTCTAGCGGATTGGGATAATCCAAATTGTAATGCAATCCGCGACTTTCTTTGCGCTGCATCGCACATTTGACGATTAACTCAGCCACCGTGACCAGGTTACGCAATTCGAGTAGATTATTACTGACCCTGAAATTGGCGTAGTAATCGTGAATTTCATGTTGTAATAACTCTATTCTTCGCTGAGCGCGTTCCAATCGCTTATCGGTGCGCACTATTCCCACGTAATCCCACATAAACAGGCGTAGCTCGTGCCAGTTGTGTTGAATAATCACTTCTTCGTCGGAGTTGGTTACTTTACTTTCATCCCAGGGCGAAATCGCTATTTCCACGCTTGATTCGCTTAAACGACTAATAATATGTTCCGCTGCAGAATGGGCAAAAACAATACATTCCAGCAGTGAATTACTCGCCATGCGGTTAGCGCCATGCAGTCCGGTATAAGCGACTTCGCCGGCGGCATACAGGTTGTCCAGATCGGTGCGAGCATCGGTGTCGGTCATGACCCCCCCACAGCTATAGTGTGCCGCTGGAACAACAGGAATAGGCTGGCGGGTTATATCAATACCGAGTGAACGGCACTTGCGATAAATCGTCGGAAAATGTTTAACGATAAAATCAGCCGGTTTATGGCTAATATCCAGATACATGCAATCGGCACCGAGGCGTTTCATTTCAAAATCGATGGCGCGGGCCACGATGTCACGTGGTGCCAGCTCCAGTCGTTCATCAAATTTATGCATAAAACGCGTACCGTCAGCATGGCACAAATACGCTCCTTCACCACGCAGTGCTTCGGTAACCAGAAAATTTCGTGCTTCAGGATGATATAAACAAGTGGGATGGAATTGATTAAATTCCATGTTGGCGACTCTGCAACCTGCGCGCCATGCCATGGCGACGCCGTCACCACTTGAAACGTCGGGATTGGAAGTATACTGATAGACTTTGCTGGCGCCACCTGTAGCTAATGCGGCAAAGCGACAGCGGATCACTTCCACGTGTTCCTGTTTACGGTTCCAGACATAGGCGCCGAGGACACGTTTTTTATCCTTGGGATCGTTAATTAAATCAATCGCGTTATAGCGCTCAAAAATATGAATATTGGGATGTTCCGATACGGCATCCACTAGGGTTAACTCTACCGCTTTGCCGGTGGCATCGGCAGCATGCAAGATACGTCGATGGCTATGACCGCCTTCCCGAGTTAAGTGATAGCGTTGGTCGCCGTTTTCGTTTTGTTCCTGATCAAAGGGCACGCCGTAGCCAATTAACCATTCCAGACAATGCTTGGCACGGGAGGTCGTAAACCTCACTACATCAAGGTTACATAATCCAGCACCGGATTCCATGGTATCTTGAATGTGATATTCCACCGAATCTTGCTGATCAAATACTGCCGCAATTCCACCTTGCGCGTAATAGGTAGAGCTTTCTGAAATGATGCCTTTGCTGAGCACGATCACATTGCAGTGATCGGCCAGTTTTAATGCCATCGATAGTCCAGCAGCACCGCTGCCAATAATTAAAACGTCACAACGATGTTCAACAGCTTGATTCATAATGTAAACTTAGGGGGCAATATGCCAGGTAGGGATTGCGTCGATGTTTGTCATGGTAATCATGGATAAACAAATTACAATTGAAATAATCGTATATATGATGCTTTTTTAAGAAAAAATACAAAATCATCAAAATAAATCGAACTTATTACATAACACAGAGTCTATTCATTGAGCTTGCATGGGCCAAATGCAGTTTAGGTTGGAGTTCGTAGGGAGTATTGGCTCACATGAGCGAGCAGTTAACAGACCAGCAAATTGTTGAACGAGTTCAGCGAGGCGATAAAAACGCTTTTAATTTACTGGTAATAAAATATCAGCATAAGGTGACCCATTTGGTGTCACGTTATGTACGAAATTCAGGTGATGTGGCCGACGTGGCCCAAGAGTCTTTTATTAAGGCTTATCGGGCATTAGCAAACTTTCGTGGAGAAAGTGCGTTTTATACATGGTTGTACCGTATCGCAGTCAATACTGCTAAAAATTATTTAGTCGCACAAGGCCGTAAGCCACCATCAAGCGACGTGGATGCGGATGAAGCAGATTATTATGATGGCAGTGATGCACTAAAAGAGCATGCATCGCCAGAACGAAAATTGATGTCAGACCAAATGGAAACAATGGTATTTGACACTTTGGACAAGTTACCGGAAGATTTACGTATGGCAATCACCCTGCGTGAATTGGAAGGTTTGAGCTACGAGGATATTGCAAACGTGATGGATTGCCCTGTGGGGACGGTTCGATCGAGAATATTCCGGGCACGTGAAGCAATTGATAAAGTGGTTCAGCCTTTATTAGAGCGTTAACCAAAACTCAGGATTTTTTATGACGCAGCAGAAAATTGAAAGCCTTTCAGCATTAGTGGATGGAGAGCTCCAGAATGAATCTATTTTGGACGAACTGTCACAATATCCTGAATTAATGCAGAAATGGCAGGGTTATCATCTTGTACGCGATACATTGCGTAAAGAGCTGCCAGCACAACTGGATTTTGATATTGCTGCGAATGTTGCACAAGCATTGGCAGATGAACCCACCTTACTTGCTCCGAAGAAATCAGCATGGCGTGATTGGCCGGTTATCGGTAACGTGGTTCCTCTGGTGCGTAATGCAGGACAATTTGCGATTGCCGCTTCGGTTGCTGCCGCAGTGATTTTTGGAGTTCAATCTTATAATAAACCTGTTGAAGTCGAGCAGTCATTTAGTGCGCCATCGGATTATTTGGGTTTAGGTGTGCAGGGCGGCTTATCACCAGTGAGTCTTGAACAATCACGGGCGGTTCCCCGTCAGGACATACAAGAACAACGTCGGCAGGTTATCGCGTTTCTAACCGACCATCAGCAACAAATGCGTCGTAAAACCAGTACGCTTGAAAATACCCCTTTAGCACCGGTAGATGAAACTACCGTGCAACCCAAAACAGCCTCTGAGGAGCCTGAAGTTAAATAATGATTCGATATTTGAGTATCATTTTTATTTGTATTGGTTCGGCAGCTTCGGCTGCCGAATTGCCTTCTGGCGATAGTGCTGAGTCTTGGTTAGTTAAAATGGCCAATTCGTTACGCAGTATGAATTACGATATGTCATTTGTTGTCTTGCAACCTTCTTCTGCGGTGGAGCCTTACCGTTGGCGTCATGCTATTGTCGATGGTAAAGAGATGGAACACTTAAGTTTGCTCAATGGCCCTGGCCGAGAAATTGTTCGGGTGGGTAACAAAGTGAGCTTTTTTGAACCTAATGTGCCAGCGTATTCATTGGAATCAGATATTATTAATGGTCCGATACCGGCGATTTTATTTCACCAGCCACTGGAGTTGGAAGATGCTTACAATTTTGTGTTGGTAGGACGTAGTCGTATTTCCGGCCGTTCAACCCAACAAGTTCGCATTGTGTGCAAAGATAAAAGTCGGTACGGCTTTAATCTGTGGTTAGATCAGGAAACGGGTCTATTGCTGAAAATGGATATGGTCGATCCGCAGGGCAAGATTATTGAACAAATTCAAACCACTTCGTTAAATGTCACAGAACAACCCGCTGAAATCTTTTTACGTATCGAAGAGGCTAAATTGCCAGAGGTGGTTCAAACCAACTCGCATAACCTTGAGTCTCACCAATGGCATTTGGATTGGTTGCCTGAGGGGATGGTTGAAGTGAAACGCGATACCCATCGCCTGTCAGTAACAGGACAGATTGTTGATTATATTTTATTGAGTGACGGTCTGGTGGATGTATCGGTTTATTTGCAACAAGGCGATATGGCTGAAACCGGAAAAAACCTGTATCGACATGGTGCAGAGACTTATTATTCCTATCATCAGGGCCCATTGGAAATCACTATTGTGGGTAAACTGCCAGTCCAAACTGCTGATCGTATTGCACAATCATTATCAATACGGAGTAGCGTGCAGTGATCGAAGAAATGGGCGTGATTACTGCTATCAACAACGGTCAAATTCAAGTCGAAACCCAGATAAAATCGACCTGCAGTGGTTGTCAGGTTAATAGCCATTGCGGAACGGGTGTGGTGGCCAGGGCTTTATCCCCAAAAACGCAACAGTTGATACTTGATTGCCAACAACAAGTACAAGTAGGCCAGCAGGTTAAATTGGGAATTCCCGAGCAGACATTGTTGGGAGCATCCGCACTAGTGTATTTGATGCCAGTGTTAGCACTATTGATCACGGTAATGGTGACCCAGCTTTGGTTCAGTGAAGGATGGGTTATCCTGAGTGCCTTGATGGCGTCAAGCCTAAGCTTTATGGCAGTGCGTTTGTTTTTACAACGTCAACCGGAGCAGTATCAGCCGCAACTTATTGCGGTTATTCCCCAGCCTATATCTGTTAAGCAAGTTATTTCCTGATACGATTGCAGGGAAAAGTCATCGTGCTTAAATCCCCACAACTGATCACTTAGTGATTAGGATTGGTTTAATGTGCAAGATAGATCGCAAATGCGCGCATAAAACGGTAAAATCAGCGCCAATTTTTATTTGTGTATAACTTCCGGATGACGGTTAGCTTTATCAGCAGCCGTTACGGCGTCATTAAGTAGTAGGTAAATGTCAGATAACTCCATGCAACACAAGCACATACGTAACTTTTCTATAATCGCCCACATTGATCACGGTAAATCTACCTTGTCTGATCGTTTGATCCAGCACTGTGGTGGTCTGACTGAACGGGAAATGGCCGCGCAGGTGTTGGACTCCATGGATATTGAACGGGAACGTGGGATCACTATCAAAGCGCAAAGTGTGACGTTAAATTACACTGCCAAAGATGGCGAGACCTATCAATTAAACTTTATTGATACCCCCGGACACGTGGATTTTACCTATGAAGTTTCACGGTCACTAGCGGCTTGTGAAGGTGCCTTGTTAGTGGTTGATGCCGGACAGGGGGTTGAAGCGCAGACTCTGGCAAATTGCTATACCGCTATCGAAATGGATATGGAAGTGGTACCAGTACTGAATAAAATTGATTTACCTCAAGCCGAACCGGATCGAGTCGCCGAAGAAATTGAAGATATAGTCGGTATTGATGCGTTAGACGCGGTGCGCTGCAGTGCGAAAACCGGTATTGGTATTGAAGACGTATTAGAAGTTATCGTTAAACGTATCCCACCACCGGTAGGAGACAATAATGGCACCTTAAAAGCGCTGATTGTTGATTCGTGGTTTGATAATTATCAGGGCGTTGTATCACTAGTGCGGGTTATGCAAGGTGAGTTACGAGCTAATGACAAAATTAAAATTATGTCTAATGGTCAAATTCATCAAGTTGACAAGGTCGGAATTTTCACCCCAAAAATGACCGAAACCGGTATTTTAAAAACCGGTGAAGTGGGATTTGTTATCGCGGGTATTAAAGAGATTCATGGTGCCCCTGTGGGGGATACCCTGACGTTAGCGAAGGCACCTGCAGATAAAATGTTACCCGGCTTTAAAAAGGTCAAACCTCAGGTTTATGCCGGTATGTTCCCGGTCAGCAGTGATGAGTATGAAGATTTTCGTGATGCACTATCCAAACTCAGTCTGAATGACGCTTCGTTATTTTTTGAGCCAGAAAGCTCTGCGGCATTAGGGTTTGGTTTCCGCATTGGATTCCTGGGCATGTTGCACATGGAAATTATTCAGGAACGTCTAGAGCGTGAATATGATCTGGATTTGATCACCACCGCCCCTACGGTAATTTATAAAGTCATAACGACCAAGGGTGAAGAAGTGATGGTGGATAATCCATCCAAGTTGCCTGCGGTTAATGATATTGAAGACATATATGAACCGATTGTGGAAGCCAATATTTTGGTACCACAGGAGTTTCTGGGTAACGTTATTACGTTGTGTGTTGAAAAACGTGGTGTACAGGTCAGCATGACCTATCACGGTAAACAGGTGGCACTGACCTATGAACTGCCGATGGCAGAAGTGGTAATGGACTTCTTTGATCGCCTTAAATCAACCAGTCGTGGTTTTGCATCACTTGATTACAATTTTAAGCATTTTCAGGTTGCCGATATGGTCAGACTGGATATTCTAATTAACGGTGAGCGTGTTGACGCACTGGCGGTGATTACTCACAGAGATAATTCGATCCGTCGCGGCCGTGATCTGGTAGAAAAGTTAAAAGAACTTATCCCCAGACAAATGTTCGACATTGCCATACAAGCGGCTATCGGGAATCAAATTATTTCTCGTAGCACGGTTAAGCAGTTACGTAAGAACGTAATCGCTAAATGTTATGGTGGTGACGTAAGTCGTAAGAAAAAATTGTTACAAAAGCAGAAAGAAGGCAAAAAACGCATGAAGCAAGTGGGTAATGTTGAGTTACCGCAGGATGCTTTTTTAGCGGTACTTAAAACAGGAAAGTAAATGGCTAATTATTTCTCGATATTCTTGGTGATCTTAACCGTCGCATCCGGCTTAATCTGGTTAGCGGATTCTATTTTGTGGGCACCTAAACGCAAAGAGCGTATTGCATTAGCTAAAGCTAACACTCAAGGTGATGTTGATGACGAAACCTTGGCTGCGGTGGCACCGTTGCCGGGGATTGTGGATACCGCTCAACAGATTTTTCCCGTCATCGCGGTGGTGTTGATCTTGCGTTCATTTCTGTATGAACCTTTTCAGATCCCTTCAGGTTCGATGATGCCCACACTGCTAGTGGGCGATTTTATTCTGGTTGAAAAGTTTAGTTATGGTCTTAAAGATCCGGTGGTTCGACACAAGTTTTGGGATGTGGGAAGCCCTGAACGCGGTGATGTAGTGGTGTTTAAATATCCCGAAGATCCGAATATCGATTATATTAAACGAGTCGTGGGTTTGCCCGGGGATAAAATTATTTATCGCAATAAACAGGTGTTTGTTAAACCAGCCTGTGATTTGCCTGATATGAGCCAATGCCCGGCGTTAGAGCCTGTTGAATTGAATTTTGAAGCCCGTGGTGAATTTTATCATGGCATGGTACCACTGGAACGTTACAGCGAGCAGCTTGGTGATGTGCAACACGATATTCTGAAAAACCCGGCAGCTCAGCGTCTAGTGGAACCCTATTATCAGCAACCCGGTACCCAAGCCGATGAATGGTTGGTGCCTGAAGGCCAGTATTTTGTGATGGGTGACAATCGTGATAACAGTCGCGACAGCCGCTTTTGGGGCTTCGTACCGGATGACAATTTAGTTGGTAAAGCGGTGGCAATCTGGATCAGTTTTGAATTTGATCGTCCCCCAAGCAGCGCTGTGCCGGGCTGGATCCCTACCGGTGTGAGATTTTCACGTGTGGGCGGCATTAAATAGTGGTGCAACGCACAGATCTGAATGCCTTGTTCAACGTATTGGGCTATCAGTTCAAGGATGTGAATAATCTACGTTTAGCGTTGACCCATCGCAGTGCCAAAGGTCAGCACAATGAGCGTTTGGAGTATTTGGGCGATGCGGTGTTGGGAATGGTGGTTGCCGACGCATTATTTCGACGCTTTCCAGATCAGCCAGAGGGGAAATTAACCCGTATGCGCTCCAGTTTGGTCAAAGGAGTCACCTTGGCTGAACTTGGCAATGAATTTGGTTTGGGGGCGTTTTTATTACTTGGCCCTGGTGAATTAAAAAGCGGTGGCTTTCGTCGCAGTTCTATTTTGGCTGACGCGGTTGAAGCCATTATTGGCGCTATTTATTTGGAATCCGGACTTAATGTATGTCAGGAACGTATATTGACGTGGCTTAAATCACGGATTGAACGTCTTGATCCGGATGAGCATCCCAAAGATCATAAAACCCGCTTACAGGAATATCTGCAAGGGCGAAAACTACCCTTGCCCGAGTATGAAGTAGTGGATATTCGTGGTCAGTCACATGATCAGACATTTGCCGTCGAGTGTCGGGTGACAGGCTTGTCGAAACCGATTAAATCTATAGGTTCAAGCCGCCGTAAAGCTGAACAGCAGGCCGCTGAAATGGCCTTGAGAGAACTAAATCATGACTGAAAAAAGCTATTGTGGGCTGGTCGCCATTGTAGGCCGGCCCAATGTGGGTAAATCAACGCTGTTGAACAAATTACTCGGGCAAAAGGTCAGTATTACCTCCAGAAAACCACAAACTACCCGCCATCGTATTATGGGGATTGACACTGAAGGCGCTTATCAGGCGATTTTTGTGGACACGCCGGGATTACACATCGAAGAGAAACGGGCGATCAATCGTTATATGAACCGTGCGGCATCCAGTTCGCTGGATGATGTTGGTCTGGTACTGTTTTTGGTTGAAGGTACCCGGTGGACCGATGATGATCAGATGGTGTTGAACAAAATTAAACAGTCGGGTGTTGAAACCTGGTTGTTGGTTAATAAATCTGACAATGTAAAAGATAAATCAGCCATGATGCCGCATTTACAGTGGTTGAGTGAACAGCATGATTTTAATCATATAATGCCAATGTCTGCAAAATTGGGCAAAAACGTTAAACAACTGCGCGAATTGGTACACCAGCATTTACCAGAAAGTGAACATTTTTATCCGGAAGAATATGTCACGGATCGGTCTCAACGTTTTATGGCATCAGAAATTATTCGTGAGAAATTAATGCGCTTTACCGGTGATGAATTGCCTTATTCTGTCACGGTTGAAATTGAACAGTTTAAACTGTCCGACAATGGTGTGTATCAAATTAACGGTTTGATTTTGATTGAACGTGCCAGTCAGAAATCCATGGTAATTGGTAAAGGTGGCAGCCGATTAAAAACCATTGGCGCAGAGGCGCGTATGGATATGGAACGCTTATTTGATAACAAGGTTTTTCTGGAATTATGGGTTAAGGTCAAAAGTGGCTGGGCCGATGATGAAAGAGCATTACGCAGTTTAGGCTACGGGGAATAACGTTATGAGCATTGAGCATTTATCTGATATTCGACGGGAATATACTCGCGAACATTTGGATATGGATATGCTTGATGCAGATCCCATGGTGCAATTTGAACACTGGTTGCAGCAAAGTATTGACGCCGGTCTACCTGATCCTACCGCGATGACAATTGCCACAGTGGCTCCTGATGGACAACCTTCACAACGGATCGTTTTGTTAAAAGACACCAGTCCCGATGGCTTTGTGTTTTATACCAATTTGGGCAGCCGCAAGGCACAAGAACTTAAAGCCAATAGTAAAATTTCACTGCATTTTCCCTGGCATCATTTAGAGCGTCAGGTCAAAGTCTGTGGTGTCGCTAAGCCGTTGCCGGTGGCGAGGGTTACTCAATACTTTTTAAGTCGTCCCAAGGAAAGTCAGTTGGCCGCATGGGCATCACAACAGAGTAAACCGATTTCCACTCGGCAATTGTTGCTGGCACAATTTGATAAAATGAAGCAAAAATTTGCTGATGGTCAAATTCCGTTGCCAGACTTTTGGGGAGGTTATCAAGTGGAACCTCATGAAATTGAGTTTTGGCAAGGTGGAGAACACCGTTTACATGACCGTTTTGTTTACACTCGGCAGACCGATAACAGCTGGTCCATCGAACGGTTGATGCCGTAGAAAGGGTTCGATGGCGTGTTTAATTAAACGCAACAAGTTCTCTGGCTTGACAATGACGTTCCTGTTATCGACATTGGCTACTAACTATCAACCCTAATCCTGTCTTTTCACCAATGAACAATCTTGTTCATAATGGTTGCTCGGAGAACGCATGTGATCGATAGTCATTGTCATCTTGATTTTGCTGCTTTTGATTCTGATCGTGATGCCGTATTGCAGCACTGTGAGCAATTAGGTATTAACGTTATTGTTAGCCCCGGTACGCAGCAATCTGCTTGGCCACAACAAATTGCATTGTGCCAGCAACAACAGGGGAAGCTGCCAAGTCTTAGATTTGCCCTGGGTTGTCATCCTTATTTTCTTAACTCATTTCAGTCAGGGCATCTTGATCAGCTTAAAAAATTACTCCGTCAACATCGGTCGCAGGTGGTGGCGGTCGGTGAAATTGGTATCGATCAAGCCATTGATATTCCCCTCGAACAGCAAATTGAGGTGTTTGAACAACAACTTAATATTGCCCAAGAATTAGCGTTACCAGTGATCATTCATCATCGCCGCAGTCATCATCTTATTTTGCAATCCATAAAACGTTGTCAATTTGAATACGGTGGGGTGATCCATGCGTTTTCCGGCAGTCAGCAACAAGCTGACGCTTATTTTAATGCAGGGTTCAAATTGGGGGTTGGGGGCGTGATTAGTTATCCTCGCGCGACTAAAACAAGACAGACCGTGTCGGCAATTCCATTGAGTCAAATAGTATTAGAAACGGATGCGCCGGATATGCCGCTTTATGGTCGTCAGGGACAGCGCAATAATCCACAGCAAATCGCCAATATTGTCGCTGTATTAGGAGAGTTAAGAGCTGAATCGACGGCAGAGATTATTCGGGTGACAGATCAAAACTGCCAACAGTTATTCAACCTGTAAAAATCTTAACGCAGTTTGTATTTCAGTTTATAAAAACCACGGGTAAGCAATACGCCAACCAGAAACGCTAAAATCACTAACAGCATGGCCTGATAGAGAATTTCTTGTTGATAAATACGGAAAAATTGTAACACCTGATCACGCCATAACAATACTCGTAAATAGCCAATAACTTTTTGTTGCTGATAGATTTCTTGCACAAATACCAGCAGTCCAGTGTCCTGCTTCGCATCGAACAAGCTGACAATATCATCATCATTTTCAGTACCCACCAGTTTGATACCTTTATCGTCAAATAACGAGACTGAATAGATATGCGGATCGGTTTGCAAATACTGTATCTGTTGCTGGATAGCATCCCAATCGTTGGCGATAAGTTTGTCGGTTAATATTTTGGCATTTTGTTGGCTAATTGTTCGGCCAAGTTGACTGGCTTGCTGTTGTAACTGGTGTTGATCCTGAATCACATTATTCAGCCACAAATAGATAATGATAAATGCGACTGCTACCGCAATCGCAAAATTCGCTAAACGCTTAAAAATGGATAGTCCACTAGGTAGCTCATTGCTTTGTCCGAGAGGAATATCCGGTTTAGTCGTTACCGTATGTGGAGCAGATATATCTGTTTTAATTGGCATAACAGTCTTTAATAAATAGGAAAATACACAATACAAAAACTCACCGCGTTATTCCACTGTTAACTATCATTGCGATTATTAAGGTGGATTGGCATACCGCTATTGGTTAGAATTCGGCCTCATTTTTTTATTGGAGCGTCCGGTGTCGTCTGTTGCTTTTTCCAGTTCACAATTTCAGAGTCATTTTTTTCTGCAGCAATTATGTTCAGAATCCTCTACCTCGCTAAGTGGCTTAACTGAATCTCAGGTTCAATGTCAAAACAGTGAGCAAGAATATAGTCATCAACTTGTTATTGCTGCAGATGGCTTAAGTCTGGCGAAGATCTATCAGGTGCAGCAAGCGCTTCAATCGGTGTTATCTGTCCTGTGTTTTCGTTATTCGGCACGCTCATCCACGTGTCAAACTCAGGCGGTAATCGCGAATGTGGCAGTACATTCAGAACAAGCCGGTGAGGTATTGGAATCCGTTGCAAACCAGACGAGAACAGAATTATTTTTGTTAACAGAACGTCCCCGCTTGTCCCAGCCCGGGTTATTGGTGATGGATATGGATAGCACCATGATCGGGTGTGAATGTATCGATGAAATTGCCTATTTAGCCGGGGTGGGCGAGCAGGTTGCCGAAGTCACGGAGCAGGCAATGCAAGGCAAGCTTGATTTCGCCCAGAGCTTGCATCAGCGCGTGGCTTGCCTTGAAGGTGTGCCTTTGCCTTTATTACAGGGATTGTTGGATAAATTACCGATTATGGGCGGCTTGACGATACTGGTGGCTGAATTGAAAAAAGCCGGTTGGAAAATTGCCGTTGCCTCTGGTGGTTTTACTTATTTTGCCAATCATTTGCGTGATCGTTTTGAATTGGATGCCGCTGTATCAAATGTGTTGGAAGCAGAAAATGACAAGCTAACCGGTAAAGTGGTGGGGCAGGTTGTCGATGCTGCGGTTAAGGCACAAACGATTAAAGAGTTGTCTGACAAGTGGAATATCGAAGCTGGACAAACTATTGCCATGGGCGATGGGGCTAACGATTTATTAATGATGAAAGAAGCAGCCTTTGGTGTGGCTTATCATGCTAAACCCGTAGTACGTCAGCAGGCTAAATTAGCGATTCGCCATTCCGGATTGGATACCTTGTTGCATATTTTTGCCAATTAAAATTTAAGCTGCTTTCGAGGAGTTTAGTTGTTTCACCTGGCATACTCAGCCCAATATCTGCGGGTTGAGTTGCCACACGGTATAATTTAGTACTGCAGCGAAGCTAACCCAGAGTATATAAGGGATTAATAACAGGGCAGAGGCTTTTTGTATTCGACCAAAGCGGAAGAGGGTGAATACGATACAACACCACAGCAATATAATGTCGATAAATGCCCACGCGCCTTTATGCCAGGCAAAAAACAACCAGCTCCACACACTATTCAATCCTAACTGAATTAAAAACAAGGCTAATGCAGGGCGTTTCGCTTGGTTGTATTCACTGCGCCAGACCAGCCACGCGGATACTGCCATCAAGCAATATAATAGGGTCCAGACTGGGCCAAATAGCCATCCCGGAGGCGCCCAGTCAGGCTGGACTAACTGAACATAAAATTCTCTAGCATTTACTGAGGCAATCGCACCGATAGCTGAAGCGCTGAAGCAAATGACCAACCAGCCGATTAACCCCAAAATCTGTTGTTTTTTGTGCATAAATATCATTAACCATTGATTATTGTTGTCGGAAATAAACGCTTCACTGCCAGCCTTGTCGCCATCGACGGGGATCCTTCAGTTCTTGCCAGTCGATAGGGGTAGAACGCTTGGAAATAATGGCTTCAATGACACAATTGATGATGGTTCCATCATTATCATCATATTCAACTTCAGTGATAAGGAAGTGTTTCTCTTTGTTTAATGGCGTTACCGCCGTCCATTAAACAAAGAGAAACACTTCCTTATCA
>NZ_JBLWWF010000010.1:0-141096 GCF_048268085.1 Neptunicella sp. | reverse complement strand
GACCAGTTGGGATTTTACGAGCTACCGCCACGTAGGGAGGAAAGAGCTTACCCAAGATGGATAAAGCCCAAAGCAAGTCGATACCCCCACAAACAGAAAAATGCCAGTCAGCTTAACTGACTGGCATTAGCCCGTAGGCGCTTTTACACAATAATATTGACCGTAAATGGGTTATAAACGTTCTAACATCGCTGCTGTGAAGTCGGTTGTGCCATGTTCACCGCCTAAATCACGAGTAGTACGATCGCCTGATTCAATGACGTCTTTTAATGCGCTGCGGATTTTTTCGGCTTTGTCACCCATTTCCAGATATTCCAGCATCTGTATTGAAGCTAAAATAACCGAAGTAGGGTTAGCCAGATTTTTACCGGCAATATCTGGAGCGGAGCCGTGTACCGCTTCGAATATAGCGCAGTCAGTACCAATGTTGGCACCCGGTGCCATGCCTAAACCACCCACTAAACCGGCGCATAAGTCGGATAAAATATCCCCGAATAGATTGGTCGTGACGATCACATCGAATTGATGCGGGTTCATTACTAACTGCATACAGCAGTTGTCCACAATCATTTCGGTAGATTCAATATCCGGATAGCGTTCGGCCACCTCACGAGCTACTTTTAGAAACAGGCCTGACGTGGATTTAAGAATATTCGCTTTATGTACAGCGGTGACTTTTTTGCGGCCTTCACGACGAGCAAGCTCATAGGCAAAAGTGACGATACGATCAGCACCTTCACGGGTGATTTTACTCATTGCCTGAGCTTCTGAACCGTCTTCTGATACCACCTGACCTAGACCGCTATACATGCCTTCAGTGTTTTCACGTACCGTAATAATATCAATGTCTTCATAACGGGCTTGAGTGCCCTTGAATGATAATACCGGACGCACGTTGGAATAGAGTTTAAACTGTTTACGCAAACTGACATTAATCGACGTAAAACCTTCGCCCACTGGCGTGGTTAATGGGCCTTTTAAACTGACCTTATTTTTAGCGATGAGATCGAGTGTCGTTTGTGGCAGTAATTCCCCTTCATTTTCCAATGCGGTTAAACCGGCATCGGCATAGTCGTAAGCAAAATCACAGCCTACCTTATCCAGAATTTGAATCGCTGAATCGATAATGCTGGGGCCTATTCCGTCACCGCGAATAACGGTAATGCGCTGTTGAGTCATGGAGATTTTCCTTACTGGAGTGAGTGATTCACTCATACGGTTGAACGAATTTTGAGGGCGCATTTTATAGCATAAAACGGTCTAATTTACCAGAAATTGGTCTAACTTCGGGCTAGTGTAAATTACTATAGGGTTTGGTGTGTTCAATGGCTTGCATTAAGGCTTGATTGGCCTGTTGTTGGTTCATCCCTAAAATCTGTAGCGCCAATTGCAATTCCTGTTGTTGCTCTTCGTCTTGGCTGCTGATGCTGAAATAGCTTTGCTGAGCCAGGGCTAAACTTAACCCCAATAGCGCAGCCATTTGCCGGGTCAGTAATGAGCGCTTTTGTCCTTGGGAGGATAAGCGGCCACCAAAACGTATGGCATCAATCTGTGAACTGTTTAATTGCCAATATTGAGCCAATTTAATCGCATGCTCCGTTAATAGCTCCGGCTGTTTAATCGGGAATAGTAAGGTCATATCACAGCATTGCTGCGAATTTATTCTTAAGTCTGGGAGTATTCTTAGCGTCGGGTGCGTAAATAGACCGGAGCTGGCAAAGCTGGTCATGCATTGTGCTTCTTCTGGTAACAGGGTCAGGGGACTCAAATGGGTCAGTTGTGCGGCTATTGCACTGCGTAGTTGACTAAATTGCAGAAGTCTTTGAGCACAAGGGAAATCCAGTTGCGATAGTCTCAGTGTTAATGCTTGCTGACATATTATGCTATAGGTACGGTCAAACCCGTGCATCAATAATGCCTGTTTAACGTTACGAATGAGCATTTTTTGCCGTGAGCTTTGACTGGCCTGTAGCTGAATATAATCAGCTAAACTCTGCTCACTACTGATTAATTGAGTTAACGCTTGAGTATCCGGCTCAGCTAGCATCAGCTGACTGTGTAATTCGGTTAAGGTGGGCGGTGGAATGTCCACCCTGAAATACAACGGTTGAATACGATTAAAACTTTTGTGACTGATCTCTTGATGCCGCGCTAACCAATTATTATCCCACCATTGTGACCAATACGCCGAAAGGTCGGTCACGGTTTTAGTTGGCATATAATTTACAATATCCTGTGGGTTAATCAATTCAATGCGTTGTCCTGCCGCTCCATCTGATTGGCAGAGCTTAACTAGCAATCCCTGAGGGGTGATAGACAATACTTTTGCCATCTCATTGGTGGATAATTTAACCGTGATGCCAGCAGGATATAAACCACTTACTTCGAGTAATTTTTCAATATGCGCATACGCTTGTGTTGGCAGGGCACCGGATAATTTGCGCAATCCGTGGGCATAGTAGTAAATTGAGCGTCCTTTCCCGGGAGTGATTAATAAAGCGAGTTGGCTGGCAATAATGATAATTTGTTGAGACATCGAGTGGCGTTGTAGGCGATTTAGCTGTGAAAAATCGCTCAGCACTGTCCAGTTTATCTGGTTGCAGTGGTGCCATAATGGATGATTATCGACCAGCGTACTCGGTAACTGAAAATGTTGCTGTAATGCTGTCGTATCAGCCGTTTCCGATGCGGCATTTTGCGACCATTGCTGAATTAAGTAGTGCCGTTTTGCATGCACTGTGAGCACTGAACAGATGATTTGCAATATTGCCGAATCGTGTAAATGGTGGCGCAAACTCAATATCGTACTAACAATCGCACTATTGAATATATAACGATACACAAACGGCATCGTCTTTATTGGTGTGTGTAACAACGCACTAAAAATAATCGGTTCAGATTTCGCTAATTGTAAAAAGGCGTTGGCGAGCAGGGGCGTATGCTCGATATTTTTTTGACTTGGATTTTTTCGGATGCCTTGTTGGAACAGTAAAAACTGCTCTATTAATAAAGTCGCATTTTGATGAACTTGCTTTTCTTGATCAGACACTTATTTTTCAGCGTTCGGTGTACTGACGATAGGTGTCATTACCCCACGCGATTAACTGATTATTTTCGAACAATAAGGGGATGCACTCATCGGCCGTCGTAATACCGTCAGATTGCTTGCGCTCGGTACGATAAAACATGACTTGCAAGGTTTTTTCGGCCACCTTTTTAGCCTCACTAATATCAGGGGAGCCCATAAGCTCAATAATATGCTGTTTGCTCATGCCCACTTCAAGTTTACTGATCTGTTCGCGGTTATACTGCTCGCGATCTTGCCAGTCCATATTCTCTGGGTCGCCTTTGTAAAAGGTCATGACTAAAACGACGAATAGAATATAGGCAGCAATTCCCAGACCGATCCGTTTGACGATTTTTTTATCCATACTGACGTGGTTAATCCTAATTAAATGACGACTTCATAACAGGGACGGTATTCTGAGCCTGGCAGTTTCATCCGTTGCTGTTCAACAAAGGATTTTAACAAATTATCCAATAAGGTCATGATTTTTGGATCTCCGTTAATTTTGTACAAACCATGCTGGCGGATTTCCTGAATTCCTTCGGCTTTGACATTACCGGCAACAATGACAGAAAAGGCTCGTCTGAGCGCAGCAGCTAAAGCAGGTTTGGGCTGATCATAATGCAGGTTTAACTTGGCGACATTGGCATGAGTCGGAGCAAATGGCTGTTGAAATTCAGGATCGATTTTAAGTGACCAGTTATAATGATATGAATCACCGGTATCGAGACGATATTGTTTCACTTTTTCTTGTTGCTGTTTAATCGTGCGCGCCACAGCCGCGGCATCATCAACGATAATGGTATACAGCTGTTGGGCTTGCTCGCCCAGCGTAGCGCCGACAAAGGCATTAATTGATTCAAAATAGGCTTCACTTTGCTTGGGACCGGTTAAGATAATCGGGATCTCCTGATCACGATTTTTTTCGTGCAACATAATACCCAATAGATACAGCAATTCTTCGGCGGTGCCGGCGCCTCCCGGAAAAATCACAATCGCATGAGACAAACGTACAAAGGCTTCTAGCCGTTTTTCAATATCCGGCATGATAACCAGTTCATTAACAATCGCATTGGGGGGTTCTGCCGCAATAATGCCCGGTTCAGTGATGCCTAAATAGCGCCCTTGCTTATAGCGTTGTTTGGCGTGTCCTATTGCCGCCCCTTTCATTGGGCCTTTCATTGCGCCAGGACCGCAGCCGGTGCAGATATTCATTTCCCGCAAGCCAAGCTGATAACCGACTTCTTTGGTATATTGATATTCGATGTGGCCAATTGAATGGCCTCCCCAACAGATCACCATATTCGGCTCAATATCCGGTTTAATGACTTCGGCATTACGTAAAATGTCAAAAACAATATGGGTGATTTGTACCGGATCGGTGGTGGCATTAAAGCCGTTATTTTCATATTTGGCCGCCATGTGCACAATGTCACGGATGACTGCGAACAAGTGTTCATGCACACCTTTAATCAGTTTTCCATCAACAAAAGCCATATCCGGTGGATTGGTTAACGCCACTTTTATGCCGCGTTCACGCTGTAATATTTCGATATCAAAATTGTCATAGGGGCTGAACATTTTTTCCAAATCATCGATTTCAGCGCCACTGTTTAACACTGCCAGACAGCAGTTACGTACTAACAGGTACAATTCATTGGTGGTGGATTGTTTTAAGCGATCAACTTCATACTGGGAAAGCAGGCTCATTGGCCCGATTGGATTTAATTGTACTGGTTGAGTCATTTTGGCCCTTATTCAATGATACAGCGGTTACGCCCTTCGGATTTTGCCTTGTACAAGGCTTGGTCGGCTCGTTCAAATGCGTTGGCGATGGTATCTTTGGCTTGTAATTGAGTTGCGCCAATAGAGATCGTAATACTGACATTTTGTTGTTTAAATTTAAACGGGATTTTGGCAACTTGTTCGCGTATTACTTCCAGCGGTTTGTGTAATTGTGCGGAGGCGGTTTGTGGAAAAATCAGCACAAATTCTTCACCGCCCCAACGAGCCAAAAAATCAGTATTACGCAGACTGGCCTGGATTTTTTGCGCAATCACTTGCAGGGTTTTATCACCCGCGGTGTGACCATATTGGTCGTTAATTTTTTTGAAATAATCAATGTCGGCTAAGGCAATACACACATCGTGCCCATAGCGTTTCCAGCGTGAAAACTCTAAATCAATTCGCTCCATATAGGCGGCACGGTTTGGTACTTGAGTCAGATGATCGATATGGCTGTGAAACTTTTGTTCAATTAAACGATGTTTATAGCTGGACGCTTGTTCTTCTAACTGGCTAATTTGGTTTTGCATGGCATTGAGCAACTTAATCAGATTAAGCTGTTCGGTTTTATCGGCCTGTTCGTTACTTTGAATCGAATCGGACAACTTTTGCAGATAGATATTGGCCTGGCTTTTCAGGTGATCTAAATCATTCGCCTGACTAATAACTTCGGTTATATCGACCAAATCATCTTTAAGTTGCTGATGAGTCGCTTGTTTGGCCTCCATTGACGCACTGGTTTCTTGAATGGAATGATCTATTTTCTGATTCAACTCCACCAAGGTGGTATGCATGCCGGAAATAAAACGCTCAGCGTGATTGCGTTCGGTAATCACGTCTTTAAGAATTGAACGAATAATCAGTAAACAACACTTAAGCAATTCCTGATGGCTGATCCCTTCAATCAGCATTTTTCTAATTTGTTTTAATTCCGGATCGGTTTTATTGCTGGCGACCAGTTGGCTGATCAATTGTTCCAATTCGCTACAAATACTTTGATGTAGTTTGTCAGTGAGTTCTATATTTTGATTCGCGGGGGCATCACCAAAATTGGCACGGGATTCTGTGTTTTCCAAGGCTTTTTGATAGAGCAATAATGCCTGTTCAAAATGGGGTAATGAATTAAAAATAGTGGTTTCAGTTTCGTGTAGTTGGGACAGCAGTAAAAGAGCTTCCTGTTTAACGCTATCACTTAACTCTTTTTTGGATTGCAGACTTTTCACTGAGTTATGCAACAGGTTGTTCACTTTGTGGTTTTGTAGTTTAAATAAATCTGCATCTCGAACTAATAATTGAGTGATTTTATTAATACTGGATTCTGCTAAAGCAAAGTTTGAACGTCCACCAAGGTGCCCGCGTAGTACCTGAAATTCCTTGTCTAATTCACTATTTGCATCGGCATAAAAACGTGACACACGAATAATAAACTGACCCAACAGATCGATCTGATGTTTAAAGCTGCGAACCAATTTGCTCTGACTTTGTTTCAGATTCTCAAGTTCTTTTTTTATACTATCCGGCGATCTGTTCATTATGGGGTCTGGATGATTATTAATTGTTTAAGTCTACTGCCTAATATAACGATAGATGCTCATAAGTCGAGCGTAAATCTAATTGATTGATAACTTTATTTTATTTAAGGGTATCACGCTTTTTAGGGCTACTGGCGAGCCAGACGATAATTAGGCCAACATTGTTCGAAATTACTTCTAAACGGATTAATATCCAAACCGCCACGGCGAGTATAGCGCGCATAAACGGTTAATTTTTCAGGCTGACAACGTTGTTGGATCTCACAAAATATTCTTTCCACACATTGTTCGTGAAACTCATTATGTTGACGAAAAGATATTAAATAGCGCAGTAAACCGCCATGGTCGATAGCCGGTCCTTGATAGCGAATAGCGATACTGGCCCAGTCAGGTTGCTGGGTAATTAAACAGTTTGATTTAAGTAAATGACTCACCAAGGTTTCGTTTTTGGACTGAGTTGGATTGCAATGAAGTAACTCGCCTGCAGGGGTATATTGGTCGATTTGAATATCGACATCATCGATACATTGGCCGGGCAAATCGGTTACCGCAAATCGATTAAAATCGCCAGGTGTATATAACTTAACGGTGACATGGCCGGCTGCACACGCGCCAAGATCACGACTGATTGTGCGTTGGACGTGTTCAATATTGTCGAACCGGCTTTGATTAAAGCTATTTAAATATAGTTTGAATGATTTGGACTCAATTAAATTAACGGAATCAAAAGCCACATTCACTTGCATGATAGCCACACAAGGTTTGCCTTTTTGATTGAGCCACGACAGTTCATAGCCGTTCCATATATCTTCACCATGAAAAGGTTGTTGTTCGATAATATTGAGCTCTTTACGATTTAAACTTCGCGGAACGGGTTGTAATAATTGTGGTGCGTATTGATCGATGTAATTAACCGATTTGCCTAAGGTCAAATGGTTAAGAGAAGAATTGTCCTGTGTCATTCACTATATTCCAAGGGTAGAATATGGCTATTCTACCGGATCTAAAATGTTTTCACATGCCACAAAAATTAATCGAAGCACTAGATAATCTTGTACTAAAACGTTATCAAACAGCAGTACAACAACAGTTGAAATTAACCACAGAATTTGACCCCGAATGGGTCTCTCCCTGTCAACTATCTGCTCCTGATCAACAGGGGATGATTGAATGGCAACCCATGCTACAAAATCCTAGCGGGGATTTTTCTGAGGTGGAAAACGCTTTGGATCTGGTGTTGCACTCAGATATCAAAGCTTTTTTTAGCCGTTACTTTGGCGAAGCCATCGACGCCCAATCCACTCGCGGTAACTTGCAGCTGTTGCAAGCATGGAATACGGATGATTTTGCTCGTTTGCAGCAAAATTTAATTGGTCACATTTTAATGAAACGACGCCTTAAGCAACCGGTTACGCTGTTTTTTGCACTAACCGATGAAGAAGATTTTATTATTTCTGTGGATAACCAGACCGGAGAAGTCGCCCTTGAACAGGTGGGATGTTTGCCACAAGAAATACTGGCACCAGATTTAGCCACTTTTTTAAACCAGTTAACGCCAATTATTTAGCAAATTATTTTGCACTGGTGGATTCCCGTTTGACTAATTTAGGAATATGTTTCAGGTTGATTTTATCCTCATCAGCCAAGTCGTTACTGGCAAGCTTTACCGCTAATTTGGTGGCTAACATGGCCATATGTTCAATAGGATAATTTAGCGTGGTAAGTTTAGGGTTGGAATAACGGGACAATAAGACGTCATCAAAGCCAATAACCGAAATATCCGCCGGGACTTTATAACCGTTATCTTCCAAAGTCGAAATCGCGCCAATTGCCATGGCATCGTTATAGACAAACAAAGCCGAGAATGATTTGCCAGATGCTAATAAATGTTGTGCTGCGGCTTCACCTCCTTGCAAATTTGGGGTGCCATATTCAATTAATTTCGGATCCAACGCATAGCCTGCAGCCTCTAATTCATCTTCAAAACCACGCAAGCGTAATCCCGGATCTTCAATTCGATACTTACTGGAAATACAAGCAAATTCAGTATGCTGCAGTGCCAGTAAATGTCGTGCCGCAATTTTCCCACCCTCGTAATTATCCAGCCAGATGCAACGATTTGCGATGGCGTCGATATAACGATCAATAAATACCAGTCCGGGGACTTTTTGGCTTAAGGCGATTAACTCCTCATCGGCCAGTTTTTTACTATGCACGACGATAATGTCACAGCGTCTTTCTAACAATAAATTAATCGCTTGACGCTCCGAGTCTGCGCTGATCATGCCGGTACTAAGTAGTAACTGGCGATTTTCTTGCCGGGCGATTTTCTCCACTCCATTGGCTAACGAGGCGAAAAACGGATCGGTTAAATCCGGAATCACCACGCCTACCGTCGAGCTTTTTTGCGTGACTAATGCGCGAGCATTGGCGTTGGGGGTGTAGCCCAATTCCTGCATTATTTTAGTGACTTTGTCTCGGGTTTTCTGACCGACTTTGGGACCGTTATTCGCAACCCGAGAAACCGTTGCCACGGAAACCCCCGCCTGACGCGCAACATCTTTAATAGTAGCCATATGTAAATGTTTACATTCTTAATTGTTTTATTTTTATTGAGATATAATGCCATTAATAAAGGTGTTGAGGCAATATTTATAAAATGAAAAATTAAAACTTGCATAAAAATAGGGTAAACGTTTACACTTTGCCGTCATGATTTACCAGCTTTAGATATTTTTATGACAGTTGAATTCGATCCAACCGAGCATCCTCATCGTCGCTATAACCCACTCATTGACGAATGGGTTCTCGTATCCCCCCATCGTGCAAAACGGCCGTGGCAAGGACAAGTTGAAAGTTTGGATGAGCAAGTCAAACCTGCTTACGATCCTGATTGCTTCTTGTGCGCTGGCAATACCCGTATTAATGGCGAAGTGAATGAGGCGTATACAGAAACCTTTGTGTTTAGTAATGATTTCGCCGCGATCAAGCCGGATACTCCCAAAATTGAACAACATGATCCGCTTTTTAGCATGGTCACTGAACAGGGCGAGAGTCGGGTTATCTGCTTTTCTCCTGATCACAGTAAAACCTTGCCAGAATTATCGCACTCAGAAATTACCCGCATTGTGCAAACGTGGCAGCAACAGTATCTTGAGTTAGGGAAAACCTATCAATGGGTACAGGTGTTTGAAAATAAAGGCAGTGTGATGGGCTGTTCTAATCCTCATCCCCACGGCCAGATATGGGCACAGCAGCAGCTCCCCACCTTAATGGCTAAGAAAAATAAAGCCCAAAAAAATTATATGACCCAATATGGCAGCAATTTGCTACAGGATTATGTTGTCCGGGAAATCGATAAGCAGCAGCGTATTGTGGTGATCAATGATGATTGGTTAGTGGTTGTGCCTTACTGGGCAGCCTGGCCGTTTGAAACCTTGTTACTGCCTCGTTTCAAGGTGCAGCGGATGACGGAGTTGAATCAAACTCAAACCGAGTCGTTAGCCGATATTTTGCAACAAATCACCATTAAGTATGACAATTTGTTCCATTGTTCCTTTCCCTATTCTATGGGCTGGCATAGTGCGCCATTTGATGGTGAAAACTATCCTGAGTGGACATTACATGCCAGCTTTTTCCCCCCTTTATTACGTTCCGCTACGGTGCGTAAATTTATGGTGGGCTATGAAATGATGGCCGAAGCTCAGCGTGATCTTACCGCAGAACAGGCCGCAGAACGCCTACGTAATCTTCCCACTATTCATTATAAAAAGGGGCAGTAAACATGTCTGAAAATCGCTTAATTCAGCTGTTTGAGCAACAATTTAAATCCACACCCACTCATTTTTTTCATGCACCAGGACGGGTTAACTTAATTGGTGATCATACCGATTATAACGATGGTTTTGTGTTACCCGCAGCGATTAACTTTGGTACCAGCATTGCGGCAACTGTTCGAGATGATAAGCAAGTGCGGGTATATGCCCATGATTGTGAACGGCAAATTAGTCAATTTTCATTAGATGATATTCAATTCGATGCAGACATGATGTGGAGCAATTATGTCAGAGGGACGTTAAAGATATTGTTGGCAAGCTACCCACAGATAAATGGTGCCAATCTGGTTGTCAGTGGAAATGTACCCCAAGGTGCAGGCCTAAGTTCTTCAGCCAGTTTTGAGATGGCAATTGTCAAAGCCTTTGCCGGTTTATATCAATTAGATATTGACGGTGTTAAAGCCGCTTTAGTGGGGCAAAAAGCCGAGAATACTTTTGTGGGGTGTAACTGTGGCATTATGGATCAGCTGATTTCGGCGATGGGCAAGGAGGATCATGCCATGTTACTTGATTGTCGGGATCTATCGTTTGAAGATGCACCGCTCCCTAGCCAAATGTCATTACTTATTGTTAACTCCAATGTGAAACGTGGTCTGGTTGATAGTGAATACAATTTACGTCGCCAACAATGCGAACAGGTGGCAGAGCACTTTAAGCAAAGTGCATTGCGTGACATCACATTCGCTCAACTGCAATCGGCTAGGAATGAATTGACTGAGGTGCAATATCGCCGTGCGCGCCATGTTATTACTGAAAATGAGCGCACGATAGGGGCATTACATGCATTGAAAAATAGCGATATTGCTGCGCTCAGTGAGCTAATGAAAGCATCCCATCAATCTTTGCGTGATGACTTTGAAGTCACGACCAAGGAAATGGATGGCTTAGTTGAAATCATCGAACAGGTCATTGGTAATCAGGGGGGAGTACGTATGACCGGCGGCGGATTTGGTGGTTGTGTTGTTGCTCTGGTTGCTAGCACAATGGTGTCACAAGTTGAGCAGGCGATTAGTGATAACTATTACAAACGCTTTGGTCTGCAAGCGGATATTTATATCTGTACTGCCGCGCAAGGCGCATTTCGATAAAAAATAACGGATAATTTCTATAATAAGAAGGTTTACTTTATGTCTGAATTTACAACTACGCTAGGCACAATGGATAGCAGCATATTTGTTGTTTACGTTGTCGGCTTACTATGCTTGGCCTTGTGGATATCCCGTTCAGAGCGGGTTGGCGGTGCGAACACCGAAGATTATTTTTTGGCCAGTAAAGCCCTACCCTGGTGGGCGATTGGTGCATCACTTATTGCCTCCAATATTTCCGCAGAACAAATTATTGGCATGTCAGGTTCAGGGTATGCCATCGGCTTAGCAATTGCGTCGTACGAATGGATGGCCGCAATCACGCTGATTTTAGTGGGCAAATATATGTTACCCATATTCCTTAAAAACGGCATTTTTACCATGCCTCAATATTTGGAACAGCGTTTTGATAGCAAAGTAAAAACCGTATTAGCGTTATTCTGGCTGGTGGTTTACATCTTTGTTAATTTGACCGCGGTACTATGGTTAGGCGGTTTGGCAATTGAAACCGTTGCCGGGGTTAGCTGGCTTTATGGCATGATCTTTTTAGCGGTTTTCTCGGTTGCTTATTCACTTTATGGTGGCTTAAAAGCGGTTGCGTATACTGACATATTGCAAGTGGTGTTGCTTGTCTTCGGTGGTTTGTTCCTGAGTTATTTGGCATTAGATGCGGTGTCAAACGGGCAGGGCATTATTGCCGGATTCGGCATTTTAACCGAACGTATGCCAGATCACTTCGATATGATCCTAAGCCCAGACAGTGAACATTATATTAGCTTACCGGGTATTTCAGTATTGATTGGCGGTATGTGGATCATGAACTTTAGTTATTGGGGCTTTAACCAATATATTATTCAACGTGCTTTAGCGGCTAAAAATGTACAAGAAGCGCAAAAAGGCATCGCTTTTGCTGCTTACCTTAAACTGTTAATGCCGATTATAGTGGTGTTGCCCGGGATTGCTGCAGTCGTGCTTTATCCTGATTTAACGGCTCCCGATCAGGCTTATCCGTCGATGATGGCCTTAATGCCGGTAGGGGTTAAAGGGTTAGTATTTGCTGCGTTAGTCGCTGCGATTGTCTCCTCTTTAGCATCCATGACCAATAGTATTTCAACTATCTTTACGATGGATATATATAGCCGTTTACGTCCTAACCAGAATCAGCGTCATTATGTACACGTAGGCCGTCTTGCCGCGCTGGTTTCATTGGTTATTGCCCTGTTTGTAGCCGAGCCCTTGTTAGGCAAATTCGATCAGGCATTTCAGTATATTCAAGAGTTTACCGGTTTCTTTACGCCCGGCATTGTGGTGATTTTTGTGATGGGCATGTTCTGGAAACGCGCCACATCGATGGGGGCATTATCGGCTGCTATTGGCTCTGCAGTATTTTCGCTAGTGTTTAAATTTGCCTGGCCTGGTTTACCCTTTATGGATCGAGTTGGCGTGGTGTTCTTATTGTGTCTGGCAACCTGTTACTTAGTCTCTATGGCTGGCAAAGCCAGTGACAATGACAGCAGCGTCAGTTTGCAACAGATTACGTTTAGTACAACCAAAGGCTTTAACATTGCAGCCACAGGTATCATTGTTATTCTAATCGCGCTGTATACCACGTGGTGGTAAACGATAAACCGCTTAGCGAATTAATGTTTTAACAGAATCGTTTGTTAGAAGGGCCAAATTGATTGGCCCTTTTTATTGTTAGTCAATTCCGGCTATTTGGTGGCGGTTAACAATGCAAGCTGTTGAGTTAATGCCGCGACCTGTTGTTCGAGTTGACCTACCCGTGCCGCTAAATCCGTTTCTGGCTGATTGCTTTTATCTTGTTGTGGGGGGGCCGACTTAATTTGTGCTAGCAGTGCCTTGGGATCATTGTTCCATGCACGAATCACATTAATGACCTGTGGCATTGAAACGGGAAAGTTAGCCTTGCTACGTAATAAACCGACGGACGGCTGCAGGCCTTGTTCAGAGAGTTTCTGGCAAATTTGGATCAGATCGTGTTGAGTCGGGGACATAAATAGTCGAATAAACCAATTGTTAGTCATTTTGCTTAATATAACCTGTTGGCTCAATTATATAAATTTAAAATTTCTTTATAAATCAAATATATATAAATTGGTCTTGTTCTTGCTGGTTATTTTGCGATTTTAATTATTTTAATGAGGAACTCATGAAAAAAACTCTACTTATAGCTGCACTAGTATTACCGTTAACCTTGAGTGGCTGTATTGTGTCGGTAGATGGTCGGGATGGTGAAAAGTGGCATAGTGACTGGCAAGATATTGAGCATCAGAATCGGGATAAGCTCACCCGATTAGAAAATGGCATGTCAGTGAATGCGGTGAAAAAAATTATGGGAGTAGCTGATTTCAACGAACTTTATCAGCAGCAAGGGCATAATATTCAGGTATTGTTTTATCGTACTCAGCGTAAGGAAAGTGACGGTATAACCAATAAAGACGAATGTACTCCAGTCGTATTTAAAGATGGCAATTTAATTGGTCTGGGAGAAACGGCCTATTCTGCGATCTAATAATCGCTAATCACTGCATTGCGGTAGTTGCGTTTTCACTACCGCAAACGGTTATTTAGCTGATCAATAATCTCTGCCCACGCGGCGTCCTCATTAAGCGCATCTTCGATAAACTTAGCCTGACTTCCTTGCCAAAACGGCGCATGATGCAGTTTGACAGACTGAGCTAAGCCCTTATGTTGTTCGATAAAATGATCAATGGATTTCTCATCACCAGGCAAACCAAGTTGTTCAAACAGATTCTTTAATGAAGGGTTATTAATATCCATAATACACTCCCATAGGCTTGGAATATTAAAGGTACCGATTTGAGTATAGTGGCTGAGAAAGATTAAGGGTGTAAATAAAGTGTTAACAACAGAAATTTTCTGCGGTACATTCATAGCTTATAAATAATACAGGTGGCGCCGCTATGAATGCAGAATTAGCTCCCGTTCGCGACAACATTAAAGCCATATATCTGGTTGCCGAAGATTTGAAGATAGCAGCTTCTATCTTATATCAGGCCTATCACGATGATCCGTTATTCAAAGATATTTTCCAGTATGACAGAGAAGGTTATGAAACCAGACTCAGAGCGGCGATACGCGAAGAACTAAATGCATTTTGGCTGGCTCAACAACCGATGATCGGATTATTTGAAGGTGAGCGCTTACTCGCTGTGGCTTGCTTGATTGCTCCTGAAACCGGCTTTGGACCTCAGCGTTTTTGGCACTGGCGTTTAAAAATGTTATTAACTGCAGGCTTTTTGGGCACACGACAGATGGTCGAAAAAGAGCAATTGATCCAACAGCACATGCCAGCAAAAACCTTCCATATGTTATCTTTTATTGGTGTACACCCTGATTATCAACATTATGGTTTAGGTCATATATTAATGGGCGCGATAGATTCATTAATGCTTGAAGAACCCAACAGTGAAGGGGTTGGGGTATTTGTGACGGTGGATAAATGTCTGGCTTTCTTTGATGATGGAAAATATAAATTAATTGAAAAACTAACCGTTGGTGCGATTCAGGGACATATTATGTTTCGGGAGCGAGAAAAACATGCAGCGCTTTAATTCTTTTGCCGAATTTTATCCGTTTTATTTACAGGAACATAAAGATCCGGTGTGCCGCCGATTGCACTATATTGGTAGTTCGTTAGTGATTGTTGTTGTGTTTTATGCATTATTGACCGCCAGTTATCAATGGTTCTGGTCATTACCTATCATTGGTTATGGCTTTGCCTGGGTAGGCCATTTTCGTTTTGAAAAAAATAAACCCGCTACCTTCCAACACCCGTTTTATAGTTTTTTGGGGGATTGGGTAATGCTAAAAGATGCAATTTTATCAACACTAGGTTATCCCACCCCACTTGATCAATTAGATTAACGTAAACGTTAAGTGGGCATTGTGCTGGTTTTCTTTGTAGGATATTTCTTACAAATGCTGTAGGAAAAAGGTGTGGCAGAGTACTTTTTATATTAGCAATTTTTATTTAACTTGTTGTTTTATAATAATATTTATTTTTTGTTTTATGTTCAATGCTTCTTTCTTGTCATTCTTTTTCTAATCCACTTGCCATAAATAACTTGATTGCGTCTAGACTGTTAACCGTCACATGGAAACACGACGAGTCAGGATGACACAAGGATGAATTAGGGACAGTCTCAGGATGAGATAGAAGGGACGCCTTCAGGATGAAGATCATGGAAATGGGATATAAGGATTACCTCAGGATGAGGTGTATAGTCAGGATAGACTGGTAGCAAGGATGTTGGCATGGAGCATTGGATAGTGAGTTGTCAGGGAATACAGATAACTCTATTATGGATGATGCACAGGAATTAGGCTGTAACTGGCCAATGGAAGCGTGAGAAGGATCCTCAAAATTAAAATAAAGGCGCAATCACTCAGGTGGCTGCGCCTTTATTTTAACTACTGGGGCGAGGCGAATTTAGAACATAATGAGGGAGTTCATCCTCATATTCGATAAGCGGGTAAGTCAGTCGACTTTATTGCCAGTCCAGTCATAATTAACTCACCGCGATAACTGTCTTCACCATTACCGGAAAATTCAAAATCAAACTCGTTGTACCAATCCACTTTACCACGATGGAGTGTCAGACGTGTCTTTCTGCGGGATACGCTGATCAGTTGCAAGTTATTTTTGTCGCAGTATTGCAGCATATATTGATTGGCTTTTTCTGTGATGGCTCGAATACGCCAAAACTGCACTGCTATTACGCAAATAAACAATAACAGCAAAATATCAAATAGGTTGAAGGTCATATTTTTTGCTCAAATAACTGACCCACAGCCTGTGTCAGAGCAGGAGATTTGTGGGTTAAACGTAATACCTCTAATACCTGCGGTCTGATTGACGGTATTTGTACTAAATCCGCAAACAGCGAAGTAAACACAGGTTCGTTTTGATTTAATTGGGCGAGCTGTTCAAAAAATGCTGTCAACAATGAATGGTGTTGTAATACAGACCAATGACGTCCGGCAATGACAATCAGCAAATCGAAAGGAGTTTGTTGATCTCGATCGAGTAATTGACCGATATATTCGGTTACCGCTTTATGTGATTTAGATAGTGTCAGTGCCCGTAAAGCCAGTGCAACTTGTCTTGGATCATCCTGATGCTGTTTGGCCCATTCAATAATGCAGGTGGTTAAAGATTTATTGAGTGGGTAATTTTCCAGTGAACTAAACAGACTGACAATGACCGATGGGGCAAGCTTGTCGAGATGTTCACCTAGCCTCTTTGTCAATGTGGCAGGTGACGTAAATTGCACAAAATCACTAATCCCTTGTAATGCTAATTGTTGCCAGTCATGTTGCTCCGGATTAGAAAAATACTCACTGGCAGCTGAATAATATTGGCTGGGTTGCTGCCCAAGCTCTTTACGACTCAAACTATTAAAATCAGCCATCTGCTGCTGGCTGGGAATATAACTGTAGGGATTATCGGGTAGCTGACCATTGCTGCGTTGGGCATTTTCCAATTGCTGCCCGAGCGCATTGGTAATTATTTGCAGAAACTCTAATCGACTGGCGTCGATAACTTTACCCAATTCATCCAGCGGTAGTTTTACAAACCAGATATAATGCTGGTCGGATAATTGTTTGTTATTAAATACAATAGCAAACCATCCATGCTGCTGGCGTGGAAATGGGTGAGGGATTTGGGCTGCTTCAATATCTAAAAACTGTTGACTAGATAATGGTCTAATCCCACGGCTGAGATCATAAACATTATATTGGGTGCCGGCCTGTAACAAGAATTCACTAATGGTTGATATATCGTGCATGATGATAAAGTCTGTGTATCTTTCACATTTGCTCAGTTTTAGGGTCGCCGATTATAGCAAAGGGTCAAGCTAACAGCATGGACAAAATAAATGATTATCAGCAAATTGATCAGTTATTAACTGAATTACAACGAGTTATGCAACATCATCAGTTGTGGAACAGCCAATTGCCAGAACCGCAACGGCTGACTAGCACGGCGCCTTTTTGCTGCGATGTGATGGAGTTTGATGAATGGTTACAGTTTGTATTTCTACCCAAAATGTATGATTTGATTGAATATCAACAGCCCTTGCCAACAAAAATCGCTTTATTACCGATGGGAGAATATAGCTGGGCCGGTAAAGCTGATAACGGTGACCTACTTGGGGTATTGCATGCCATCGATGAATTGTTAGGAAAAGATTGACTCATGCTAGAAATTTTATATCAGGATGAATATGTGGTGGCGATCAATAAACCGCCAGGCTTATTGGTTCATCGTAGTATGCTGGATAAATATGCTACTGAATTTGCCATGCAACTGTTACGTGACCAGATTGGTCAGCATGTCTATCCAGTGCATCGCTTGGACAGACCGACTTCGGGCGTATTGCTGTTTGGATTAAGCCCGGAAATAGCCACATTGCTAAATGTTGAGTTTGCCGAGCAACGGGTTAATAAAACCTATGTGGCAGTCGTCCGCGGTTATGCGCAGGAAGAGGGGATACTTGATTACCCTCTAAAAGAGGAGCTGGACAAAATTGCCGATAAAAAAGCCAACAAGGATAAGCAGGCACAATCGGCTGTGACTGAATACCAGCGATTAGCGACCATTGAATTGGATTTTCCGGTAGGGCGGTACAATAGCGCTCGCTTTTCGCTAATGAAGCTATCCCCCAAAACGGGCAGAAAACATCAGTTACGGCGGCACATGGCACATTTACGTCACCCTATTATAGGTGATACCAGTCATGGCGATGGCAAACAAAATCGCTTTGTGAAAGAACAATTCAACTTTGCCGGACTGGCATTGTGCTGTACAAGTCTGTCATTATTGCACCCAATCAGTCAGCAAGTGATGTCTATCGAAGCAACACTAAGTGACAATATGCAACAGCTTGTCGCTGCATGGGGATGGCAGCAGTATTTGTAAAAATATCAGCAAGTCAGGATTTTACTAACCCGAGTTTGGGATAATTATTAAGGAGAACTATGCCTAGTATCAGTATTTTTGTCGGCTCCGTTTATGGAGGCGCGACTTTTGTTGCAGAACAAGTAGAGGCAATGCTCAATGAACAAGGGTATCAGGCTAAATTGATTGATCCACCGTCAATCGAAGATTTTAGTCGTGCTGAAGCATTGTTGGTGATCAGTTCTACCACTGGACAGGGGGATATACCGCCAGATTTCGAAGACTTTTACTTGCAGTTACAATCCGAATTTCCATTATTAAATGGTAAGCCTTTTGGGGTGATAGGTTTAGGTGACAGCAGTTATGGTGAAACTTATTGTGGCGCCGGTAGAAAGTTGTTTGCGTTACTCGAAGAACTGCAGGGGAAAGCCATTATGCCATTACTTAAAATTGATGCCTGTGAAACGTTAGAACCGGAAAATGAAGCCTTACCCTGGGTGAAAGAATGGGTAAGCCAGTTGTCATAGTGATAGGGGGAAGAGCAGGCAGGACTCATGATTTGAACCCAGCCTGCTGATAATCGACTAGTTACTCAGCGCCACGCAACAAGGCATTAATACCCACTTTGGCACGTGTTTTAGCATCGACTTTTTTAACGATAATCGCGGCATATAAATTACAACTGCCATCGGATGAAGGTAATGTGCCAGATACTACCACTGATCCAGCTGGCACTCGGCCATAATGCACTTCACCGGTTTCGCGGTCGAAAATACGGGTGCTTTGGCCGATATACACTCCCATTGAAATCACCGCACCTTCTTCGACGACTACGCCTTCAACGATTTCAGAACGAGCACCGATAAAGCAATTGTCTTCGATAATCGTAGGGTTAGCTTGTAACGGCTCTAATACACCACCAATGCCGACACCACCAGACAGGTGGACGTTTTTACCTATTTGCGCACAGGATCCTACTGTGGCCCAAGTATCAACCATACTGCCTTCACCGACATAAGCGCCAATGTTAACGTAAGAAGGCATCAACACGACGTTACGGCCAATAAAACTGCCGGTACGAACGGTGGCTGGTGGAACAACACGAACCCCTTCTGCAGCAAAGCGCTGGGCATCGTAATTGGCGAACTTTAGTGGCACTTTGTCGTAAAATTTTTCTGGAGCACTGTCCATAACCTGATTGTCATTAATTCTAAACGACAGCAATACGGCTTTCTTTAACCATTGATGAACAACCCATTCACCGGCAATTTTTTCCGCTACTCTTGCTTGGCCATTATTGAGTAGTTCAATGGCATCTAATACAGCTTGCTTAACCTGTGGTTCTACACTGCTAGGGGTAATTTGATCGCGATTTTCAAAAGCCGCTTCAATGATAGTTTTCAGTTCAGTCATGTTTCACTCATTGTTGTCGTCCAGCACTGTTGTCAGTTGTTTTTTCAGTGCCAGTTGTTGTTGGTTATTTAGCGCATCACCCTGAGCATTGCTCAGGATGAACACATCCTCGGCACGTTCACCTATGGTGGTGATTTTGGCCATGTGTAGAGATAAATTTTGATCGACAAATACCCGGCTTATTTTGGCCAGTAGTCCTGGCGCGTCGAGAGCCTCTAAGTCCAGTAACGTATGATTTGCATGATTGTTAAAAAAGCGCATTTTAGTTGGTACATCTAAATGCTTCATACGTCTGGGCATTTTACGATTATTAATGTGTTCGGTGCCGGTGCTTTTGAGCTGAGTCAGAATAGCTTGTTGCAAATTTTGCATCCGGCTGGCTGAATTAATTCGGCTGCCGTCCTGTTCCAGAATAATGAAGGTATCCAGTACGTAACCGTCTTCGGTGCTCATAATGTTGGCATCGTGAACGGTACAATTGCGGCTGTCGAGTACCGATACGACTTGAGCAAATAGACTGGCTCGATCCTTGGCATAGATTAAGACTTCAGTACCAGCTCTTGAGGTTTCTTCATTCAATGCCACCAGCGTGATCTCAGCATCTGTGGATTGCTGAGCCTGCAAAATAGACTGTGCGTGCCAAGCTAACTGTTTAGGCTTAAAACGCACAAAATAGCTGTTATCCAACCGTTGCCAAAATGGCAGGACTTGTTCTGCACTGATGTTCTGATCTTGCAGTAACTGCAATGCTTGATTGCGATGTTTTTGTAACCGTTGCTGGAAATCTTCACTGAGTGTTTGACCACTTTCCAGTGCTTTGCTGGTCATAAGATACAACTCGCGCAGCAAGGTGGCTTTCCAGTCATTCCATAAATTGTTATTAGTGGCGCGGATGTCTGCCAGAGTCAGGGCGTAAAGATGGTTAAGATAATTTTGATTACGCATTTGTCCGGAAAATTCTTCAATCACTTCAGGATCATAAATATCCCGTCGTTGAGCCACGACGGACATATGTAAGTGATTGGCCACTAACCATTCAATTAACTGACTATTTTGTTCATCAATGCCATGCAATTGGCAAAATTCAACCACATCCGCAGCACCCAGTTTGGAGTGATCCCCGCCACGACCCTTGCCAATATCATGGAAAATTGCGGCAATAAAAAGCATTTCAGGGTGATCAAGGTTGGCCATTATCCGGCTACAACGGGGAAAGGCCTGCTTGCCTTTCTCTTGGGTATATTGATAGATAAATTTAATTAATCGATGGGTATGTTCATCCACGGTATAGGCATGAAATAAGTCAAACTGCATCATACCGACAATATTATCCCACTGTTTTAAGTAGGCTTGCATAATGCCGTGTTGATGCATTAAATCCCAAGGCAAGGCAAAAAACTGGGGATGCCGCACTAACTGCATAAACAGCACTCGACATGCAGGCCGTTCGCTAAAATATTCATTCCGAAAGCGACGTCTGGCATTGCGCAGTAAGCGTAATGTGTAGGAGTGAATGCCGGTGACTTGGGGAAAGTCGGATAACATTAAAAAGAATTCGAGAATTTTTTCCGGACTATCAAACACATCATCCTGACGGGCAAAAATCAGCCCATCTAGTGCACTGAATTGTGCAGTCAGTATTTGTTCTTGCTTAACTTTATGATGAAGGACATCTTGTCTGAAATGCTGAAGTAGCATGTCATTCAATTCGCTGACCCGGCGTGAAATACGAAAGAAGGATTTCATCATTCTTTCAACCGATGCTTTGCCTTCTTCTCCATAGCCTAATAACGCTGCGACGTCGGGCTGAAAATCAAACAATAATCGATTTTCACTTCGGCCGGCGATTAAGTGCAATGCACAACGGATCCGCCACAGGCTTTCACGGCATTCAAGTAACTCTTCTAATTCCTGTTTACTAAAATAACCGTGTTCTACCAGTTCTTTACCGGTCAGCGCTTTGAAGTGCTTTTTCGCCACCCAGCCAATGCTTTGAATATCCCGCAGACAGCCTGGGTTTTCTTTAACATTAGGCTCAAGATTATAAGCGGTGCCGTCAAATTTGATATGACGATTTCGTTGCTCTTCGTACTTAGCCTGAAAGAAAGCTTCACTGGTCCAGATTTTGTTGCCCTGAATCTGTTCCTGTAATTGTTGATAAGTATCCGGACAGCCTTCGAGTACTCGCGACTCAAGCAGGTTGGTGGCGATAGTGATGTCATTTTTAGCCAGTTTGACACATTCTTTGATGGTCCGAACTGATTGGCCAATATCCAGACCAATGTCCCACAACAAGGTAATAAATTGACCGAGTTTTTCCTGACTGGCAGCAGACAGTTTTTTAGGTGACAGAATGAGTATATCGACATCGGAATAGGGCTGCAGTTGTTGACGACCATAGCCACCCACGGCAACTAGCGCGATGCGTTCTTTGTCGTTTAACGCCAGTAATTGCCATGCTTTTATTAGTATGGCATCGACGGCTTTGGCTCGACCTGTGACAATATCTTTAATATCAGTGTGGCTAAAATCCTCTTCTAACCACTGGTAAATCTGCTGGTTACATTGCTTAAAAGAGGATAATTCATGCAGACTGTCTATTTGTTGAATTTGTTGCAAAATAGTTTGCAGCGACACAGGCGATAATCCCTACTAGTTTAGTGTTGAATAATCCGTTCGATAGTTTCTTCTGGGCGCAAGGTTAAAATTTCGCAGCCATTTTCAGTCACTAACAATGTATGTTCCCATTGGGCGCTTAAACTGCGATCTTTAGTGACCACTGTCCATTGATCCGGTAATACTTTGGAATGACGTTTACCAGCGTTCACCATCGGTTCGATAGTAAAACACATGCCTGCTTGCAATACTTCACCCGTGCCGGGGCGGCCATAATGGACTACTTGCGGTTCTTCATGGAAACCGGCACCAATACCATGTCCACAATATTCACGCACAATGGAATAATGATGTGACTCAGCATGTTGCTGGATTGCGTGGCCAATATCTCCTAAACGAGCCCCTGGCTTAACCATTTTTATGCCCAAATAGAGGCATTCCTGCGTCACCCGAATTAATCGTTCGGCCATAATCGAAGGTTTACCCACTACAAACATCTTTGAGGTATCACCGTGATAGCCGTCTTTGATCACGGTCACATCGATATTGATACAATCACCGTCTTTGAGTTTTTTATCCGATGGAATACCGTGACAAATAACATGATTGACCGAGGTGCAGATGGATTTCGGGAAAGGGGGATGACCATAATTCAGCGGTGCTGGAATACACTGTTGTTCATTGACGATGTAGTCATGGCAGAGCTGGTTTAGTTCATCTGTCGTTACGCCTTTTTTGACATAAGGTTCAATCATACCAAGTACATCAGCGGCCAGTTTTCCGGCAACACGCATTTTTTCAATTTCTTCAGGGGTTTTAATGATTGCGGTCAAAACGCATTTCCTGTGTTACATAAGTGTATTCAAAGGCTGAATTCTACCAGTATTGCTTGGTAGGGTGTAGCCCCTGCTATCGATCAAATTTATCTATCCCATTTTGAATAATTCATTGTATCTGGCTGGCTGGCGTGGTATAAAGCGCCGCGCTGTTTTTAAGGTCAAATTTAAAGGCAGGCAAAACACTTAAATAACACACATACATCGTCACGGTATTCGGGGTGTCCGACTTGAGCGGATCGAAAACCGGGATGTATGGAGGCCTAACCCCAATTGAGGAAATTATAATGGCAAACGTATCAATGCGTGACATGCTGAAAGCCGGCGTGCACTTCGGTCACCAGACCCGTTACTGGAACCCGAAAATGAAACCTTTCATCTTCGGCGCTCGTAACAAAGTTCATATCATCAACCTTGAGCAAACTGTACCTATGTTCAACGAAGCGCTTGACTTCCTGTCTAGTGTGGCAAGTAAGAAAGGTAAAGTATTGTTTGTTGGCACCAAGCGTGCTGCAGGTGAAGCGATCAAAGAAGCTGCAATCAAATGTGACCAGTTTTATGTAAACAAACGTTGGTTAGGCGGTATGCTGACTAACTGGAAAACAGTTCGTCAATCTATTAAGCGTTTGAAAGATCTTGAACAGCAGTCTCAAGACGGTACTTTTGACAAGTTGACCAAAAAAGAAGTGTTGATGCTTCAACGCGAAATGGGCAAATTGGAAAATAGCTTAGGCGGTATCAAAAACATGGGCGGTTTGCCTGATTGTTTGTTTGTTATCGATGCTGATCATGAGCATATTGCTATCACTGAAGCCAGAAATCTGGGTATTCCGGTTATTTCTGTAGTTGATACCAACTCTAACCCTGATCCAGTTGATTACATCATTCCAGGTAATGATGATGCAATCCGCGCCATTCAGCTTTACGTGAATGCTGCTGCTGATGCAATTGGAACAGGTCGTGAACAGAATATTGAAGTTCAGGCTGAACAAGACGATTTCGTCGAAGCCGAGTAATCATTAACTGATTTTCAGAGTAACCGGCAGGGGCGTTATCGCCCCTGTCGTTTAACTAATCTTTATTCCGAGGAAATTCAAATGGCAGTGACTGCAGCCCAAGTAAAAGAACTCCGTGAGCGTACCGGTGCCGGTATGCTGGATTGTAAAAAAGCACTACAAGAAACCGATGGCGATATTGAAGCCGCGATCGAAAATATGCGTAAATCAGGTCAGGCAAAAGCGGCTAAAAAAGCCGGTCGTATTGCGGCTGAAGGCGTTATTCTGACTCAAGTTAACGGTAATGTTGCGACTATGATCGAACTGAACTGTGAAACTGATTTCGTTGCTCGTGACGAAAGCTTCCTGGCTTTTGGTGACAAAATCGTTGCATTAGCAGCGGCAAGCAAATTGAACGATGTTGAAGCATTAAATAACAGTGAAATCGACGGTGTTACCGTATCGACTTTACGTGATAATTTAGTGGCTAAAATCGGTGAAAACGTTAACGTTCGTCGTGTTGTCAGTGTTGAAGGTGATAACCTTGGCGCCTACACCCACGGTGGCCGTATTGGCGTACTAACCATCCTTAACGGTGGTACAGAAGAACTGGCTAAAGATATTGCGATGCATGTTGCTGCAAGCAGCCCGCAGTATGTTAAACCTGAAAATGTGCCGGCTGAAGTGGTTGAGAAAGAAAAAGCGATTCAGATTGATATTGCTATTCAAAGTGGCAAACCAGCTGAAATCGCTGAGAAAATGGTTGCGGGTCGTATGAGCAAGTTTACTGGCGAAGTAAGCTTAACCGGTCAACCGTTTATCAAAGATCCTTCTGCTACTGTTGGTCAGTTGCTTAAGTCAGCAAATGCAGATGTATTGAACTTTATCCGCTTTGAAGTGGGTGAAGGGATTGAGAAAAAGTCTGAAGATTTTGCTGCTGAAGTACAAGCGCAAATGGCAGCAGCCAAAAAATAATTATTTACTGTAGAGGGTTTTCGATGGCAATTTGTGGTGGACGTGTTATTTACACATGTAAATAGGCGGCAAGGCACAGTAGACGTGATCAAATACCTGACTAAACATTAAAATAGTTAACAAATAAATGTCATTCATGACTGTTTAGTCATGCCAATGTCATATAAACTTACCGCGGCTTTTTGTCGCGGTTTGTTTATAAAAGGAAGAACCATTCTATGAATATCCCCAAATCTGCATATCGACGCATTCTGTTAAAACTTAGTGGTGAAGCGCTAATGGGAACCGAAGGGTTTGGCATTGATCCTAAAGTGTTAGATCGGATGGCGCAGGAAATTAAAGAACTGATTGAACTTGGTGTTGAAGTTGGGTTAGTTATCGGGGGCGGAAATATTTTTCGTGGCGAAGGATTGGCCAAAGCCGGAATGAATCGTGTAGTGGGTGACCACATGGGGATGTTGGCGACCGTAATGAATGGTTTAGCAATGCGTGATGCATTACATCGTTCTTTTGTGAATGCGAAGTTAATGTCAGCCATTCCACTTAATGGCGTGTGTGACTCCTATAATTGGGCCGAAGCCATTAGCAACTTAAAATCCGGCAAAGTGGTTATTTTTTCTGCCGGCACAGGTAATCCATTTTTTACAACCGATTCTGCGGCTTGCTTACGCGGAATTGAAATTGAAGCCGATGCGGTTTTAAAAGGCACTAAAGTCGATGGGGTGTATGATGATGATCCCGCTAAAAATCCTGACGCCAAATTATACCAGCAGTTGAGCTATCAGCAGGTGTTGGAACAAGAATTAAAAGTGATGGATTTAGCCGCCTTTACCTTGGCACGTGATCATGGTTTACCGATTCGGGTGTTTAATATGAATAAATCTGGCGCCTTGCGTCGGGTAGTGATGGGGGAAGATGAAGGTACCCTGATCGATCATGTAGATCGCCTTCCCAAATCAAAAGTTAAGGAGCAAAAAAGTGATTAATGATTTACAAAATGATGCGTCAGCACGTATGGAAAAAAGTATCAGTGCACTGAAAAGCCAGTTGGCTAAAGTGCGCACCGGTCGTGCTCATCCTAGTTTATTAGACAATATTATGGTGCCTTATTATGGCGCTGACACACCGTTGAACCAATTAGCCAATATCGTTTCTGAAGATTCGCGCACTTTAGCGTTAACCGTATTTGATAAAAGCGCCGCACAAGCGGTTGAAAAAGCCATCATGCAATCAGATTTGGGGTTAAACCCAATGAGTGCGGGCACTGTTATTCGTGTTCCATTACCTGCATTAACTGAAGAACGTCGTAAAGATCTTATCAAGGTCGTTCGTGCAGAAGCAGAACAGAGCCGCGTGGCGATACGTAATATTCGCCGTGATGCTAACAGTGATATTAAAGAATTGTTGAAAGAAAAAGAAATCGGTGAAGATGATAGCCGTAAAGCAGAAGATAACGTACAAAGTCTGACTGACGAATATATTAAGAAAATAGACGAGATGTTAGCGGTCAAAGAAAAAGACTTAATGGAAATATAAGTTATTTTCTGACGATTATGTCTTCTACCCTACCTTCAGTTAATTCCTCTATGCCCAAGCATGTTGCCATTATTATGGATGGCAATGGTCGCTGGGCAAAGCAGCAGGGAAAACTCCGCACATTCGGCCATAAAGCTGGTGTGGAAGCGGTGCGTGCTTCTGTGCGTTATGCCAGAGAGCAGGGCATAAAAGCACTGACCTTATTTGCTTTTAGTAGTGAAAACTGGAACCGTCCCGAAGAAGAAGTCAGTGTTTTAATGGAGTTATTCACTTTTGTGCTTAAAAGTGAAGTAAAAAAGTTAAATCGCAATGATGTCAGGCTCCGTGTGGTGGGGGATACCAGCAAGTTTGGTGCTAAATTGCAGCAGTTAATCGAAAAAGCTGAAAAGCTGACTGAGAGCAATAGTTCATTGGTGCTAAATATTGCTGCCAATTATGGTGGTCGTTGGGATATCGTCAATGCGAGTAAAAAAATTGCCGAAAAAGTTCAGGCAGGGGAACTTGCGCTAGATAATATTGACGAAAGTCTGTTTGACCAACATACCGCTTTATCGAGTTTGGAAGAAGTTGATTTACTTATCCGCACCGGTGGTGATTGTCGCATCAGTAACTTTTTATTGTGGCAATTGGCTTATGCGGAATTGGTATTTACCGATGTGTTATGGCCGGATTTTAATGAACAATATTTTCAACAGGCCGTACAAGTTTTTTCATCCAGACAACGACGATTTGGCTTAACCGGTGAGCAAGTCGAGTCATCAGTAGGTGTAACGTGCTAAGACAACGTATTATAACCGCTCTTTTGTTAGCGCCATTGGCATTAGGTGCCATCTTATTTTTACCTTTATTGGGTTTTGAAGTGGCAATTGCCTTAATTGTTGGCTTAGGCGCATGGGAGTGGGCGCAACTGGCCGGGATTCAAAACCGTATTGGTAAAGCGTTTTACAGTTTCTTGCTGGTGGCAATTTGCGCAGTCTTATCCAGCTTTGTTCCCGTTGAGCTTATTTGGTATCAAGGTCAATTGGATCAGCTTTACCGGATTATTCTTGCCGTGGCAGGTGGTTGGTGGGCGTTATCATTATTAATGATTTTAGCCTACCCGAATTATTCAACCATTTGGCGTAGCAATATGTTGTTACGGGCAATCTTTGGCCTGCTGACCTTAATCCCCACCTGGGTGGCAATTGTTTCTTTGCGTACGTATTTATACGACGTGGATCCCTTATTCGGGGCTTCGCTCATCTTCTATGTATTAGGTATTGTGTGGGCAGCAGATATTGGGGCCTTTTTTATCGGCATTAAATTTGGTAAGCATAAACTTCGCCCTAATGTGTCGCCGGGTAAAACCTATGAAGGGCTAATGGGTGGGGTAATGTCTTCTCTGGCAATTATTGGTTTCGCCGCGTTACATTATCAAGTGGATCCTACCCGTATCTGGACGCATATTTTGATTGGTGCTCTTACCGTCGGGGTATCGGCGTTAGGGGATTTAAATGAAAGTATGTTTAAGCGTTGTGTGGGGGTAAAAGATAGCGGTAATTTGCTTCCTGGACACGGCGGTATTCTAGACAGGATTGACAGCTTAACCGCAGCCTTCCCTATTTTTGCGCTGTTTTACGTTATGTGGATGGCTTGATGCAAAACATAACGGTACTCGGCGCAACCGGCTCTATCGGCCAAAGTACCCTCGATGTGATAGCGCGACATCCAGACCAATATCAGGTACATGCTTTAACTTGTCATCAACAGGTCGAAAGCCTGATCCAACAAGCAATAATCCATCAACCGAAGTTTTTAGTAATTACTGATCCTGCTTATTATGTCCAAGCACAACAGTTAGCCAAACAAGCCAAGTTATCGGCCGAAGTGTTAAGTGGAGCCGAGTCATTACAATATGTTGCTGAGCATCCGCATGTGGATTGCGTGATGGCTGCTATTGTTGGCGCTGCCGGTTTATTACCTACCTTGTCGGCGGTTAAAGCCGGTAAAAAAGTCCTGTTGGCGAATAAAGAATCGTTAGTGATGTCTGGCAGTTTATTTATTCAGGAAGTACAGCGTAGTGGGGCAATTTTGTTGCCCATCGATAGCGAACATAATGCTATTTTCCAATGTTTACCCGCCACTTATCAATATGGTAAACCGCAACAAAGTGGTATTGACAAAATTTTACTAACCGGCTCAGGTGGTCCATTTCTGACGACTCCTGTTGCTGAGCTTGCTAGCAAATCCCCGCAACAAGCCTGTGCTCATCCTAATTGGGATATGGGACGAAAAATTTCGGTAGATTCAGCCACCATGATGAACAAGGGGCTCGAATTTATTGAAGTTTGTTGGTTGTTTGGAGTCAGCCCACAGCAAGTTGATGTGGTCATTCATCCACAGAGTGTGATCCATTCCATGGTGCAATACAATGACGGTTCGGTATTGGCACAGCTGGGTAATCCGGATATGCGTACGCCAATCGCCCATGCAATGGGCTACCCAGAACGTATTGAATCTGGCGTGGCAAAACTCGATTTTAGTAATATGCAAAACTTTTCATTTAGCCAGCCTGATTATCAGCGTTTTCCTAATTTGAAATTGGCGATTGAGGCTGCGAGTCAAGGCCAGTATGCCAGTACTGCATTAAATGCTGCCAATGAAGTCGCTGTGGCGGCGTTTTTGCGGGGCCAACTTAACTTTACCGGCATTGCCAAACTGAATAATGAAGTCTTACAGCGGGTAACATCGCAATCTTTACGAAGCATCGACGAAGTGATTGCTTATGATCAACAGGTGCGCCGTCAAGCGCAGCAGTGTTTGCAAGAGGTAGCCTGATGTTATCGTTCTTATGGAGTTTATTCTTTTTTATTGTTGCTTTGGGAATTCTGGTGGCAGTCCATGAATGGGGACATTTTTGGGTTGCCCGTCGCTGTGGAGTTAAGGTAGAGCGTTTTTCTATCGGTTTTGGTAAAGCACTTTGGCGCACTAAAGACAAGTACGGAACTGAATTTGTGGTGGCCCTGATTCCACTTGGCGGCTATGTCAAAATGCTGGATGAGCGGGTTGATCATGTAAGAGATGAAGACCTGCCCCATGCGTTTAATCGACAATCGGTTTATAAACGCATTGCTATTATTGCTGCAGGCCCGATTACCAATTTCTTATTTGCCATTGTCGCCCTGACATTAATGTATATGGTTGGTGTACAGAGCGTTAAGCCTGTTATTGGTCAGATTAAGCCCGACTCTTTATTTTCTGCCGTCAATATTAAGACACCTTCGCAAATTATTGCCATTGATGATAAGCCAACACGGGATTGGGAATCAGTGAATTTGGAAATGGTTTCGCATATTGGTCAGCCCTCGATGCAAGTTACTTTGCAGGAGGTGGGCAACCAGGCAAAAGTGACAAAAACGATTGATATTCAAGATTGGCAATTTGATCCGCAACAGCAAAGTGCGCTGGATAGTTTGGGAGTGGTACCCTTTCGACCGGAATTGACCACTAATATCGCTTGGGTTGCTGAGGATTCTGCTGCCAATCGTGCAAATATTCTGCAAAATGACAAAATAATCTCGTTAGATGGAACTCCTGTTGATGATTGGGTACAAATAGTCAGTTATATTGCTGCACGTCCTAGTCAGAATGTTACAATTGGCGTGGAAAGGCAGGGGAGTATCCAGAATATTGACGTAATGCTGGATAGCCGTACTGCGGAAAATGGAGAAACACAAGGTTATTTGGGGGTAGTTCCCAAAATGGAACCTTGGCCAGAATCTTTTCGATTCAATCAGCAATACGATCCGCTAAATGCTGTATGGCAGGGGATGATTAAAACATGGCGTTTAATCACACTTAGCGTCGATATGATAGGTAAATTACTGACCGGTGATGTGTCAGTAAAAAACTTAAGTGGTCCTATCTCTATCGCGCAGGGAGCTGGTGCCAGTGCAGGTTATGGACTGGTATATTTTCTGAGTTTTCTCGCATTGATCAGTGTTAATCTGGGCATTATTAATTTACTGCCTTTACCTGTGTTGGATGGCGGGCATTTGCTTTATTACGTTATTGAGATGATAACCGGCCGACCTGTTTCGGAGAAAGTGCAGGAAATTGGCTTTCGAATAGGTGGTACTTTGCTGTTTTTGCTGATGTCAGTGGCAATAATGAATGATATAGCGCGTTTATGATTGATGCATGCCGCCTCATGATCGCCTCCTAATAATTTTGTAGTTTGGAAGAATAATAACAAATGAAGTTTATACAGTTAGTTGCAGCCGGAATATTGATCACCAGTGCTAGCCTTGCCTCGGCAAATCCTACTTCTGAATTTGTCGTTGATGATATGCGTGTAGAAGGGTTACAACGTGTGGCACTTGGTGCCGCGTTAACTTATATCCCGGTGAAGATTGGCGATAGCATGAACTCGTTTCGTATTGCCCAGTTGATCCGTTCCTTATATGCCTCGTCTCACTTTGAAAATATTCAGGTGTTACGTGATGGCAATACCCTAATCATCAAGGTGCACGAGCGTCCTACTATCAGTAATATCATTTTTTCTGAAAATGATGATATTAAAGACGAGCAACTAAATCAGTCTCTGGAAGACAATAATATTCGTGTCGGTGAACCATTAGATAAAACGGTTTTAACTTCCATTGAGAATGGTTTAAAAGATTTCTATTACAGTATTGGTAAATATAATGCTGAAGTGGATGCTATCGTTACCCCTTTACCGCGCAACAGGGTGGATCTTAAATTAGCCTTTGAAGAAGGCGATGCTGCGGAAATAAAACAAATTAATTTTGTTGGTAATGATGTTTTCCCGGATAAAGAATTATTGGAACAAATGGAGTTACAGTTTGGTGCCCCGTGGTGGGACTTTATGGCTGAAACTCGCTACCAGAAGCAAAAGCTATCTGGTGATATGGAAACCATTCGCAGTTATTACATGGACCGAGGTTATCTGCGCTATAACATGGATTCCACACAAGTAGCGATGACTCCGGATAAAACCGGTATCTACATCACCTTTAATATTACTGAAGGTGAGAAGTACCATATTTCTGAAATTGAATTAGCCGGAGACCTGTTAGGTAACGAAGAAGCCATCAAGGTGTTAATGCCATTGCGTGAAGGGCAGCTATATAACCTGGCGATGGTGACTTACACTGAGGAATTTATCAGTAAGTATCTTGGCCGGTTTGGTTATGCTTTCCCTACCGTCACGACTATTCCTGAAATTAATGATGAAGATAAAACCGTTAAACTGAGATTATCGGTTGAACCGGGACAGCGTATTTATGTACGCCGGATTAACTTTAAAGGTAACAAAGTTACTGCTGATGAAGTATTCCGCCGTGAAGTCGTGCAAATGGAAGGTAGCTGGTTATCTAACACTGCATTGGAAGCCAGTAAAAACAGTATGTCACGCCTGACCTATGTCGAGGAAGCTGACTTTGAAACTATCCGTATTCCGGGACAGGATGACAAAGTCGATGTTGATTTTACCGTAAAAGAGCAGGCTTCGGGGTCATTTAATGCCGGTATTGGCTATGGTGATCGCACCAAATTAAGTCTGCAGGCAGGGATCCAGCAAAATAACTTCTTGGGAACGGGTAACCAGTTAGCGCTGAATTTAAATACCATTTCTTATCAGAGCAGTATTAACCTGTCCTATACGGACCCGTATTTTACCATTGACGGGATCAGCTTGGGGGGCAGTGTGTTCTATACCGAGTTTGATGCCGGCAGTGCCAACCTGGTTCAGTACAACAGTAAAACCTATGGGGTTGGGCTTAACTTCGGTTATCCGGTTAACCAGTTTAATCGATTGAATTTTGGGATAACTTACAAGCATCAGGAAGTTTCACAATTGCAACGTTACGAACAGATCCGTAACTTCTACGATGTGTTTGCCGATCCGGAGAATCCCGATTCAAGCCTAACCTTTAATACGTTCCAGTTAAGCGCTGGTTGGTATCGCTCGACACTGAATCGCGGTATTTTTCCTACGGCCGGTTCGTCACAGCGTGCCACGATTAGCGCCACGACACCTAATTCAGATTTAACCTACTATAAGGTTAATTTTGATACTAAATTCTATTTCCCGTTGAGTCAGAATCAGCGTTGGTCCTTCCTTAGCCGCTTACAGTTGTCTTATGGTAATGGTTATGGAAAAATCGACGGGCATGATCAGTTCCTACCGTTTTTTGAGTACTTCAGTACTGGTGGAAGTGATTCATTGCGCGGGTTTGAGAATAATACAGTTGGACCTAAAGGTATTTTGCGTTATCCATCGACGATCAAAGATCCCAATGGTAATAGCATCGTGCTAGGACCTGAAAATGATAGCATTAACATGTCACAACGTTCATTTGGTGGTAATGCATTAGCATTAGCTGGTTTGGAATTAATTGTCCCAACCCCGTTTGTAGAAGCTGACTTTGATAATTCAGTGCGTACTAGTTTGTTTATTGATGCGGGTAACCTGTGGGATACCGAATTTAATATCGATGAATATGCACAATTAAGACCTAGCGAAAGAAACAAGGTCCCTGATTTTGGTGATTATTCGCGCTTCAGGGCTTCGTCTGGATTATCGGTGCAATGGCTATCGCCGATGGGACCGATGATATTTAGTTTTGCTAAAGTGATAAAACAACAGGATGGGGACGACACCAAGTTCTTCTCGTTCAATGTAGGTCAAACATTCTAATAATAGTAAATTAAGAAACAACGGAGTAATAATAAGTGAAATCATTAACTAAAAGCTTGGCTGTTGCAGCCGTATTAGGCACTTCTATGTTAAGTTCTGCGGCCTATGCAGCGGATAAAATCGGTCTGGTCAATGTACAAGCTGTCTTCCAGTCGTTACCACAGACTCAAGCCGTTGAAGGTACCATTCGTGAAGAGTTTAAAGACGCTTTACAAGATGTCGCTCGAATGGAAAAAGACATTAAGTATTACCTTGAAAAGCAACAACGTGATGAAGCCACCATGAGCGATGCAGAGAAGAAAGAACTGCAAACCAAACTGGTCTCTTTACGTGACGAATATACTGCTAAAGCCAAGCCGTTACAGGAAGATATTCAACGTCGCCAAGGTGAAGAGCGTAACAAGATCCTGGGTCTGATCAAACAAGCGATCGATTCTTACGCTGCGAAAGAAAAGTTTGATCTAATTCTTAACGCTAATGCTGTGGCTTACGTTAAAAATGAAAGTATCGATATTTCAGGTCAAATTACTGACCAAGTAAGCAAAATCAAGTAATTATTCATGGCCATCAGTCTGGCTAAATTAGCCGAGCATATTGGTGCACAGCTCCACGGGGAGGGTGCACTGATGATTTCTTCTATTGCTACACTGAGTCGGGCAACCGATGGTCAGATTTCCTTTTTGGCCAATACCAAGTATCGTAGCCAGCTGGCGGAAAGCTCCGCTAGTGCGGTTATTTTACATCCATCTGAATTACCCCATTGTCATAGTGCCGCCTTGCTGATGGAAAATCCCTATGTGGGGTTTGCCAAAGTAGCGCAGCTGTTGGATACCACTCCTGCTGCTGCCGATAGCATTGCCAACACGGCAGTTATTGCGTCAGACGTACAGTTAGGTAATAACGTGGCGATTGGCGCTCACGCGGTGATTGAATCCGGAGTGGTACTTGGTGATGACGTACAAATTGGCCCTGGTTGTTTTGTGGGTAAAAACAGTTGTATCGGTGCACGGTCTAAATTATGGGCTAATGTCACCGTATATCACGGGGTAACTATTGGCCAGGATTGTTTAATTCAATCTGGTGCAGTAATTGGCTCGGATGGATTTGGTTATGCCAATGACAATGGTCAATGGATCAAAATACCGCAAATTGGTGGAGTCGTACTGGGTGATCGAGTAGAAATTGGCGCGAGTACAACCATTGATCGTGGTGCAATAGACGATACTGTTCTGGAAAATGGCGTGATTATCGATAATCAATGCCAAATTGCTCATAATGTGACCATGCGTGAAAATTGTGCAATGGCAGCATGTAGTGTGATTGCAGGTAGTAGTACTATTGGCCGTAACTGTACCATAGCCGGTTTAGTTGGGATTAATGGTCATATAGAAATTGCCGACAATGTCCACTTTACTGCAATGAGTATGGTGACTAAAGGTATTTCAGAGGCCGGGATCTATTCATCTGGTATACCCGCTACCACCAATAAACAGTGGCGTCGCAACGCAGTAGCCTTGCGTAACCTTGACTCGATGAATCAGCGTATAAAAGCACTGGAAAAAACAAACCCCTAAATTTGTTTTGTCAGTGAAAGGAGAAATTCCCTTGGCAAATCCCTTAAATCAAGTGGATATAGAAGAAATCATGGCTTTATTACCTCACAGGTATCCTTTCCTGTTGGTGGATAGAGTGACAGACATTGAATTGAACCACAGTATTAAAGCCTATAAAAATATTACCTTTAATGAACCCTGCTTTATGGGGCACTTTCCCGGTAAGCCTATTTTTCCAGGTGTCTTGATTCTAGAAGCATTGGCTCAGGCTGCCGGTGTCTTGGGGTTTAAATCTGTGGCAAATAAAGATGAATTGTATCTATATGCCGGTATTGATAAAGCCCGATTCAAACATCCGGTAGTACCGGGTGATCGAATGGATCTTGATGTGCATTTAATTAAAGAGCGTCGTGGAATATGGAAGTTTGCTGGCGTTGCCAGTGTTGATGGAAGAGAAGCTTGCAGCGCAGAATTTATGTGTGCAATGAGGAAAATGTAATATGTCGGTACACCCAACCGCCATTGTCGATCCTTCTGTACAGTTAGGTAAAAACGTTCAAATAGGGCCTTTTTGCCTGATTGGCGCAGATGTCACCCTTGGTGACAACTGTACGGTGGAATCCCATGTTGTGATTAAAGGACAAACACAACTGGGGCAAGGCAATCATATCTTCCAGTTTTGTTCTATTGGTGAAGATTGCCAAGATAAAAAATATGCCGGTGAACCTACTCGTTTGGAAATTGGCGATAACAACGTATTTCGTGAAGGTTGTACGGTACATCGCGGTACGGTTCAGGATCAGGGAATTACTCAAATTGGTAGTGATAACCTGTTTATGGCCGACACTCATGTCGCCCATGATTGTGTGATTGGTGATCATAATATTTTTGCCAATAACGCGACACTAGCCGGTCATGTGCACGTGGGGGACTGGGTGATTATCGGTGGTATGACTGGAGTTCATCAATTTTGTCATATTGGATCTCACAGTTTTTGTGCCGCGGGATGCTTATTGGTTAAAGACTTGCCGCCGTTTGTTATGGCTGGTGGGGCAACCATGTCGACCTTTGGCATTAATAGTGAAGGTTTAAAACGCCGAGGTTTCAGCAAGCAAAGCATATTGCAAATACGCCGGGCCTATAAAGTGATTTATCGTCAAGGTAATACCATTGAGCAAGCTGTCGAGATTTTGCATAGTATGCTAACAGAGACGCCGGAAATTGGCTTGTTAGTGGATTTTCTCAATCAGTCTGATCGCGGTATTTTGCGTTAATTTGCCGTGTCAAAACCATCCCCGTTAAGAATTGCAATTGTTGTCGGAGAGGTATCCGGTGACATATTGGGTGCAGGACTGATGCGCGCTTTGCAAAAGCGGTACCCTGATGCGGTATTTGAAGGCATCGGCGGTAGCCAGATGCAGGCATTGGGCTTCAAATCCCTGTTTGATATGGAAGAACTGGCAGTGATGGGCTTGTTTGAAGTGCTGTCCCGCTTGTTTCGTCTGTTACACATTCGCAAATCGTTGTACCAACATTTTTGTGCCAGCCGGCCTGATATTTTTATCGGTATTGATGCACCTGATTTTAATTTAAACCTTGAACATAAGCTTAAATTACAAGGGATTAAAACCGTCCATTATGTCAGTCCATCGGTGTGGGCATGGCGTAAAAAACGGGTGTTCACCGTCGCCGCCGCAACTAATTTAGTATTAAGTATCTTTCCCTTTGAAAAACGTTTTTATGATCAGCACCAGGTACCCTGTGAATTTGTCGGCCATACCTTGGCAGATACCTTGCCAATGGTACCGGATCAACAAAGTGCAAGAGCCGAATTAGGTCTAGCCAAAGAGGACACCATTTTAGCCGTATTACCCGGTAGTCGCGGTAATGAAGTTAAATTGTTATTAGCCCCTTTTTTGCAGGCCGCCGAGATACTAAACCGGACGGTGGACAAGTTGCATATTGTCATCCCGGTGATTAATACGGCGCGACGGATTCAAATTGAGACCTGGCTGGCTGAACATCCCATGGATATTAAAATCACGCTGGTTGATCGCCAGTCCCGTCAGGTTATGACTGCCGCAGATGCAATATTATTATCCTCCGGTACCGCCACGTTGGAAGCGATGTTGTGTAAACGCCCAATGTTAGTCGCATATCGGTTTAGTCGCTTAACGGCGATGGTGTTACGGCGTATGGTGAACATGACATTTTTTTCGTTGCCTAATTTACTTGCGGGTAAAAAATTGGTGCCGGAGTTGTTACAAGAGCAAGTTCAGCCTGATATTATTGCCAAACAGTTATTACCCTTGCTAACCGAAGATTGTAGTCAGTTGGCAGAAGAATTTAATCAATTACATTTGCGTCTTAAATGTGATGCTGATGAGCAAGCCGCCAAAGCGGTGAGTCAATTATTAGAGGCATAAATTAACTTGTTGATTGCTGGTGTTGATGAAGTAGGCCGCGGGCCGTTGGTTGGTGCGGTCGTAACCGCAGCGGTTATCCTTGATCCCAATAAACCCATCCCGGGGCTAATGGATTCAAAAAAACTGTCTGAGAAAAAGCGTGATTTATTAGCCGAACAAATTCGCCAGAATGCGCTTTGCTGGTCTTTAGGCAGGGCTGAAGCCCAAGAAATTGATCAACTGAATATTTTACACGCCACGATGTTGGCGATGACCCGTGCGGTGGAAGGGTTATCTATTTGTCCTGATCTTGTGCAGGTGGATGGTAACCGTTGTCCTAACTGGCGTTATGCCAGTGAAGCCATTGTCAAAGGAGACAGTAAAGTTGCCGAAATTTCTGCCGCTTCGATTTTAGCTAAAGTGAGCCGAGATCAGGAAATGGCCGAACTTGACAAGCAATATCCTCAGTATGGCTTTGCCCAGCATAAGGGGTATCCAACGGCTAAGCATTTACAATTATTGGCCCAGTATGGTCCTACAGAGCATTATCGAATGAGTTTTAAACCGGTTATTCGAGCGTTACAGCAACACAACGGAACCCTCCATTCCGACTCTTCAAACAGCGGACACCAACATGCTTGAACCTAAGTTTATTCACCTGCGGGTGCACAGCGACTTTTCCATGCTGGATGGCTTAAGCAAGGTTAAACCTATACTTGCGGCAGTGAAAGAGCAGCAAATGCCAGCCGTAGCGATTACTGATCAGATGAATATGTGTGGTTTGGTCAAGTTCTATCTGGAATCACACAATCAGGGGATTAAACCGGTTATTGGTTGTGATTTTTGGTGTAAAGGGGATGAATCAGAGCAGGTATTTCGTTTAACCGCATTGGCGATGAATAACGAAGGTTACCGGAATATTACCGAGTTAGTGTCTAAAGCTTATTTACGCGGCCATATTGATGGCAAAGCGGTAGTCGATCGTAGCTGGTTAAAAGAATTTTGCACAGGAATTATTTTGCTTTCTGGCGGCCGGGAAGGGGATTTAGGTCAGGCACTGCTTAAGAATAATCAGGCGTTGGCTCGTAGTATCAGCAATTTTTATCAGCAACATTTTGCTGGCCGTTATTTTCTGGAATTGTGCCGCACTAATCGTGCCGGTGAAGAACGTTATAACCATGCAGCAGTCAGTTGGGCAGAGCAAAGCGACTTGCCGGTTGTGGCTACCAATGATGTGTGTTTTTTACGTAGCGAAGATTTTGAAGCCCATGAAATTCGGGTGGCGATCCATGACGGCTATACGCTAGAAGATAAACGTCGCCCACAAAAATACTCGGAACAACAGTATTTGCGAAGTGAACAGGAAATGCTGGAGCTTTTCAGTGATATTCCAGAAGCATTGACCAATAGTGTCGAAATCGCCAAACGCTGTAACGTTACGATGACCTTGTTTGAATACTTTCTGCCGAAATTTCCCACCGGTGATATGTCAGAAAGTGATTTCTTGGTGGCGGCTTCCGAAAAGGGGTTGGAAGAACGCTTACAATTTCTGTTTAAAGACGAAGCAACTATTGCCGAAAAGCGTCCCGAATATGATGAACGTTTAAAAGTCGAACTGGAAGTTATTAACCAGATGGGCTTTCCCGGCTACTTCCTGATCGTGATGGAATTTATCCAGTGGTCAAAAGATAACGGCATTCCCGTGGGGCCTGGGCGGGGGTCGGGTGCTGGCTCGCTCGTGGCTTATGCGTTGAAAATTACTGATTTGGATCCGCTGGAATTTGATTTGCTGTTCGAACGATTCTTGAATCCAGAACGAGTATCCATGCCCGATTTTGATGTGGATTTTTGCATGGACAGGCGTGACGAAGTTATCGATCACGTAGCTGAATTATATGGCCGTAATGCGGTATCACAGATTATTACCTTCGGTACCATGGCAGCCAAAGCCGTTATACGTGATGTTGGGCGAGTGTTAGGTCACCCCTTCGGCTTCGTTGACCGAATCAGTAAGCTGATTCCACCCACACCGGGCATGACGCTGGAAAAAGCCTTTGCTGAAGAACCCAGATTGCCAGAGCTGTATGAAGCTGATGATGAAGTCAAAGAACTGATCGATATGGCCAGACGGCTCGAAGGGGTCACGCGCAACGCGGGTAAACATGCCGGTGGGGTGGTGATTGCACCTACCTTGATTACCGATTTCTCGCCACTTTACTGTGACGAAGAGGGCTTAAATCCGGTTACCCAGTTTGATAAAAATGATGTGGAAACCGCCGGACTGGTTAAATTCGATTTCTTGGGATTGCGTACCTTAACGATTATTCAGTGGGCACTGGATATGATCAAAGCCAATCGTGGCATTGAGGTCGATATCAGTGCCATCCCGCTGGAAGATCCCAAAAGCTTTAGAACCTTACAAGATGCCTCAACTACCGCGGTATTCCAACTTGAATCCCGTGGTATGAAAGAGTTGATTAAAAACCTCAAGCCGGACTGTTTCGAAGATATTATCGCTCTGGTGGCCTTGTTCCGTCCTGGCCCCCTGCAATCGGGCATGGTGGAAAACTTTATCAACCGTAAACATGGGCGGGAAGAAATTTCCTATCCCGATGCTGAATATCAACATGAATGTTTAAAAGAAATACTCCAGCCTACTTACGGGATTATTTTGTACCAAGAGCAAGTCATGCAGATTGCCCAGGTGATGGCTGGGTATAGCCTTGGTGGTGCAGATTTATTACGCCGTGCTATGGGTAAGAAAAAGCCCGAAGAAATGGCTAAGCAACGCTCTGGCTTTGCTGAAGGCTCGGCTAATAATAATATTGATCCTGAACTAGCCGAGAAAATATTCGATTTGGTTGAAAAGTTTGCCGGTTATGGATTCAACAAATCACACTCCGCTGCTTATGCGTTGGTGTCGTATCAGACTTTATGGTTAAAAACCCATTATCCGGCGGAATTTATGGCGGCAGTTATGTCCGCGGATATGGATGCGACCGATAAAATAGTGACCCTGGTTGATGAATGCCAGCGGATGGGATTGACGATTGAGCCCCCCAATCTGAATAAAGGCCAATATAAATTCACCGTCGATTCAGAAGGCCATGTGGTCTACGGCATTGGCGCGATTAAAGGTGTTGGAGAAGGTCCGGTTGAGGCTATTATTGAAGCTCGTCGGGATAAAGGGCCGTTTAAAGATCTGTTTGATTTTTGTGCCAAGGTAGATTTGAAAAAAATCAATAAACGGGTACTGGAAAAGCTGGTGCTGTCCGGTGCTCTGGATACATTGGGGCCAGAGGGACCCACTCATCGTGCGTCATTGATGGCGACGTTACCAGACGCCATGGCAGCGGCTGAACAACATAATAAAGCCGAAGCCCACGGTCAGAGCGACATGTTTGGCTTACTTAATACCGAAGAAGAAGACGATGTTAAGCAAGCTTTTGCGGATGTCGCTCATTGGCCAGAAAAAACTTGGTTGGATGGGGAAAAAGAAACCTTAGGGTTATATTTAACCGGTCATCCCATTAACCAATATGAAAAGGAAATCAAACAGTACGCGCAGTGCCGGTTGGTTGATCTAAAACCCATAAAAAATGTGCCAATTACCGCGGTAGGACTGGTGGTCAGTGTTCGTCAAATGATGAATAAAAGAGGTCGGCGCTGGGCGATTGTGACACTGGATGATAAAAGTGCCAGAGTCGAAGCTAAATTTACACCAGATGTATTTGAACAATATGAAGAAATACTCGCAGAAGATAAAATTCTATTGATTTCTGGACAGGTCAGCTTTGATCAATATAGTGATGGCAATACAATCAGCGCCCGTGAAGTACTGGATATTGTTCAGGCTAGAGAAAAATACGCAACATCATTAACATTACAATTGGATTCTGACTGGTGTCAGCCGCAACAAATGGCTACACTGCAAGCATTGTTACAACAATATCGCGGCGGTAGTTGTCCGGTGTTGGTGCATTACCAAAATGCAGATGCATCTGCTAGTTTATCCTTAGGTGCGAGTTGGTATATCACCCCGGAAGACCAATTATTATACGAATTAAGACAATTGTTGGACCAACAACGGGTTGAATTAAGTTTTTAACTGACTTTGCCATTGTTGACTAGTTCAGAGCATGGTCGATTTAACATAAGTCACACACTAAATTAGGTAGTAGGATGAATTTAAACTTCCTGGATTTCGAGCAGCCAATCGCAGATTTGGAAGCCAAGATAGAAGAATTGAGATTAGTTAGTCAAAACGGTGATTTTGACGTTAGCCTTGAAGAAAATATAACTAAGCTTCGTGAAAAAAGTGCGGATCTGACCAATAAAATCTTTTCTGATTTGGATGCATGGCAAGTTGCTCGATTGGCTCGCCACCCTTTACGTCCTTACACTCTTGATTATATTTCACGTATCTTCAGTGATTTTGAGGAACTGGCCGGTGATCGTGCCTATGCCGATGATAAAGCTATTGTCGGTGGGTTAGCCAATTTCGAAGGGCAGCCAGTGATGGTAATAGGCCACCAAAAAGGTCGTGATACGCAGGAAAAAATCAAACGCAATTTCGGTATGCCCAAACCTGAAGGTTACCGTAAAGCGTTACGGTTAATGGAAATGGCGGAACGTTTTAAGCTACCGATTATCACCTTTATTGATACTCCGGGCGCTTATCCTGGTGTAGGCGCAGAAGAACGTGGCCAGAGTGAAGCAATCGCACGTAATTTAAAAGTAATGGCAGGATTAAAAGTTCCGATCATCTGTACCGTTATTGGTGAAGGTGGCTCGGGGGGAGCCTTGGCCATCGGTGTTGGTGATCGGGTCAACATGATGAAATTTAGTACCTACTCGGTTATTTCCCCAGAAGGGTGCGCGTCAATTCTTTGGAAGAGCTCAGATAAAGCGCCATTAGCTGCCGAAGCTATGGGCGTGGATGCTGAGCGTATTAAATCGTTGGATTTGATTAATAATATTATTCCGGAACCCTTAGGCGGTGCACACCGAGATTATGATGCCACAGCAGCGAATATTAAAGCCTGCTTAAAACAGCAGTTGGCTCAATTGAACAGTCTATCGTTAGAGCAGTTGTTGGAACAACGTTACGAAAGGCTGATGTCCTTTGGTTATTGCTGATTAGGACTACGGCCATAAATGGAATTAATTCAGGCCATTTCCCGATATCTTAATTGCCCCTCCAGGCCAATCTATGTGGCTTATAGCGGAGGGGTCGATTCCCATGTATTGTTGCATTGTATTAACCAGCTGATGGATGATTATCCTCAACATCAGTATGTTGCTATACATGTTAATCATGGTTTGAGTCCTAATGCCCAGCATTGGCAACTGCATTGCCAGCAGGTTTGCCAACAACTTGATATTGCATTGCAGGTTGTACAGGTCAATCTGCAACAGACACCCCGTACCAGTATTGAAGCGCAAGCCCGCGACGCCCGTTATGCGGCAATCAATCAGGCGACGCCAGATAATGCGCTGATTTTCCTCGCCCAGCATATCAATGATCAACTTGAGACATTTTTATTGCAACTAAAACGGGGGGCAGGCCCGAAAGGTTTATCATCCATGCCGGCGGTACAAGATGGACAGGGACAACGTCGATATATTCGACCATTGTTGCACAATAGCCGCGAGCAGATTCTGGCCTATGCCAAATTGCATAATCTGCATTGGCAAGAAGATGAGTCCAATCAAGATAGTCGTTTTGATCGTAACTTTTTACGTCAGCAAATATTACCTGAGTTACTTGAACGCTGGCCGGGATTAGCCAGTTCAGTGGCTCGTTCAGCGCAATTGTGTGCAGAGCAGCAAAGTATGCTGGATGAAATCAGTCAGCAACATTTATCCACAATCCAGTTAGACAATGGTTGTCTGGATATTAGCCAGTTATTAGCGTTAACCTCAAGCTGGCAAAAGCAGGTGATCCGCTTATGGTTGAGTCAGCAGCACATCCCTTTACCTAGTGCCAAAGTAATGGGGTTGATTGAGCCTGAGCTTTTACGTTCACCACAAGATTCCGAAGCTTGTATTCAGTGGCAAGACTGGCAACTCAAAGTATTTAATCAGCAATTGTATATTCTATCTGATACCCCGTTGCCTGAGCGTGAAAAGAAAGTGTGGCGCGGTGAGAAACAGCTTTCGCTGGCAGGTGATCAAATTAAGGTGGAATTTAGCTATCAGGACAATCAAGGCTCGTTACTGTGCTTTGCACATCGTAAGTCGATTATTGAAATCGGCTTTGGCTCGCTAAACGATTCCTTTAAACCTGCCGGGGAAAGACATTCAAAACCCCTCAAAAAATGGCTGCAGCAATGGCAAATACCACCATGGCAACGGGGTGTTATTCCACTCGTCTATGTTGACGGACAACTGGCGATGCTGGTTGGATTGTGTGTGGCAGAAATGTTTTCATCAGGTGAGAATAAAGTGTGGATCAAATCATTGCCGAATGGCGGCAATTAATTGCCGCGTTTTTCACGTTATCTACTGATCAGTTTAAGCACATTTAATGCAATTTTTACCGGCTAATTTGGCGGTATACATGGCATCATCAGCACGCTGAAACAAACTGTGGGCAGTATCTTCTTGGCTAAACAGCGCACAACCAACACTGCAGGTGATACCGTGCTTGGTTAATAGTGGATGATTGGCGACCTCATTGATAATTCGGATACACACCTTTTGGTTCATTAATTCAGAGGCATTTTCCAGTAAACAGCAAAACTCGTCTCCACCAAAGCGAAAGGCAAAATCGGTATCTCGCAAGCAACTTTGCAACACGCCCGCAAAGGCAATCAGTAATTGATCCCCGAGTAAATGACCATATTGGTCATTAGCTTGTTTAAAGTGATCCAGATCAATCATTAATAAGCCAAATTGACTGTTGTTACGCATCGCATGACTGATCGTGCGACCGATGGTTTCGTTATACTGACTGCGATTCCCCAGTCCGGTTAAATTATCTTTAAAACACAAACGTTTAACCTGGTCATGTTGAATAGCTATTTTTAAAGGCTGCTGCAGGCATTTTTGTAAATCATTCAGTAATTTGGATTGATGCGCATTAATTGGGCTGTGTGAGTAATGGCGCAGCCGCGCGACTTTTTGATAGCCGATTTTTATATCCTGATTATCGATAATTGGCGTGTCATCAATGTTGCCACAATGAAATTGCTGATTTTGATAATCAAGGCTAATGCCATCGACGGGTATATGTTTAATGGCTTGCATAAAATAAGTACTAAGCAACGGTTTAATGTCGATGGTGGTCATCAACTTCTGCAACAATGCATACAACTGGTAATAGCTTAGATTATTCTCATTCTCAGAATGAAAATTAAACATCCCTTCAGCAGGATTATTAAATAGTGGGCTAAGTTGATCCAATGTAGTTTTCCGTTAATTATTTGACGCAAACAACTGCATAGCAGGTTTAATACAAATAACGTGCCAGAATTTATGGATGGCTATCCTAGTGAATAAACTGTATTTGTTGCGGATTGTGTGTCAAATCGACAGTAAGTCATTAAATCAACCATTTGTGTCGCGCTGGCGACGGCAGCTTAGTAAATGTGGAGAATCGTGCTCCTCAACATAGTCATTGCTGCACGCTGGTAGAGGGGAGCCCTCTTTTACTCGAAGCTGTTACTCGCAGTTAAATGCGTTATCTGCTTATCACAAATTTAAGAAATCTCGGATCTCGTCTTGGCGGTTCATCGCATCTTTGTAACCCACGCCAATGATTTCAGCACAGAAGTGATGATCAAATAGCAGGTAACTGGGTAAGCTGGACTCCACATCGGGCTTTAATCCCACTAGCCGCAACAGAGAGCGAATGCCGGCGGGAAGGTGGTGGTAATGTTTAGCGGCAATTTGATTAAAATTTTCGCTGGGGTTAATTTCCAGACATTCAATCTTGCGCAGGTTGGTTTCTTTGCGTTGTTTTTCAGTCAGTAAATCGAGGGTTTGGTTGACTCGATAAGCTCGTTCCAAATCTGCATTCAGGGTATCGGCGAAAATCGTATCAAGCAAATGTCCGGCTATATTCGAGGCACTGGGGTAGTGGTCATTAACGGTTTGCAGGTAAGGGACTTCGGGCTGTTCGACCCCAATGACTAAAATTTTCTGCGCCCCCAGATGAATTGGAGCACTCAATGGTGATAACTGGTGTACAGAACCATCACCAAAATAATCGTTACCCAGTTTTACCGTTGGGAAGACCAGCGGGATCGCTGACGAAGCCATTAAATGCTCTACATTCATTTGCGCTGGTTGGCCTTGACGCTTGGAACGCTGCCATGGCTGAGTTTGTTCATTACTTTGATAAAAACTGATGGAATCATGACTGGTATAACTTGATGCCGTAATACATAGTGCACGTAAATAATTACGCTCAATATTATTATCGATCCGGCTGAAATCCAGAGTCTTACGTAATAATTGTCGCAGGGGTTGGTTATTCAACAGACTGGTAGGGCGGGATTGCATGTCGGTTGATTTGGAACTGCGAAAATAGTTTTTTAATAAATAACCGAAGACTGATTGAAAGCCACTTTCATAAATATCACCGGGCTGCAGATTTTTCCATACCCAATCCAGTTTGCGTACACCAAGGTGATAGCAAGAGGCAAAACAGGCTAATGTTGTGGCGTTTATCGCCCCGGCTGAGGTACCGCAAATAATCGGAAAGGGAATACTTTGATTACGCGGTAAAAAGTTAGTTATCGCTTTAAGTACGCCTACCTGATAAGCGGCTCTGGCACCACCTCCGGTAAGCATTAATGCATACTGTTGTCGTTCAATCATGAGGATAAATGGATAAAAAACAGACGCATACAGTAACCATTAGACTGAAAAATATCTAGCGGATATTAGCTAAAGTTAAAATTCATTCCTTCAGCCGCGGCAAAAACCTGTAAGCCATCTTCAGCAACGGTAACCACATCCCGACAGTGAGACTCTAGTTCACGCAAACTGCTGTCGGTACGACTGGGATCATGACTATACAGAGCCAGATTTTTAGCTTTACATGCCAGCGCCAGTTTGACTGCTTCTTCGGCAATCGAATGTCCCCAGCCGGCTTTAGCTGGCATATCGGCAAACAGGTACTGGGCATCGTGGATAAGTAAATCTGCACCTTGGGCAAAATCGACAAAATCCAGAAAGTCAGTCTCTTTTTTGTACGGGGGATACAATTCGTTATCGGTGATATAGGCTATTTTGGCGCCATCGGCTTCGATAACATAAGAACTGCCATTACCGGGATGATTCATGGTTAAACGATTAATCGTTGCGCCGTGTAGCGTCCAACTGTTTTGGCTTTCTTTGACCGGGTTTATTTGAATATTGGCCGACAGAGATTGGTGGTGTACAGGAAATAAACTACCAGACATCTGCTGTAAAATAGCATCATGCTCGGCTAATTTAGTTAACCCCGGGGTGATGAAGATATTACGATTCGCTTGATAAATAGGTGAAAAAAACGGAAATCCCTGAATATGATCCCAATGGTTATGGGTCAGTAACAGATGGATGTCGGTGTTTTTTTTAATCAGCTTTTGGCCTAGTGGAATGATCCCGGTTCCCGAGTCAAGAATGATGTCCGTACCATTATCCAGTTCTACATGCACACAAGCCGTGTTACCGCCAAACTCGATAAAATCACGTCCGGGAGCCGGAGTAGAACCTCTTACGCCAAAAAAAGTTAATTGCATGCAATGTACTCAAATGTCTTTAAATAATATTCTTTTGATACAAAGAGTTGTCAGTATAGGAATAGACTAACATTATTTCTCTATCCTGCTTAACCGGGTAAATTTACCCGAGAATTAAATCATATACCTTTTCAGCAAATGCGGGGGAAAACATTTCAGCCACCGAGAGTAAATTTAATAGTAGAATCGAATTTATATCTAAAAAATACTAAGTAAAAAGAGGTGTTATGTCATTTTCCGGAACTCAGAATTATATTGCCAGTGAAGAATTGCAGTTGGCAGTTAATGCTGCCATTGAGTTACAGCGACCTTTGTTAATAAAAGGCGAGCCGGGAACCGGCAAAACCATGCTAGCTGAAGAATTGGCCAGCTCGCTGGACGCAGAACTAATCCAATGGCATATCAAATCCACCACCAAAGCTCATCAGGGATTATATGAATATGATGCTGTTTCACGCTTGCGCGATTCACAATTGGGGGAGGAAAAAGTCCATGACATTAGCAATTACATTGTTAAAGGTAAGTTGTGGCAGGCGTTTGAAGCCGATAAACGCGCTATTCTGCTAATCGACGAAATTGACAAAGCCGATATCGAGTTTCCCAATGATTTATTGCAGGAACTGGATAAGATGGAGTTTTATGTTTACGAAACCCGTCAGACGGTTAAAGCCGTGTTACGACCCATTGTTATTATCACTTCCAATAATGAAAAAGAATTACCGGATGCTTTTTTGCGACGCTGTTTCTTTCATTATATCCAGTTCCCGGACAGGCAGGAGATGACCAATATTGTCAATGTGCATTTTCCCAACCTGAAACAAGAATTGCTTAGTCAGGCGCTGGAAAGCTTCTTTAATTTGCGTGATATTCCCGGTCTGAAAAAGAAGCCCTCCACGTCTGAATTACTCGACTGGATCAAGTTGCTAGTTGCCCAAGATATCGCCCCGGAAGTACTGCGTGACAAGGACAATACGCACAGTATTCCCCCTTTGTACGGTGCCTTACTCAAAAACGAACAAGATATTCAATTGTTTGAAAAGCTGGCGTTTATGGCTCGTCGCTAATGTTAGTTGATTTTTTCTTTACCCTGCGTCGCTACCAGGTGGGATGCACCCTAAGAGAATTGCTGGATCTATTACAGGCATTAAAGTCTCATTTGGTGTTTGCTGATATGCAACAGTTTTACTATTTATCGCGCTTGTGTTTAGTCAAGGATGAAACACGTTACGATCGCTTTGATCGGGCGTTTTCCGATTATTTCGATGGAGTGGAATCAATAGACTTACTGGGTAAAAATATTCCGGAAGAATGGTTACGCAAGGAAATTGAGCGGCAATTTAGCGAGGAAGAAAAACAGCAAATTAAAGCCTTGGGCGGGTTACAGAAATTAATCGATACCCTGAAACAAAGATTGGACGAGCAGCAAAAACGGCATCAAGGCGGTAATAAGTGGATTGGCACAGGAGGAACCTCGCCCTTTGGTGCGAATGGATATAATCCGGAAGGAGTACGCATCGGTCAAGATGGTAACCGCCAGTTTTCCGCAGCCAAAGTGTGGGATAAACGGCAATTTAAAGATCTTGCCGGTGATGTTGAGTTGGGAACCCGCAATCTGAAAATAGCCTTGCGCAAATTAAGGCAGTTCGCGCGCAGCGGTGCCGAGCAGGAATTGGATATGCCCGGCACCATTGAATCGACCGCCAATAACGCCGGGTTACTGGACCTTAAAATGCTGCCAGAGCGGCATAACACCGTCAAAGTGCTGATGTTGTTTGATGTGGGCGGTTCGATGGACGGTTATATTCAGTCCTGCGAGCAATTGTTTTCAGCAGTCAAAAGTGAATTTAAACATCTAGAGTATTTTTATTTTCACAACTGTGTGTATGAAAAAGTGTGGCGGAATAATGCACGCAGAGATCAACAGTCATTACCAGTTTGGGAGCTTATCCATAAATATGGTAATGACTATAAACTGATTTTTGTTGGTGATGCGACAATGGGGCCTTATGAAATAAGTTATGCTGGAGGCAGTGTCGAGCATTGGAATGAGGAGCCGGGAGCGGTTTGGCTACAGCGTTTGCTGGAGCATTTTGGCCATGCTGTTTGGCTCAATCCTCAACCGCAGCGACATTGGTCTTACTATTCATCAATTCAATTAATCCAGCAGTTAATGGAAAAACGCATGTTTCCGCTAACAGTAGAAGGCATTAGCCAAGCCATTAAAACCTTATAACAAGAGTAGAAACGATGCGACCAGATGAGAATTTACACGTAGAACAAAGGGATCTTGATAGCAACATGACGGCTAAAGAAATACGTGAAATTGTCACACCTTACGCATTTGGTGTTGCAGATGATCTCATTGGTACGCCGTTGGCCAGCCCTATGCGACGTGGTTGTGCATTACTGACAGACTTTATTTTTATTGCCTTACTAACCTCATTAAACAGTCTGGTATTGGCCGGACTTTCTGCTTGGGCATTTTGGCGTGCGGGTAACAAGTTAGCCCAAGCTCAGCGTTTTCGTTTTGCGCGTAAGTTATTGCGCTTGTTTGTTGCCTTGTTGTTGTTCGTGGTTGCAGTGGGGGTTTTTGACATTCTTAATGACAAGGAATCGGATAATCGAACGCAAATTAATGGTAAACCAGTATTAACTGGCAATGGCGTTGAGTTGGCAGCGTTATCGGTAAAATATTTGCTCAGAATAAAAAAACAGGCTGGGCAGATCGAGCAGGGCGAATGTGCGCCCGCACAAAGTTGTTGGCAACCGGTATTAACCGATATGACCGCGGATATGGCGCGCCTTAATATTGATACCAATGAAGCGTATGAGCTAATGGCAGAAACGACTCGGCAGTTGCCGGGGAACTTAAGTAAAGACGCCAGAGACGAGCTGTTATTGGCGATGCGTACCCAATATCAACAATTACATCCAGAGCAACCCGATGAGACGGCTGCGTCACAGCCAGCTGAGAAAAGGGAAGAAGCCGTCGCTGAGAAGGAACAAGATACTACCACCACTGCCCCTGGAATTATTGTCTGGCTGGAAGCTATTGCGACCGATTTAGGCATTGGTTTTGGTTGGTCCGCATTTTATTTCACTGTTTTTACCGCGTGGTGGAAAGGGCAAACACCAGGTAAAAAACTGTGGTCGATTAAAGTGATAAGACTGGATGGCAAAAGTTTAAATTTGTGGGAAAGTTTTGGTCGTTATGGGGGTTATGGTGCGGGATTAGCAACCGGCTTGCTGGGATTTTTACAAATATACTGGGATCCGAATCGGCAAGCTATTCAGGATAAAATATCTGAAACCTTGGTAATACAAACCAATTTACCCAAGCACCAAGGAGTTGCAAAAAAGGCACCTTAGGTGCCTTTATTTTGCAATTAACTGTCTGTTTGCGGATGGTGATTATCGACAACCGGTTGGGCACGTCCAAACATTTTACGTTTAAGCCAGCTGAATGGTTTACGTAAGTCATCCAAAATCAAATACAGGCAGGGTACCAGCACCAATGTCACGACGGTGGCGTAAAGCACGGCAAACCCTAATGCAACTGCCATAGGAATAACAAAGCTGGCCTGTAAGCTGGATTCAAACATAATCGGTAGTACGCCAACAAAGGTGGTGATTGAGGTCAGGGTAATGGCTCTGAAACGTGCACAACCGGCTTCAATTACCGCATCTTTGATTGCTACACCGTGTTCACGTCGCCGCTGGTTAACATAATCGGTCATCACCAGGCTGTCATTGATCACAACACCGGCGGCGGCAATTAAGCCAAAGGTCGACATCATGCTCAAATCCATCGAGAACAGAAAATGCCCCCATATGGCCCCCGTTAAACTAAACGGGATAACCGACATAATGATAATGGGCTGCCCATAACTTTTTAACGGTACTGCCAGCAGGATATACACCATAATCATGCCCGCGATGAAAAACATGATTTGTTCACTCTGCTGGGCCTGTTGTTCTTCTATTGCACCGCCTAACTCGGTTTTAACGCTAGGAAACTCCGCTTTAAGTTCCGGTAGCAGTTTTTCCTTTATGGTTTTCACCACTTCATTTGGTTCTACCGCCTCTTCATCAATGGCACCAAATACGTATACGCTGCGGTAACCGGATTCACGTCTGATATAGCTGATACCGGGTTTTTCAGTTAATGTCACCACATCGCCAAGCATGACTTCTTTACCTGATGGGGTCGTCACCACGGCATATTTAAGCTCCGAAAACTGTTCACGAGTTAATTTAGGGTAACGGACCATCACCCGAACTTCCTCGCCATCACGAATCACTCTTTGCGCTTCGCCACCATAAAAACTGGCACCGATTTGACTGGCAATAGATGACAGATTCAACCCTAAGTCATAGGCGACGGGGAGTAACTCCATCTGAATTTCTTTGCTGGCCGGATCAATGGTGGAACTGATGTCATACAGGCCTTTCTGTTGCTGTAACATAGCAATAAACTTTCGTCCGGCATCATTCAAGGTATTGATATCTGGACCAAATAACAGATAACCAAGCTCACCATCATCGCCGCCACCATTAACATCATCTCTTATTGTCAATGATTTTAAGCCGGGGATAACGGGCATCGCTTCGCGCCAGCGACGCGCTAATTCAAAGGTATTGAACGGGCGTAATTCTTCCTCTACCAGTGGAGCCAGAACCTGGGCTTCGGTGCGACCCTGGTTAAACGCCAGCGTATCACGCACCATACCTTGACCATATTCCTGTTTAATCTGTTTCTCGACGTCCAATATCATATTTTCAATGGTTTTGAGTGCGTCGATGGTGGCCTGATCAGATACGGTTTCGTTCATCTCCAGAGAAATACTGGGGAAATCATGTGGCACTTTAGGATTAGGAACCATGCGTACATAGTTAGCCATAATCAGGCCAATACTGAACATTAGCAACGCAATAAACGCGCAGAACACTACCCAGCGCCATTCTGTGCAAAGTGTCACAAAGTTTTTATAAGGACCGTTAACAAAGGCAAAAAACTTCTTATTAAAACGGGTACGCCAATTGTCCTCTCTAACCGGTTTAAAGTGGGTATGGGCAAGATGGGCGGGCAATATCAGCTTTGACTCGATCAAACTGAACGTCAGACATAAAATAACCACAATCGCGATATTGTAAAAGAATGCCCCATCCGGACCACTGGTTAAGGTAAAAGGCGCAAACACCGCAATAGTGGTTAATACCCCGAAAGTGGCGGGTGTGGCGACTTTTTTGGCACCACGCACCACGTTTTCTACGCCGCCCCCTTTTTCTTCTATTTCGGTATAGGCACTTTCACCAATAACAATGGCATCATCGACTACAATGCCTAACACCATAATAAAGGCGAATAGTGAAAGAATATTAATGGTCACGCCAAATACCGGCATCAACATTACCGCGCCAAGAAAACATACTGGCAGGCCAATCATCACCCATAAGGCCAAACGAAAACGCAAAAAAAGCGATAACATAATGGCGACCAGAATGGCCCCCTCAATCAGGTTGGATATCATCATGTCCAAACGAGCGTTGAGGTAATAGGTCATATCGACCAGTACTTCTAATTGTGTACCTTTGGGTAATGTCTTGTTTCGATGGTCTATATAGTCTTTGACTGATTTGGCTACCGGGATGATATTTTGATCTTTAGTCGCCTTGACCTGAATCATAATGGCGTTTTGACCAGAGTATCTGAAATATCGTTGGCCTTCAGTAAATTCGTCTTTAATAACGGCGATATCCTGTAGTTCAACCTTGGCGCCATGGCTGCCAATTTTAACCGGAATATGTCGAAACTCTTCACCACTGTATGACTGGTTCTCAACTCGAACAGAAATCATGCCCGAATCGGTACGCAGTTGTCCGGCAGAAAAATTGGAAGAATAATTGCGAATTGCCTGCGTCACATCGCTTAGGGTCAAATTGTATTTACGCAGCACATCAGGTTGGATCTCAATGGCAATTTCATCATCGGGCACGTTGACATTGACCAAAGACACATTGTTTAGCTGCAACAATTCATCTTCAACCTGCTTGGCAATGGGCTTAAGCTCGGTCAGCGGAATATCGCCTACCAACGACATATTAATCACATTTTGTTGAAATTCAGCCTGTGACACCGTTACCGGTTCCATATCCGCAGGAAAGGTCGCAATACTGTCAACCCGCTGTTTGACTTTATCCAGCACTTCTTGCAGATCCTGATCCGGATAAATTTCCAAACTAATCCGGCCGCTATTGCGAAACGCCCGTGACACACCTTTCTTGATTTCCGTGACATCTTTCAGGGCTTCCTCAATTTTAATCAGGATCCCTTCTTCAATTTCCTGCGGTGACGCACCGCGATAGGTGGCGTTGATATTGATATAGTTGATTTCAATATTCGGAAACATTTGTCGCTGAATAGTAAAATAACTGATGATCCCCATGATAATGATAAAAAACATCAACAAATTAGCGGCAACAGAATTGTTGGCAAAATAGGCGATTAAGCCTGTTTGTTTGCTCTCGTTGGACGACATATTCATTTTCCCTAATCAGCTTGCTTTGCGATGATTGCAGCCGTGTCAGCGGTTTCGGTCTGGGCAGTGTCCATTTGTCCGGCAATTTTGACTTGCATGCCATCCTGTGGATATTCAGGCAGGGTTAACACCAATTGGTCATCATTTTCCAGTCCATCGTTAATCAAGAAGTAGGCGCCGTCTTCACGCGCCACATTCACCTGACGAGACTCCAGTTTTTGTTCGTCATTGACCAGCCAAACCGTGTGATTGCTAACTAAGTCCTGTGACAGGCGATAAATCTGCTGCAATGTTTTGCCGGCAAAATTCACTTGAACATAACTACCAAATTTTATGGCCGGTGCCTTAACCTGAAGACTATATGGATCGGTGATGCGCACAACCAATTGGCTCATACGGGTTGATTTGTCGATAATACCTAAATCACGACTGATGGTGCCTGAACGGCTAAATGGACGAGCTTGGTTGGACGTGACCGTTGCCGGTTGGCCGGACAGATTTGACGATAAAAATTCACTATCAAAGCCGGCAATAGGGAAGGTCACTTCAGCGTATTCAATATTATATATTTCGCCAATTTGGGCGCCTTTATTGACAAATTGCCCCACCCCAAGGTCACGGCTTATGACTAACGCATCGTAGGGGGCCGTTACATCGCAATTATCCAGATCACGTTGGGCTATTTTTAAACTGGCCTGTGCAGATTTGACTTTTGCTTTGGCGCTCAGCACTTGCGGTTTGCGTAAATACAGATCTGTTATCTTATTGGCGGGCATACTTTTGGTTTCTTGTTTGGCAACATCAGCCCGGGCTTGTTCCTCGATTAATTGGGCTTGAGCCAATGAAAGGTCAGATTCGGCCTGCAATAAAGCGGCTTCATACTGATCTTTTTCTATACTGAATAAAATATCCCCTCGACGTATCAACCCCCCTGCGACAAAGTTGGGGTGCCAGCTTACCACTTCACCGGCAACTTGTGCCGACACTAAAGTGCTTTCCAGAGGTTTGACTTCACCAAAGCCACTGATTTGCACTTGATAATCCTGTGCAAACGCCGATTCGACCTTTACCGTTGGGCGCAGATCTAACGGTTCTTTCTGTTTTTCCTGTTGCGCCGAGGCGTTGATTGCCAACATTCCTAATGCACCTGCGCCTAATACCGCTATTGGGAGCGCTATTTTTATCCACGTTTTATTCATACTTAGATACTTTAACCCTGAGTTTTTAACTTGCTATATATTAATCAAATTAACCTGTGCCATGTATTTTCATTTGTAAAAAGATATGAGTGCGCTGTAACTAATGTTAATGAATCAACCGACTGTGTCAGGACAATAATTTAATCCCGTCGTTATTATAACGTATTAAATTTCATACCTAGGTACTATTTTACCCTCTGTTAACAAGTTTGTTGTTTTTTTAGACTGGTCTCCGTCAAGACAATCTATTTCAACTGAATTTACAGAGGCAAGTATTATGAAAAAGTTATTAGCTATCGCAGCATTATCTACCGTATTAGTCGCTCCAATGAGTTTTGCGGACGTCAATGAAGATTTGCAGAACATTTGTACTATTGTGAAAAACAATGACAAAGGTGAGCTTCGCAAAAAAATGCGTTCAGTACAAAATGACTACAATTTGCGTTTAGGTGATTTTTATACTGGTGTTTCTTGTGGTGGTAACAGCTTAATCCGTTACTCGATGCAAAATAATGCAACCGATGTTGGTACTTACATGATTAAGAAAATGTCCAAAAAAGATCTTTCTCAAGCTGAAGCTGATGGCATGGCCATTCAGCAATGGGCTGAAACAAACGGTTATATTGAAACTGAAATTGGTAAAGAGCTGGTTGACCGTTTGAATTAATGGTATATCACTTTATAAGTTATTCTTAAAAAAGGCCCCATGGGCCTTTTTTGTGTTATCTCCTTTCAATAATTTTCCCACCCAATTCACTTATTTTTCAGGCTGTTACAAAATCTAACAGAAACGGTTAGCATATTTTTATCCATTCGGCTTAAAATTGCGCGCAGTTTACGTTTGTGTCTGCGATTCAAAGCAAAGGAAGTTTTATGAATACCCGTCTTATACGTTCAGCCTTGCCTATTCTCATTGTGGCTGGTGCCATTGTAGTTATGATGTTGTTAATAATGGCTAAAAAAGCGCCTGAAAAGAAACAGGAACAGGAAAAAGCGTTTTTGGTCGATGTCACCCCGGTGCAAAGACAAAACCTTGATTTTATGGTGGAGTCTCAAGGTACCGTGCAACCTAAAGTGCAAACAGTCTTAAGTGCTCAGGTGAGTGGTCGGGTGGTGAAGGTGGCCGACGCTTTTATTGAAGGCGGGATGTTTAAAAAGGGCGACGTTTTGATTCAGCTTGAGCAAGCTGATTATATGACTGATTTAAAAGCGGCTGAAGCCGAACTGGCTCGCGCCACGGCTTTACTCGAAGAAGAACAAGCCCGCGGTAAAGTGGCAGAAGAAGATTGGCGGACAGTGAAAAATGCTAAACCAACGGCATTAGGTTTACGTAAACCACAACTGGCGCAAGAAAAAGCTAACGTACGAGCCTCAGAAGCTAATCTGGAACGAGCCAGACGAAATCTTGAGCGTTCCACTATCCGCGCCCCTTATGATGGATTGGTGAAAAGTAAAAATGCAGATATTGGCCAGTTTATCAGTACCGGAAGTCAACTTGGGGTTATCTATGCCACTGATGTGGCTGAAGTGCGTATGCCCTTGAGTGATAATGATTTAGCCTACCTTGAATTACCTGACCAACACAGTGCCAATACTAAGCCTACGGTAAATTTACATGCCAAAATTGCCGGACAAACCTATCAGTGGCAAGGCCAGTTAGTCCGTAGTGAAGGGGTCGTTGATCAAGCCAGCCGAGTTATTTACGCGGTGGCGGAGGTGCAAGACCCGTATGCGCGGCTGGCGACAACCAAACATATCCCACTTAAATTTGGTCGTTTCGTACAAACCAGTATTGCCGGGGTGCATGCAGATAATGTGGTCGTTTTACCTCGTCATGTTCTTAGAATGGATGGCACTGTATTGCTGGTGGATAAACAGCGCAAGCTGATTATCCGTCAAGTTCAAGTGCAGCGTACCGATCAAAATTCCGTTTATATTAGCGATGGATTAGCCGAGGGTGAATTAGTTGTTAATTCTGCGGTTCCGCATCCGGTTAATGGGATGCCAGTTAGGTTACCCGGTGAAGAAGACCACCATTTACAAGCTGATGTTGCTGCTGATCCAAATGAGCTGGCAGTTTCAGGAGAGCAACAATGAGTAAAATCGACACTCATAAGGGCTTAATAGCCTGGTTTGCGCGTAATAGCGTCGCGTCAAATTTACTGATGTTGATCCTCATTTTAGGGGGCTTACTAAGCGCTTTTAGCATTAAAAAACAGGTATTTCCTAATTTCCAATTTAATAATGTGGTGATTCGAGTGCCTTATCTGGGCGCGGCACCACAGGAAGTTGAAGAAGGTGTTTTAGTTAAGATTGAAGAATCGGTGCGTAATCTGGAAGGTATCAAAAAACTGACGTCGACAGCCAGTGAAGGCATGGGCACGGTAAATATCGAAGTACAAGATGATTATGATGCGCAGTTATTGCTCGATGAAGTGAAAGTTCAAGTCGATGCCATACCCAGCTTTCCGGAAAATATCGAAAAACCGGTTATTTATCGGCAAAAACAAGTGCAAACCGTGGTATGGGTTGCGTTGTATGGCGATACTACCGAGCGCAATTTGAAAGAGTTAGCCAAGGAAATGCGAGATGAAATCGCTAATTTACCTGGGATTACAAATGTGCAAGTGGTGGGGGATCGAAATTATGAGATGTCGATCGAAATATCAGAACACCGCATGCAGGAATACGGACTCACTTTCCAGCAACTGGTCAATGCGATCCGCAATTCGTCGGTAGATTTACCCGGCGGTTCCATTCGTTCTGAAGATGGCGATATTCTTTTACGCGCCAAGGGACAAGCTTATACCGGTAGTGATTTTGCCGACATCGTATTGTTAACTAATCCTGATGGGACTCGTCTGAAATTAGGTGACATCGCCAAAATTGATGATGGTTTCGTCGAAGACCGCCAATATGCCACGTTTGATAAAAAGCGTGCCATCAATGTGCAGGTTAATTCGGTGGGCGATCAAAACGCGCTAAAAATATCCGAACAAGTTAATAACTACCTTAAAACTAAGAAGAAAGAGCTGCCTCAAGGAATATATGCAGATTCGTGGGGAGACAGTTCTTTTTATCTGGCTGACCGGCTCAATATGATGCTTAGTAATATGGCATTTGGTGCTCTACTGGTGTTTTTAGTGCTATCGATGTTTCTTAAAATCCGTCTGGCATTTTGGGTCATTATGGGCTTGCCGGTGTGTTTCTTGGGGACATTATTATTGATGCCAATGGAGTATTTTTCTCTATCTATCAATATGATAAGTCTATTCGGTTTTATATTGGTACTAGGGATAGTGGTGGATGATGCCATCGTGATGGGCGAATCTGCCTGTACCGAAATTGATCACAAAGGGCATAGTGCTGATAGTGTTATTGCCGGAGTAAAGAAAGTGGCGATGCCAGCGACGTTTGGGGTGTTAACCACTGTTGCGGCATTTACACCAATGCTAATGGTGCCCGGAACCTTTGGGGTGATATGGAAAACCATCGCTTGGGTGGTGATTTTATGTCTGATTTTTTCTTTGATTGAGTCAAAATTAATATTGCCAGCTCATTTAATTCACATGAAAGATGAGCCGTACGATCCCAGCAAAGCGAATCGTTTACAGCGATTGCGTGACTTTTTTAGTGAAGGAATTAAGACCTTTATTCATAAGCTTTATGTGCCTTTTTTAACTAAGGCGGTAGCCAATCGTTTTAGTACTCTGGCCGTTTTTACGGCGGCAATTATTATTACCGTGGGATTGTTTATTGGTGGTCAGGTACGTTTTGTGTTTTTCCCTAATGTACCGAGCGATTTTATGATGGCAACTGTTGATATGGAGCCCGGTTCGTCGATTGCCCAGCGAGATCAAGCCATCGATATGTTGCTTTCATCGCTATATGAGATGAACGACAAGGTCAAACAGGAAACTGGGGAAGGGGTTGTTGCTCATTCCATGGCATTTGATCAGGGCACCACGGGCGGTCAGGTATTTGTTGAACTGTCCAAAGGTGAAACCCGTGATATTGATACCTTTGAGCTGCAAAATCGCTGGCGTGCGGTTATGTCTGAAATTGCCGGGATCAAGTCTATTGATGTGGGAGCTCCGGGAGGTGGTCCTGGTGGTGGTGCCGATCTGACTTTTCAATTTAGTGGAGCCAATTTAACTGAATTACGTGCGGTTACCGATGAACTCAAAGCTCATTTACGCACTTTCAATGGTGTTGCCGATGTGAATGATACCTTCTCCGGTGGTAGTGACGAGATTCGCTTGAAGATTAAGCCACAAGCCGAAGTATTGGGGCTGAATCTGGAATCATTGGCCAGACAGGTGCGCTACGGGTTTTATGGTGCCGAAGCGCAACGTATTCAGCGTGGCGATGAAGAGGTTAAAGTGATGGTGCGTTATCCCAAGGATGAGCGCAACTCTATTGGTAATCTTGAAACCATGCGTATTCGCACGATTGGTGGTGATGAAATTCCATTCTCCGAGGTGGCAGAGATTGAGATGGGGCAGGGCTATGGTTCTATTATTCGTCAGGATGGCATGCGTTCATTAACCGTCTCGGCTAAAGTGGATAAAGCCCGCCTAGAGCCTGATAAGGTGCTGAGTGAAGTTACCAAAGACTTTATTCCTGATTTGTTAGCGCGCTACCCGTCAGTGACTTTTGGTCTTGAGGGAGCCTCGAAAGAGCAGGGTGAAGCGATGGTCAGTTTACTTGAAGGCCTGCTATTTGCCATGTTTGTGATTTACGCTCTGATGGCAATTCCGTTGAAATCCTATTCACAGCCACTGATCATTATGTCGGTCATTCCGTTTGGAATTGTCGGAGCCATCGTGGGGCATTTACTGTTGGGTTATGCGGTAAGTGTACTGTCGCTATGCGGGATCATTGCCTTAACCGGGGTGGTGGTTAACGACAGTCTGATTATGGTGGATTTTGTTAACCGTGCCAGAGAAGAAGGGTATTCTTTGCGAGATGCGGTCTTGCAGGCCGGTAGCCAACGCTTCCGTCCTATTGTATTGACCTCATTAACCACCTTTTTAGGTTTATTACCCATTGTGTTGGAGCGCAGTTTACAGGCACAAATAGTGATCCCTATGGCAATTTCGCTCGCTTTCGGGATCTTGTTTGCCACCGTGATCACGCTTATATTGGTGCCGGCTCTGTATTTGATTTTGGACGATATTAAGTCGGTATTTAGACGCAAAGACAAGGTGGCGGTAAATACGGACGCACGGAATGTGACAACCGATCCTTGATTGGTATTATTAGCTCATAATAAAATGCCGCAATATTGCGGCATTTTTGTATCGAATAACACTGACTGTTATTGTCGGAAATCCACATCCGCTTGTGCGGCAAAGTAAGTGAACATGGTGTAAATAGCAGTATTTTTTCTTAATGCTTGCTGATCGACTTTGTCCAGTGTGTCATTTTCGGTGTGGTGGTAGTCAAAATAGTCAGACCCATCGGGATCAAAATTAATTGCCGGCATTCCTTCTTTGCCTAATGCACTCATATCGGACTGGCCTTTGGCATCGTTATTTTCGTCTAAAGCTACGCCCATTGGCGCCAGAATGTTGGCAAATTCACGAATACTGTTCAGTGCAGAAGGACCCACACCCGGGGTTAGCTTATAGATTGCGCCATTGCCAAAATCCCATTCTGCGCCAATGACATGTTGGCTCATATCGCCTTTATGCTGATGTGCATAGGCTCTTGCACCAAATAATCCAATTTCTTCCGCGGCAAATAAAATAACTCTAACGGTGCGCTTAGGCCGCTTGGGTAATTGAGCCAAATGATGGACAGTAGAGAGCATCATACCTACACCTATCCCATCATCAATGGCACCGGTTCCTACATCCCAGCTATCCAGATGAGCGCCGAGAGTGACATATTCATTGGGCTTTTCACTACCGGTGAGATCTCCAATAACGTTATAGGAACGGACTTGAGCTTTGTCATTTGGTTTGGCACTGAGATTGAGTGACATCTCCACCGGTTGACCCCGTTTAAGTTGATTCATGAGTAAATCGGCATCCGGGTTTGAAATTGCAATGGCTGGAATTTTTTCAACACCATCTTGATAACGCATACCACCGGTGTGGGCAATACGGTTAGTATCGGTGCCAACGGAACGCATTACATAAGCGATAGCGCCTTTTTGAGCCGCAACCGCGGCACCAGCAGCGCGCGCACCGACTGCCTGACCATAACCGTGTCCGTCAATATGGCGTTCCATTCGATAGGAAATAAAGGCAATCTTACCTTCCAGACTTCCTTCTTTAGCGGCTTTTAACGCCTCTAAATCGTCAAACTGTATGACTTGAGCATTGAGTTCTTTGCCATTGGTACCAATACTGCCGCCTAAGGCCAAGCCAACTAATGGATGGGGATAAGGAGAGGTAAGCTTAATAGTCAAATCCCCCCGCTGCCATAATTTGGTGGCGACCGGTTCAACCCATACTTTGTCGAAACCTAGTGACTTCATTTTAGCCACCGCCCATTCTACAGATTGCTTTTCCGCCGAGGTTCCCACCATTCGTGCACCCACTTCGGTGGTGAGCGACTCAATAATGTTGTAGCTGTCATCTGACACGAGTACGGTGTTTTTTAATTGGTCTAATTGAGCTTTATCCGTATCGGTAATTGTGGCCGCCGATGTTGCGGACGTGCATAATATAGCTGCGCAAAATAGTAGCTTAGTCGAGAGTAGAGACCGTTTTAGTAACATAGGGTGTCCTTGTTGTGGGATAATAGTTGTAATAAAAAGTCATCAATCATTGATATCATCGACACCATAACGATGTCTGAATAAAGTACAATTATTATTGGCATCGGTAAAATGGAATGGTGAAAAAGTTTTTGTTTTCAACATAATGAGCTGATGGTAACTTGATTTAAAAGATGACCTATTTTCTGATTATTTTTGCAAGGCGACGAATATAAGTACTCAAGACAAGATTATTCAACAACGGATTGATATGGATCTCCTGCAACGTTCATTGGCAGGAATTTTTATCTATGCAATCGTGCTTCCCGCTGTTTTTTGGCCATTTAATTTCCACATTTTGCAACCGCAACTTAGTTTATATTTTGCTGTGGCCATGCTGTTTATCAGTATATTACGTTTTTTGCATAAACTGTGTTCCAAGCGTTTATACCAGTATTCACCTTCGCTTTGGATGATGATATTTGCTTCGTTGTCCTTATGCCATGCCGCAATCCTTAGTACTATTTTTACCTTAGCCATTTTTGATCCACGTTTTACTCCAATTTTGCATGTGACTTTTTTAGTCATGGGCGGGATTGCCAGTGGGGCGTTGATGGCGTTAACGCCGAGAATCAAGCTTGCCTTGGCTAATTTGGCAATATTAGTAGTGCCTTCGATTATCGCGGGTGTGGTGGTTGAAGGTAAATTACCCTTTGCCAGCATGCTGGTGATTTATTCCAGCTATTTAGTCGTATTGGGATGTCGTACCAATAGAGAATATATTCGTTCCTTTCGGATTGAGCAGCAGCTTGATGCACAAAAAAAAGAATTAGAGCAACTGAACAAAATGGATTCACTGACTCACATTTATAATCGTGGGCATTTTAATACCAGTTATGAATCCCATTGGCATACCGGCGCCAGAAATAATCTGGAATTGTCGTTACTGTTGATTGATGTTGATCGGTTTAAAAGTATTAATGATACTCACGGTCATCTTTACGGAGATGCCTGTTTAATTCATTTGGCCGACATTATTCAGCAGGCGGTACCACGCAGAACCGATCTGGTGGCCCGCTTTGGTGGCGAAGAGTTTGCCGTTTTACTGACCAGTACCGGCATTAATGACGCGGCGATGATTGCAGAACGTATTCGTGCAAAAATCGAGTCCAGTCCTTTTACCCTGGAAAATAAAACATTACCTGTCACGGTTAGTATTGGTATTGCCAGTATGGTTCCGGTAAAAGGAGAAAATCCAAATAAGCTGATAGAAGCTGCTGATAAAGCGCTTTATCAAGCCAAGTCTTCTGGTCGTAATTGTATCAAAATCGATTAAATTGAAATATTTGTCCAATGTCAGCTTCGGTTGACAGAACGAAAGTGTAACAATTGCTGACATTAATACAGTAATAGTTGTTCCCACGTCTTGAATTGATAAACTCAACGCTTAATGATTGATCGTCTTCGCACCATAGGGAGGGATCAAGTAGTGAGTTAAGAGGTTGTTGTATCCCAGTTTATAGTCCGGTTTTACCTACCCAACCTGCCATACAAACTCTCAAACCATTCTGCACAAGTACAGAGTGGCTAACCCCATATTCCTGACTGGATTTGGGCTTTTAACATTTTTTCTGTAGTACGCCTCATCGTTTACAGAGTTTAGGGATTTTTTATGATTAAACGTTTAATACCCCATCTATACATATTGATGGTCAGTACACTATTTTATTCAATAAGTGCTGCTGCCCAAACCGAGTATCGTTTACCGGTTAATATCAAACCTGAGTTTCAACAAGTCAGCTTGAAGGTGGATCCCGATCAATTGGATTACAGCGGTAACACCGTTATTGATATTAATGTGACCAGCCCCACCGATAAAATTGGTTTTTACCAGATTGATTTGTCGATAGATAAAATTGAGTTGGTGCAGGGTGATAAGCATACCCCTTTGTCCGTGACTCAGGGTGATTACAATATTAATTGGGCGACAAGTGCTAGCACTATTCCTGCGGGAAAGTACCAGTTACAAATTGCGTTTAGCGGCAAAGTTAATACCAGTTCTGACGGAATGTATTTGGCGCAATTCGAAGATAAAAATTATATTTATACCCAGTTTGAAGACATGCATGCCAGACGCGCTTTTCCGTCCTTTGATGAACCAAGTTTTAAAATTCCGTTCCAGCTGACCATCAGCAGCCCGGAAAAAAACACCGTGTTGTCGAATACCCAAGTTGCCAAACGTACAGTTAAAAATGGCTGGCAGACCGTGGTATTCAATAAAACCAAGCCTATGCCAAGCTATATTGTTGCTTATGCTATTGGTGAATTTGATTCAGCCCCCATCGAGGGCCTGTCCGTTCCAGGTCATATCTACACAGCGAAAGGGCAAGCGGGTAAAACGAAGTTCATTGCCAAGCACACCGCCGAGATTGTTAAGGCGTTGGAGTCCTATTTTGGAATGGATTATCCCTTTGAAAAAATTGATTTTATTGCAGTACCTAATTTTACCCACGGGGCAATGGAAAATGCCGGTTTAATTACCTTCCGTTCCAGTTACCTGTTGTTAGATGACCAACCAAGTTTAACCGATAAAGCTGGACCATTAAGTGTTGTTGCCCATGAATTGGCGCATATGTGGTATGGCAATTTGGTGACTATGGCCTGGTGGGATGACTTGTGGCTAAACGAGGCATTTGCTTCCTGGATGGCCGGTAAAGTGATGGTCAACCTTTACCCGGAATTAAATACCAAGAATGACTTGGTTCAGGAAGGGGCATTCCCTGCGGATGCGAGTCCTACTACTCGTCCAATTAAAAAACAGGTTCGCAGTGCCGCTGATGTGATGGATGGATTAGGCCTAAATTACAGTAAGGGCGAATCGATTTTATTAATGATTGAATCATTAATTGGAGAGCAAGCATTTCAGCAAGGTATTCAGAAATATATTAAACAGCGTAGCTGGAAAAATGCCGAAGCGAATGACTTGTGGCACGCACTGGCGACCGTTAGTGATATTGATTTGCCGGCCATGATGAAAACCTACATTGAACAACCTGGTTATGCTTTACTGAGCTTTGATGAGAATGGCAAAGTGACTCAGCAACGTTATTTACTGACAGATGAAGGTAACAAGAATCAGGTATGGCAAATTCCTCTGTCAATCAAATATAAGCAAAATGGACAGGTAAAAAACACGACCTTCACGTTAACTGATCAGCAAGATGTAATTAGTAAAATTAGCGAAGCCGAATGGATCTTCCCTGATAGCGGTGCGTTGGGTTACTTCCGCTGGAAAACATCGGTCAAACAGCTTGATGCATTACTGAAGGATATTGATGTTCTGAGTGGCAAGGAAAAGAAAAGCCTGGTCTATAATGTTGGCGCATTATTCTCGGCTAACCAGATTTCCCTGGTTGAATATTTTAAAGCATTGACGGTACTGGCAAATGCTAAAGAGCCTATGGTCGTTGCGGCTGTTTTCAGTGCCATTGATAAACTGGATTATCTGGTTGATGACTCAAATCGTCACCTTTACGCCACCTATATTGAAAAAATGGCGATGCCTTGGTTCAATAAATTAGGTACTACTGAACAAGCTGGTGAATCGGATGAGCTGGTTAAACTGCGTTATACCATTTTGGGACTACTCACCAGTAATACCGATAATCAACAAGTGCTGGACATCAGCACCAAACTGACCAAAAGTTACCTGGCCGATCCTCATTCTGTCCCCAACAGTATTGCCAGTCGAGCTATGACAATGGTTGCCCGTCATGGCGATGCACAGTGGTATAACAAGTTTGAACAGGCTTATATTGCTCATACAGATGCACGAGTGCGCAGTACCATCAATCGTGGATTTGCTTTCAAACAGGATAAGTTGTTACAGCGTTATCTGGATTTTTCACTGCAATCTTATGTCACACCAGCCAATGTTATTGCCAGTTTGTATCGTGGGGCGGCAATTCAGGACAATAAAGATTTGTTTTATCAATGGATGGAAAAACACTTTACCGAGCTAACTCAAAAAATGCCTGCATATCATGTTGGTCATTTGCCTGAATATACCGGCAGTACCTGTAATCAGCAGGATATTGATTCGGCTAAAACGTTTTATAAAGATCGCATGCAGCAGTTTGACGGTATGGCCAGAAGTTACGAAGTAGCCATGCAACGATCACAACAGTGTGTTGAATTGAAGGATAAAAACCAGCCTGCCTTTAACCAATATTTAAAGCAGCAATAACGATTATAGATTACCCATAAAAACAGCGGCCAGTCCGCTGTTTTTTTTGCTTCAATGGAATATTTGCATCACTGATTGCAGACCGTTTTTAAACGTAAAAGCCATGATTAATAAAATTATTTGCTGTAAAGCGTTGTGTGACGAGATGGGGTAATTCAGGGATCGACAGATTTTGTTACGTTTGTACACGCTTACTTACCATAGAGTTTTTCCATTTATTCCTATCCATGCTTATGCTAGATAAATCAACTATTGATTTACAATTAATTAAAAACATAACGACGGATATAAATATGCAAACAAAAACAAAAATTATCACAGGGATAGTTGTTGTGATCATCGCCGCTGGAGTGTATTTGACTTTAGCCGGCAAAAAGGAAGACAAGGGCATCGAAGTGGAAGTCGAGCCGGTTAAACTGGCTCAAATCGTACAAAAGGTTAATGGTACCGGTAAAATTCAGCCTAAAACACAAATTAATATCAGTGCCGATGTCAGTGCCAAGATCACCCGCATGGAAGTAAAAGAAGGGGACTGGGTGGAAAAAGGTGAGTTGCTAGTGGAACTGGATCGTGAGCGGTACTTGGCCAGTGTTGAAAGTGAAGAAGCCACAGTCCGTTCTGCACAGGCGCAGGCAAAGCTGGTTAAAGAAAACCGCGATCAGGCAGAAAAAGTTTTTCGCCGTGCTCAAGAGCTGGTAGCGCAAAAGTTGGAATCTCAATCTGCACTGGATAGTGCTCAGGCACTCTATCAAGTTGAAGTGGCGCGCTACGAATCCGCACTGGATCAAGTAGAACAGAGCAAAGGTCAGTTAAAACAAGCTCGCGATGCATTATCTAAAACCACTATTTATGCCCCAATGTCAGGTACGGTCAGTAAGCTGAATAAAGAGCAGGGGGAAATCGCCATTGGTTCACAATTCCAGGAAGATGTGATCATGATTATCGCCAATCTGAATGAAATGGAAGCGCTGGTTAAAGTGGATGAAAATGACATTATTGCTATTCAACTAGGTCAGCATTCAGATATTGAAGTCGATGCACTATTAGGTGAAAAACTATCTGGAAAAGTGTCCGAAATTGCCAGCAGTGCGGTGGATATTCCTGCCGGCACCACTAATCAGAAAACCGAATTCGAAGTCACCGTCGCCTTAACAGGAGATGTTTCTAAATTACGTCCCGGCATGACCGCCAGTGCTGATATTGTCACTGATACCCGTGAACAGGCGATAAGTGTGCCGATTCAAAGTGTCACGGTAAGAACGGCTGATCAGCTTAAAGCGGAAGGACAGAACTTTACTGCCGGTAAAGACGGTTTTGTCGAAGTGGTATTTGTTATTGAAGACGGTAAATCGGTAGCCAAACAGGTTAAAACCGGTATTCAGAGTGACGCCTTAATCGAAATCGTTGACGGTGTAAAAGAAGGCGACCAAGTCGTTACCGGTAGTTATCGCGCTATTTCGCGAGAATTGACCAATGGTGGTTTGGTGCATATTAAGGCTAATGACCAATCGGAAGGCAACTAATATGGTGGCGGTTACAGGATCCAGCGCCATATTACAAATTCGTGATGTGGTGAAAACCTATCAAATGGGTGATCAGCAGGTCAGTGCGCTTAAAGGTGTATCGTTGCAAATCGAACAAGGTGAATACGTTGCCATCATGGGACCATCCGGTTCGGGTAAATCCACTTTAATGAATATGATTGGCTGTTTAGATGTCCCCACTGCCGGTAGCTATTTATTGGAAGGCGAATCGGTGGGGGAAATGGGGGAAGATCAGCTCGCGGCTATTCGTAATCAAAAAATCGGCTTTGTATTCCAAACCTTCAATCTGGTGCCGCGGGTTAGTGTGTTCAGTAATGTGGAATTACCGCTTATCTATAAAGGGGTGGGCAAAGCTGAACGTCGTAAAATAGCGGAACAAGCTATTGAATCGGTGGGGTTATTATCCCGTAAAGAACATAAACCCAATGAGTTATCTGGTGGTCAGCGTCAACGGGTGGCTATTGCCAGGGCATTGGTCTGCAATCCTTCTATTATTTTGGCCGATGAACCGACCGGTAATCTGGATACAGAAACCGGTGACGAGATCATGAAGTTGATGAATCAGTTAAATGAAAAAGGCCATACCATTGTATTGGTCACGCACGAAGATGATATTGCCGAGAATGCGAAACGGGTAGTGAGACTCAAAGACGGCCTTATTGAAAGTGACAAATTACAGTCGCAGAAGTCGTTAAATAGTGCCGCGAGTTAACCGGCCCGCTCAGATAACAAGTGAGAAAAATGAATGAAATTAACACTCGATATCAGTGAATCATTCAAGATAGCGCTGGCAGCGCTGCAAGCCAATAAAGCGCGCGGTGGACTCACCGCGTTAGGCATCATTATTGGTATTGTGGCGGTGATTACGACAATGACAGCAGCCAATGGTTTGCAGATTTCTTTCCGTGAGTCTTTTGCCTCGGTGGGCTCCGATGTGCTGTATGTTTCCCAGCGCCCCTGGATCCAGAATGGGCCTAATTTTCAATATCGCAATCGTCCGGCCATTACCATGAATGAAGTCGATAGTCTGGAGCGACGATTACGCGGTCGGGCGGTGGTCAATCCCAGTATGGGCCGCAATCAAGCGGTGAAGTATGAAACAAAAGTCATCGACAATTCTCGGGTTATTGGTACCACCGACAAACAAGTTATTGTGTCTAATATGGTGCCGGAGAAAGGCCGGTTTTTAATGCCTTTTGATGTTGAATATAAGAAGCATGTCGCGGTGATTGGTTCTGAAATTGCCGAAGGATTATTTGGCGATTTTGATCCCGTTGGGCGCAAGTTCAAAATAGGCATGCATAAATTTACCATTATTGGTGTGATGGAAACGCAGGGGGGCAGCATTTTTGGTGGTCCTAATTATGATCGTCAGATTTTTATTCCCATTACCACTTACAGTAAAGTTTTTGGTAACAGCGGTGGGCGTTCCAACGTGGATATTGCCATCAAAGCACCCTCACCGGATGTGATGGAAGACTTTGAATATGAAGTAATTGGCGAAATGCGCAAAATTCGTGGTTTAAAGCCTATCGAAAAAGATGATTTTTCCATTAATAAACTGGATAGCTTACTCGATGCCTATAATTCGATTATGGGTGTGGTGGTCTTGGTGGGCTTAGCCATTACCGGCATTTCATTGTTTGTTGGCGGGGTGGGCGTGATGAATATCATGTTTGTCTCAGTCACCGAGCGCACCAAGGAGATTGGTATTCGCAAAGCCATTGGTGCCCGGCAACGCAGTATTTTAATGCAGTTTTTGTTTGAAGCCGCGGTGATTTGTTTATTTGGCGGTATCGTTGGGCTAACGATAGCCGCGCTGATTACCGAGTTACTAAATCAAACCTTAATGCCTGCCAGTTTGTCATTGGGCATTATCATCATTGCTCTGGTGGTTTCAGTCTTGGTTGGGGTGATTTCCGGTTTTGTACCGGCTTATCGCGGTGCCAAACTCGATCCCATTGAAGCGCTCAGATACGAATAGTGAGATAAAAAATGAGATTATTAGATACCTTTGTTATGTCACTAGGCGCGATACGCAGTAATAAGTTGCGTTCTGGATTAACCCTGTTCGGTATTATTCTTGGCGTGGCGTCCATCATCGGTGTCATGACCGCAATTTCGGTTATTCAGGGCACTATGGAGCGGGAAATGACGGTTCTTGGCACCCAGACCTTTCAGATCCAAAAGTGGCCGAACGGATTTAGCAGTGATGAGCAGCGCCGTGAAGCGATGAAGTGGCCACCGGTGACGCTGGAAGAAGCACAGGCCATTCGCGACAACGTGCAGTCGGTAGATTTAGTCGGTACCGAGTTTTGGGATGGTGGTAAAACCGCCAGTTATAATGGATATACCACAGAGCCTATTGTGTCGTTATGTGGTGGCTCACCAGAGTATGCCGAGAATAATACTCACTTTATCGCCAATGGCCGCAATATTTCACGAATGGATATGCTGACGGCCGCCAAAGTGGTGGTGATTGGCAATACACTGGCCGAGGAACTGTTTCCCTTTACCGATCCGATTGGCAAAACCATTCGGGTGGATGGACGCAAATTTGAAGTTATAGGAGTGTTCGAGAAAAAAGAGTCCGCTTTTGGTGGTCCTTATGAAACGCTGGCGCTGATGCCCAGTGATACTTATACCAATATCTACGGCATGTTTTTCGATAACGGCTTTCCCCGTTCAGCCAATGTGACGATTCATTCCAAAACACCTGAGTTGCTGCCGGATGCTATTGAAGAAGTACGTGCGCTTATCCGTCGTATTCGTAACGTCAAACACAATGAACCGGATAACTTTTATTACTTCACCAGTTTGAGTCAAATTGATCAATTTAACGAGTCGACCAAACCGGTCAAAATCGGCGCATTTGTGATGGGGGCGATTGCCTTAATTGTGGCTGGTATTGGTATTATGAATATCATGCTGGTATCGGTCACCGAGCGAACCAAAGAGATTGGTATTCGCAAGTCATTAGGTGCTAAACGCAGCAATATTCTGGTGCAATTTTTATTTGAGGCCGTCGTGCTGTGTAATGTCGGTGGCATTATTGGCATCTTTCTTGGCTTCAGTTTGGGCAATATCATGTCAGCAATGACCAATTTTCAGGCCAATATTCCCTACGAATGGGCGCTGTTAGGGATGGGGTTCTGCAGTTTTATCGGTATCGTGTTTGGTATGTTACCGGCGATTAAAGCCTCCAAACTGAACCCGATAGAAGCATTGCATTACGAGTGATGTTGATTAATTTTAGGTGTTGAAAAAAGGGCTGAAGTATCAGCCCTTTTATTCAGGACGTATTATTTTGCCGCTTTAAAACGCTGTTCGGCGGCCATGGCTAAAAACATATAGTTGGTGGCACCGCCTCCCATCACATATTCAGTCTGCTGCCAGAAGAATGGCCAGATTTTTAGTTCCGGCAAATCCGGACGAATGAGCGCTGTTCCTGAAATTACGCCGCCGGGAATATGTGACCAATCAGCCCGATTAACACCATAGGCCACTAGCGCCGATTCGGATCCTACCCCAGAAGCGAAGGATTGGCTGTTATTACCCGGGTGGACGCCCAAAACAAAATTCAGCGCGTTTAAGTAAAAATCACTGCCGGTCAGTGCTGGCCAACCCTTGTTAAAGAAATACTGGTGTACACCAAATTGCTGTATCGTCCAGCCCGCTCCCCAAATATTGGGTTTGTATGGCACGCCAAAGGGCGAATCTTCAGCTTCTTTGCGCAGTTGTTGTTGATAAGTATCCACAGCGGCCGTCACGGCTTGTTTGAATTGACTGTTATCAATGGTGGCTAGGATATGGCCAATTGCCCAGCCGGTATCGGCAATATGCTCAACGATATAGTCCTGTAAGGCAAATAGTTGTGACCGGTAATGGTTGTTACCCGTGCTAAGCAAGAGTTCGGTTAAGGCAAACACTTGGGAGTTGCGATGCTGTGGTTTGAATTTATCTTTGTTGTCGATGGCGGCCTGGTATATGGCTTTAGCGGCCTCAAGAGATTCTTTAGCAAGATCAGGGTTATAGTCCACTAATACCCGAGAAGCGGCAGCTAATCCACCCGCCACATACAATTCACGACCCGGATTTTGTTCCGTAAAGACCCACCGGTCATCCTGTTTACCGGAGTGAACACCCTTGACTTGATCAGAGGACAAGTTGTTATCCTGATATAAACCGTCAGTTTGACTACCGGCATCACCCAACATGACGTATTGACGCACGGTGGGAACAATAATGCCCCGATATAAACGTCCCATCGAGCGGTAGCCGCCTAACACCGTAAGCAAACCATGTTCAATCTGTTGCAGGGCATCGGATTTACCATCGGGATGATGAATTTCAACCAGCTCTTTATCCTGATCAATCAGGGTGGCGTCATAATCAAGGCCAAATTCTTCCACCATCATACTGAGTAACCAGACGGTGCCAATTTGTGATTCAACCCGCAGATCGTAATCACCAGCATCGTGCCAGCCACCTTTATTCAACTGTGGCACCCGTTCACCGGGAGTGAAATCCGTTAAGGTGGAAGTACCGGAAATATAACCGTCGAAATGATTGAGGTCTGTCGGTGCCATTAACGCGTCATCATGGTGACAGTGATCATGCCAGACCCGATATTTTTCGTTTACGCGCATATGGCACATTTGTACCGGTAAAAAATACTCCAGGGTGGGCTGCCAGGTGTGGCGGCTATATATATCGCTGGAAATACTGAAGGGATGGCTTTTTTGACCACGGTATTCCAGTTGATACATACCCGGCTCGCGAATAGCGGAAAAATCGAAACTGGCATATTGATAGCGCAAAAATTTCCCCCACGCTTTCGTGGCCGCTGTGTAGACTTTTTGTTGACCGCTTTCGGTTAGTTTATACAGCGTCATATCTGATGTGCTCTTGTCGCTGCCATCCTGTTCGATAATGGCAACTTTTTGCTGATCGGGGTGATAACCTATTTGCGATACCTGAATCACCGGTTGATATTGCCAGTCTTTGATCACGTGGGGGGTGACAATCCATTCGATGGCGTTTTTAGTTGCGCCAGCCGGCACCAGTGAGCGGACAATAAACCAGCCGTTGTTGTGATTGGTTCGTCCATCCCATAAGGTAAGCGTGTTATTTTTGGCCTCAATACTTATGCGTTGACGGTCTGATTCGGGGGCCACAACCAGCTTATTGCCACTCCCAAGCGGGGCGGCTAACACTTCGCCATCTTGCTCAATAAATGGGCCATTGGGCTGATGTGGGAATATGCCCGTTTGGTCATCCATCAACCAGGATTTACCAAATAACAAACCCGGAAAAAGCTCAAAATTAAACCCGACTTTACCGATCCACTCCTTGGGTAGCGGTTGGTCTAAATCTACGCTGATTTTAAAACGGTTATTGTTTAATGCTTCGACATTGACCTGATAACTGAACTTCAGGTCAGGATAAATAATCGGATTAAAGCCGGTACGGTCTTTAGACGGGTCGGGATAGGACAGCGTTTGAGTAATACGATTATGTGCTTTGTCCAGCGTTTGCTTACCGCCTACGGGCACGGGAGACCATTGACCGGGTGAAGTTTCAAGGCGCAGGTCACCATTGGCGGCAACTCGTTCACCGTGTTGAATAATGGTGACGCCAGTTTGATGTCCATCTGGATAAATATCGGCAAAGGAGGTCACATTGAGGCCGGGCATTTCCAAATAACCTTTATCATTTAATTTTAATTGTGCTGCGTTAGTGGGCAGCACCATGATGATTAATAGGCTGAGTAGTATTCGCTGCATTAGAATGTTCCGTTTAGTTGATTGTTTATCATTATAAATAATATAAGTAAATCAAATGTTTAACTAGGCAATATCAGTAATGTAACAGCTGATAAGACCAATGTAACAACAGCGCATTTATAAAAAATTAGGCAAAAATTGATTGAATACGTATGTAATTTTTTTATTTTACTCGTGACCCTTGGCGTCATTGGTTAGTATCGGTTGCTTAACAAACCTATAACAAAATCATCGATTAAAATCGCCTCGATGACCTAAAGAGAATGACACGATGCAAAAAAACAAACCGGAACTGAGTTTCTGGCAAATCTGGAATATGTGTTTTGGCTTTTTGGGGATCCAGTTTGGATTTGCCTTGCAAAATGCCAATGTGGGACGGATTTTCGAAACCCTGGGTGCTGACTATAGCAATATGGCGATTTTGTTTGTGGCAGCACCAATTACGGGCTTGATTGTGCAGCCGATAGTGGGATATTTCAGCGACAATACCTGGAATCGTTTAGGTCGTCGCCGCCCCTATTTTCTATTAGGTGCGATTACCGCGAGTATAGCGTTATTTGTCATGCCTAATTCACCAGCATTATGGTTTGCTGCAGGGATGTTGTGGATTATGGATGCCACTATCAATGTGTGTATGGAGCCTACTCGGGCTTTTGTCGGTGATATGTTGCCCAAGCAACAACGGGCATTAGGTTATTCCATGCAAACATTTTTCATCGGGGTCGGCGCAGTCGTCGCCTCATCATTGCCTTGGATGATGACTAACTGGTTTGAAATCAGTAATACCGCCGCGGCGGGGGAGATACCGGAGTCAGTGAAATTTGCTTTCTATGCCGGTGGTGTGGTGTTGTTGTTGGCGGTGTTATGGACAGTCTACACTACTAAAGAATATTCGCCGGAGCAGTTACAAGCGTTTGACACTAGCGAGCAGGAATTATCCCATCAGGATGCTGTTAGAGTGGTAAAACGCTCCTCTGAAAAGTATACCAAAAGCGGCCTGATATGGTTGCTTATCGGCTTTATACTCACCGCGTTAGTTTATAGCAATCTTGCCATACTGGATAAGGGCTTGTTTATTCTTACCGGTGGCGTTGCGGTATTTGGTTTGTGTCAGTTAGTGGCAGGATATTTGGATAGAAAAAACGCGGCTAGCAACGGATTTTCCTCGGTGATGAATGATTTATTTGCCATGCCAGAAACCATGAAACAATTGGCCGTGGTTCAGTTTTTCTCATGGTTCCCGTTTTTTGCGATGTGGACCTATTTAACTGCCGCCATAACCTCCCATCACTTTGGCAGTACCGATCCGACTTCTGTGCTGTATAACCAAGGTGCAGATTGGGCTGGAGTATTAAGTTCGGTGTATAACGGGACCACTATTTTTGCCGCGATGGTGATTCCGCTGGTGGTAAAACTGTTTAACTTGCGTATTGCCCATATGATTAATTTATTTCTGGGCGGCTTTGGCTTTATTTCTTTCTTGTATATAGATGATCCTCAATGGTTGATTTTGTCTATGGTCGGCGTCGGTTTTGCGTGGGCTTCAATTCTTGGCGTGCCCTATGCGATCCTGTCTAACGCACTGCCCAGCGCTAAAATGGGGTTATTTATGGGCATATTTAATTACTTTATTGTCCTACCGCAAATTCTGGCTGCCAGTATTCTCGGTTTTGTGGTGACCAAATTATTTGATAGCCAACCTATTTACGCCCTAGTCGTTGGCGGTTTCAGCATGTTAATTGCCGGCGGTATGACCTTGCGAATTGACGCAAGATCAGATGTACAACTGCAGGAATAATCAATAATGAAAAGTCATAAATATATAAAATCCATTCTACTATTGTTAAGCCCATTATTGGTATTGAGTTGTGCGGGGAAGAGTGAACTCACTAGCGCTAAACAAGCCACGACAGATTATATAGGCACCCACGAGCCATTTGCGGCAGAAGCGATATATTTTGTGATGACCGATCGGTTTGTGGATGGTGATCCGACTAATAACCAACCCGAACAAGGCGGTGCGCACCCGACCTTTAACCTTGAATTAACAGGGCCGGATGGTCGCACTGCCAATGTGGGTTATATGGGCGGGGACTTTCAGGGGATTGTCAACAATGCCGATTATATTCGGGATATGGGCTTTACCGCAGTTTGGATCTCGCCGATTGTAGATAACCCCGATGAGGCGTTTACGGGGGATAAACCGATAGAGTTTGGCGGCAAGTTTAGAGATGGCGGCAAAACGGGTTATCACGGCTATTGGGCGGATAATTTCTGGCAGGTAGATGAACACTGGCCGTCTAAAAACCTGAGTTTTAAACAAATGACTCAGACCTTGCGGCAGCAGTATGGGTTAAAAACCGTATTGGATATTGTTGCTAATCATGGTTCCCCCTCCTTTACGATGCCAAAGGATCAACCCAAGTATGGGGAAATTTACGATCAACAATGGCAATTAGTCGCTGACCATCAAAACGTGCTACCGGAGCAGCTCGATAGTACCAATCCGTTACATCAATTTTTTCGTCATACGCCCGATTTAGCCCAGTTATCCAATTTGGATGATCGCAATCCGCAAGTGCGGAATTATCTGATAAACGCTTATTTATACTGGATCGACCAAGGCGCTGATGCCTTTCGTATCGATACCATTAAACATGTTCCCCATGATTTCTGGAAAGCCTTTAGCGATAAAATCAGAGCCAAACATCCGGGCTTTTTTATGTTTGGTGAGGCCTTTGATTACAATGCCGAGCATATTGCTGAACATACATTGGCTAAAAATGGCGGGATCAGTGTACTGGATTTCCCTGGCCAACAAGCCATGGTCAAGGTTTTTTCCGATCCTGATAGTGACTATGCCGATTTGCTCGGTTATTTGCATTTAACCGGTGGTCCGTATGCTAATCCTTATGATCTGACCACCTTTTACGATAACCACGATATGGCCAGAATGAATGCCAGTGACGATGGTTTTATCGACGCACATAACTGGTTATTTACCAGCCGTGGTATTCCAGTTGTTTATCAGGGTTCGGAGATGGGATTTATGCGCGGTACCAGTGAACATGAAGGTAATCGCAATTATTTTGGCCAAGCGGGAATTCAAATGTCCCGGCAACATCCTATCCATCAACATTTGGCCGCCATAGCCAAAGTGCGTCAAGCGATACCGGCGTTGCAACGAGGACTACAGTTGAATGTTAAGCTGCAAGGTCAACAAGCGATATTTTATCGCGTACTGCAAACCGGTGAGATTGCCCAAACCGCATTGGTATTACTAAATAAATCGGATCAGCCAATGGAATACAATGTTAGCGATTATATGCAATCGGGAGAATGGCAGGAGGCTTTAAGTGGCAATACGCTGCGGGTGCAGGATAGCTTATCCAGTCGAGTGGCAGCACATGGTGTGCAAGTTTGGCTGCATAATGGTCGGGTTCAGGGACAAGAGCTACAACAACGTTTAACCGAATTGATGCGGGATAAATAACAGCAACGAGTGGCGAGCATCGAGCGACGAGCTAAAACCAAAATCCTGTTGATCCTGAGCCATACTAAGTGACTTTAGTCACGAACATTTTTCTATGTCCCTGCCTGTCACGTTGCTGATTAAATGTATTTCTCTGTGAACTCCGTGTCTCTGTGGTCAATATGGTTTTCTCTTTGCGCACTTAGAGGCTGCGCGTGAGGATGGTTTTTAGCCAGTCAGTTTGGTCATCCCCGCGAAGGCGGGGAACCAGAGTTTAGCTCGTGGCTCGAAGCTCTATCCCTCAAATAAAAAAATGCCGTTCATTTGAACGGCATTTTATTTTGCTAAAAACGAATCCGATTATTAGCTTTTGCTGCTTGCCTGAGTTGCTTCAGTCAAGCCACGGTTAATATCCATGACATCTTGTTCGCTTAGCGTACCTGCGGCTAATTTCAGACTGATGTTACTGATAATATAACCGTAACGGGCACGGGCCAGATTACGTTTGGCATCGTACAGGTTACGAGTACTGTTTAATACATCAACAATGGTACGAGTACCGACATCAAATCCTGCTTCTGTGGCGCTTAATGCGCTTTCTGCAGACAGTACGGCTTGTTGCAGAGCTTTGATGCGCGAAATAGAGGCGGTGACATCATAAAAGTTGGAACGCACATTACGTACCACGGTGCGGTGAATACGTTCACGCTCCTGACTATCGGCAATAAAGTTTTCACGAGCAACATCGACCGCGGCTTCGGTACCACCACCGGCATAAATGGGGATATTTAGATTAAGGCCAATATACGTTGAGTTATATCGGTTATTGGAATTAATGTCGTTCAACTGAAGGTTGGTATTATTGTTAACGTTTTTAGTTGAACTGGCACGTGCTGTCAGGCTTAGATCTGGGTAGTGACCGGTTTTAGCCAAATCAATATCTTCTTTGGCGATATCCACTGCAATATTGGCGGCTAGTAACTGGGTATTGTTGTTGTCAGCCAGACTTAACCAGTCTTGAACATTAGTCGGGGCGGGATCACCGGCACTGAAGCGCTGAGTATCAAGTACCAGCAAGTCGCGATGGTATGCACCGGTAATTTCACGCAATCCTTCGAGTTGAATTTCAACTGCATTACGAGCGCTAATTTCTGATGCGACCGCGTTATCAAATAACGCTTGAGCTTCGTGTACGTCGGTTTTGGCGGTTAAGCCCACCGCAAAACGCTGTGAAGTTTGCTCTAACTGACGCTCAATGGCGCGTTTTTCAGCTTGGGCAAATTCCAAATCGTCTTGTGCTTGTAAAACGCTGAAATAATTGCTAACGGTGCGCACAATTAAATCTTGCTTTGCCACAGCAAAATAGGCATCGGCTTGGCTAGCAACTAGCTCGGAACGATCTAGCCGAGCATAATTGGCGGCATTATAAAGTGACTGATTCAGGTTTAAAGTGGCACCATTAGCTCGGCTATTGGCGTCACCATCAGAGCGACTAGCCGATAAACCTAGAGAAATCTGTGGTAACAGACTGGCACGGCTAACATCAATTGATTTGAAGGCAGCATCTTTACTGGCTTGAGCTTTGAGTGTTGCTGGATCATTTTGTAATGCTTGCTGATATACCTGGTAGAGGTCATCTGCAAAAGCTTGGGAGGCCACGCTAAAGCCCACCAGCACTGACAGTATGGTTTTTTTCATGTGTGTTCCTTTGTTTTTCATTTTTTGCGGCTAGTGCAATTTCTAGAGTTTGGTTTTATATGCGGTTAAAGTCTATGAAAATCAACCGCTAAGTGTAAGTAGTTTGTCGTAACACAGCGTATCTAAGTGTAACAGGATATGTTGGTTAATAAATTACCTAGCATATCAATCATTCCCAATCCTAGTTGCGGGTTGATAATACTATTTGAGTCAAAACAATGTAAGCTATTAGCGTTTATCTTTAGGTTAATTATCTGCTCATTGGGGAGTTATTTTGTCAGACGTAAAACCGATAATGTTTAATTTTAACCATCAAGACATTGAATTAATCGGCAAACGGTCGGTGTATCAGGGCTTCTTTAAATTAGATGAATATCGCTTTAAACATCGTTTATTTGCCGGTGGTTGGAGTAATGAAGTCGCCCGCGAAATATATCAACGTAGTGATGCGGTGGCCGTATTGCCTTATGACGTTAAGCGTAATGAGTTAATTTTAATTGAACAGTTACGTATTGGCGCCATGCAAAGCGACAATAGTCCGTGGTTGCTGGAATGTATTGCCGGTATGATTGAGCCGGGCGAAGAAGCCTTGGATGTGTGTCGCCGAGAAGCACAAGAAGAAGCCGGGCTTGAACTGGGGCGCATACATAAAGCGTTAAGTTATTTATCCAGTCCTGGCGGTACTACGGAACGTTTGCATATTTATATTGCCGAAGTGGATGCGCAATATGCTGGTGGGATCCACGGGCTGGATGAAGAAAATGAAGATATACTAGTACATCGTGTGCCATTATCCACGGCGTATGAATTATTGGAACAAGGTAAAATTGATAATGCCTCCACGGTTATTGCATTGCAGTGGTTGGCACTAAATAAAGGTAAACTCATTGAACAATGGTCTTAACAGTAAATTGTCTGAATCGCGTAAACGGGGAAAATACGTTCCTAATTTATCGCGCTTGCAGGCGACTTGTGATGTTAATTACGCACGTCTGATTAAACTCATCCCCGAGTGTGATGATGATTCGCTTAAATATCGATTTGATAATGGCAAAGATGTCTCCTATGCGGTAAAAATTATCGAATGTTGCCCGTACACCACAACTATCGAAGTGGAGCAGATCCATGTGGGGTTACCGGATTATATTCAGCCACGCATGCAGGTACGACTTTATCACGATGTGAAGATGGCTGAGGTGATGAAAAGCCAGCATGTCAGCGCGGCTCAAGGCAGTTATTCTTACCCCAATCCGCAAATGCACCAGCGTAATGAAAAAGAAATGGTTAATTTATTCTTAACTGAATGGTTAGCATTTTGTCAGCAACATATTGCCAGTCGAACCGCATTACAAAAGCGTAATTAACCGTATTCACGATATTAAAAACCGTAGATGTCCTCACCATTATTAATCGCCCAGATCTCCGATTGTCATTTATTTGCCGAGCAGGATAAAACCGGTTACGCCGATATTGCCCCTTATCATTCATTGCAACGGGTATTGGAGCTGGTGGTCACTCATCGGCCAGATGTCCTGCTAATTAGTGGCGATATTAGTGGTGATTATTCTCGGCAAAGTTATCGACATTTACAGCAACTGCTGTCGACAGTCGGTACTTTGCCGGTGCATATGATTGCCGGGAATCATGATGATCGAGCGTTGATGCAAGGTATTTTTCCGGCTGAACAGTTATTGGATTTAACCCCGGCCGAATATGGTAGCTGGAAATTGCATGGTTTAAACAGTCAGGCCAAAGGTACGTTAGGCTATGTTTCAACCCAGCAATTGGAACTGTTGACTAAACGGGTTCATCAACACGCGGCACAGCATCATATTGTGGCAGTGCATCATCATCCAATTGCCGTGGATGGCTGGATGGACAAACACCAGTGGACCAATCGCCAGACTTTTGTCGATCATATTGCAACATTACCCGCCATAAAAGCCGTGGTGTATGGGCATATTCATCGAGATGTACACCATCAGCTGCGGCAGTGTGACTTTTGGGCCTGTCCATCAACTTGCTGGCAGTGGGGAGATAATGCCGAATTTGGTTTAAGTCACCAGCAACCGGGATTTAGACTATTACGCTGTTTTGATCAGGGGACGATAGAGTCGCAGGTCTATCGACTACCTGCCTGACTCTATTGTTGTTATACCTATACCAATAAGGTGGATTCGCTGGTGATTACCGCTGAGCCACCGATACGTATGGTGAGTTGAGTATCTTCTTTATTATCCATTTCGATTGATAACATACTTTGGCGTTGATCGTTGGCTCCTCGTTGTACCGAGAAAATATGAGTCCCCCGTTTGGTATTCGGGTTTTGACATAGATAATTAGCAAATTGAGCCATTACCGGTGCGACGGGGGGATCTTCGTGGCTGGCAATATCCGGTCCGACTAGGCGAACATGGAAATCGGCTTCGTTGTTATCGGTATTATTTGAAAACAGCAAAATTCCGTGAGCAATGGAGGCCGGTGCCGATGAATGACTCCATGCGTTCATATCAAATCTGGCCGCCCGCACCGCATTGTAGGATTTGATTGGAACAATCAGGTATGGAATATCACAAGACACGATTAACGGTTGATGTTGATCAAAACCAATATCGGCAGGAATTAATGACAACATCGACGCTAACTCTTCCCGTGTTGGTACAAAGTGATCAATCAGGGCGCGGGTTTGTTGAGACTGAATGATTAACCCTGGCTCGCCATTGTCATTGGTGACATAGACTTGCGACACGTTTTGATCGTTTTTGAAAAATAGCGGAGTGTGAGAATCTAGCGGTAACATTTTTAAGGAAGTAAGTACCTTGGAAGCCGCAATTAACGTATGGGTCGCTGGCTTAAGTTCTTTTTTAGCCGCATTAAAGATACGTATTTTTTTACTGTTTTTTTCATCATCATTGAGGATAAAAACCGTATCAGAAGCATTATTTTCATTGGCAATCAGCTGCATTTTTTCAGCACTGAGTCCGTCTGCTTGTGGAAAAACAGGAATTCTGGCCCCATTAAAGGGTTTATGGGTAAATACATCGGTGGTATAAAATCTATATTCCATGTTGAATTCCTGCCTGTTGTAACCAATTTAATAAAATTAAGATAATCAAGGATGTAGCCGACAATATGCCACACTTTATTTTGTACTGTCACGGTTTTCAGAGTTCCCCTCAATCAATCAAAGCTTTAGCCACCCGTCAGTTTTTTGCCCAGCATTATCCCGCTGTTCGACTCGCTACACCGCAGTTACCCTGTTATCCCAAAGCGGCAATTGAACAACTGGAAAACTTGCTGCAACAATACGCTGGTTGGCAATTGGGCTTTATCGGTAGTTCGCTTGGCGGATATTTGGTCACTTATCTGGCCGAGAAGTATGGCGGACGAGCGGTGATGATCAATCCAGCGGTAAAACCATACGAACTGTTGCGAAATATGGACGAAGAATTAGTGCAGCCGTATACCGGCGAGATATTTCGTTTAAATGCACAGCATATGCAGGATCTTAAAACCGCCGACTGTGAGTTGTTAAAACGGCCGGAAAATTTATGGACATTATTACAAACCGGTGATGAAACACTGGATTACCGTCAGGCCGCTGAAAAATATCAGTCCAGCAAATTGACCATAGAGCAGGGCGGTGATCATAGCTTTGTGGGATTTGACAAACATTTGCCAGAGATAGCTCGGTTCCTTCTCGAATCAGAAATATAGTGGGGGCTATCCGGCTTTTTGCTGGTTAGATCAGCAACCGGTGTTTTTTTAGTTCACACCGGTTGTTTCCAACACCGATTTGGCGTAAAAACAATGTGATATAAAAGATAAAAGAAAGATGGCGACGGCCAATATTTTTCCATCTAATAAATAAGAGTAGTGCGCACCTATGTCTCAATATAATGCTGAATCGATTGAAGTCCTCAATGGTTTAGAACCAGTCAAACGCCGCCCCGGCATGTATACCGATACCACGCGGCCTAATCACTTAAGTCAGGAAGTGATCGACAACAGTGTCGATGAAGCGTTAGCCGGTCATGCAAGTAGCATTAAGGTCATTTTGCATGCAGATCAATCGATTGAAGTGATTGATGATGGTCGTGGTATGCCGGTGGATATACATCCTGAAGAAGGCGTCTCCGGGGTGGAATTGATTCTGTGTAAATTACATGCCGGCGGTAAGTTTTCAAATAAAAACTATCAGTTCTCCGGTGGTCTACACGGGGTGGGTATTTCGGTGGTTAACGCGTTATCGACCCGGGTTGAGGTGACAATCCGTCGCGATGGCAATGTTTACCAAATCGCGTTTGAAAATGGCGATAAAGTCGAAGAATTGGCCATTATTGATACCTGTGGCAAGCGCAATACCGGTACCCGTGTGCACTTTTGGCCCGATCCCAAATATTTTGATTCGGCCAAATTTTCGGTGGCTAAATTACTCCATGTGTTACGTGCCAAAGCGGTATTATGTCCGGGTTTACGTATTCGTTTTGATGACAAAGTTAATGGCGGTACCCAGGAATGGTACTTTGAAGATGGCTTAAAAGATTATTTGTATCAATCGGTTCAGGAATTTGTTTGTTTACCTGAAAAAGAACCTTTTGTGGGCGCCATCAATGCGTCTAATGAAGCTGCTGACTGGGCGGTAATGTGGCTGCCTGAAGGCGGCGAAATGGTTACCGAAAGTTATGTCAACTTGATCCCCACCGTACAAGGCGGTACCCATGTTAACGGGTTGCGTCAGGGCTTGTTGGAAGCGATGCGTGAATTTTGTGAATTCCGTAATTTGGTACCGCGGGGTATTAAGCTCAGTCCCGAAGATATTTGGGATCGCTGCTGTTATATTCTCTCAACTAAAATGCAGGACCCGCAGTTTGCCGGGCAAACTAAAGAGCGTTTGTCATCCCGTCAGGCGGCCGCCTTCGTCTCTGGTGTGGTGAAAGACGCTTTTAGTTTATGGTTAAACGAACACACCGATGTCGCTGAACAATTGGCTGAAATGTGTATTGCCAATGCGCAAAAGCGTTTGCGTCAAAGCAAAAAGGTGGCGCGTAAGAAAGTCACTCAAGGCCCAGCTTTACCCGGCAAGTTAACCGATTGCTCGACTCAGGATACCAGCCGCTCGGAATTATTTTTAGTGGAAGGGGATTCGGCCGGTGGTTCGGCCAAACAAGCCCGTGATAGGGATTTTCAGGCCATTATGCCGCTGCGCGGTAAAATCCTGAACAGCTGGGAGGTTGATTCCTCACAAGTGCTGGCTTCGCAGGAAATTCACGATATTTCCGTGGCATTGGGTATTGATCCTGATTCCACCGATTTGACTGACTTACGTTACGGTAAAATCTGTATTCTGGCCGATGCCGACTCTGATGGTCTGCATATCGCGACCTTACTCTGTGCCTTGTTTGTGCGCCATTTCCGTACGTTGGTGGAACAAGGTCATGTGTATGTCGCCATGCCCCCTTTATTCCGTATCGACGTAGGTAAGGAAGTTTATTACGCACTGGATGAAAGTGAAAAGCAGGGAATTTTGGACAGAATAGAAGCCGAGAAAAAACGCGGTAAAGTTAACGTGCAGCGTTTTAAAGGTCTGGGCGAAATGAATCCTCTGCAATTGCGTGAAACCACGATGGATCCTAATACTCGGCGTCTGGTACAGTTAACCATTGATGACAGTGTGCATATGATGGAATTAATGGACATGTTATTGTCCAAAAAACGTTCTCCCGACCGTAAAGAATGGCTGGAAAACAAAGGCAATATGGTTGAATTGGTTTGATTGCCTGTCACAAGGAACAAAAAATCATGAGTCTACCAACATCTGAGACCGAATTGGATTGTGACCTCGATCAAGGCTGTGATGCGATTGATATTATTATTCAGCCAAGAGCTAAAGACTTAGGTGAGTTTTCAGTACGCCGCACGTTACCGACTAAAGAGCGTAAAATGGTGGGGCCGTGGATTTTCTTTGACCATATGGGACCTGCGCACTTTCCGGCTGGTTCGGGAATTAATGTACGACCTCATCCACATATCAATTTAGCCACAGTGACGTATTTATTTGAAGGCGAGATATTGCATCGGGATTCGCTTGGTAACTGTGCCACGATAACCCCCGGAGATATTAATTTAATGGTGGCAGGGCGGGGAATTACCCATTCCGAGCGGGAACGTCCTGAAGTAAACCAGGTTGATCATGTATTGCACGGTCTGCAATTATGGTTAGCCTTACCCGAAAAAGATGAAGAAATCGATCCTGCTTTTTATCACTATCCAGCAGACAGTATTCCGGTCACAACAGTTAATGGTGTGCCACTTAGAGTATTAATGGGGTCGGCTTACGGGGTGACGTCACCGGTACTCACCTATGCCGAAACTTTGTATGTAGAAGCTCATTTGCAAGCGGGACAAACATTAATATTACCTAACAGTGAAGAGCGCGCCATATATGTTGCTAAAGGCGAACTAAAAATTAAAGATCGCCTGATCCCGGAATTTTCCATGGTTATTTTGTCTGCGGCAGAGGGGGTAACCATCGAAGCCACAAAAGAGGCCAGGATTGCCTTGATCGGTGGAGAAAAAATGAATAAACGCTATATTGAGTGGAATTTTATTTCCAGCCGTAAAGAACGTATTACCCAAGCAAAACAGGACTGGAAGGAGGGACATTTTCCCAAAGTTGTTGATGACGAGCAGGAATATATTCCTCTACCAGCCAATTGATTAACAAGCGCTTGATAGGCCTGTCAATTTAACCTGTTAATGTTCGCCTGGTATTGTCGTTTTACATACCAGATGACTGCGCAGATACACACAACAGATCAGCAATATGGCGATGCCTGGCAAATCCATTGCCAGCGGTATCAACAAAATAAACAAGGCAAATACCGGTAAAACTGATTTGGCACTGGCGCTTAATACGTAGCGATCCCTGACAAACCAGAGTCCGACTAAATAAATGGCGATGGGAATAGCCACAGCATAATGACCTACCCATAGCGGTGTGGACGTGTGGCCGGCCATTATGTCTACCAGTAAGGCAAAACTGGCACCAACAGCGGCTCCCGCCAAATAGATGATCAGATGTCCATAGCCCCAGATTAGCGCCATTTTTAATTGTTTATGTTTTAACTGTTCTTCTCTGGAAAAGTATAGCCACCAGAGGGAAAAAACAATTACCAATGACGATATGGCGAGCTGGATAAACGCCATAGTAAACTCACTTGAATTGAGTTGGTTAAGGGCTAAAGACCCCGCTAATAAGGTCTCGCCCAGTACAATAATGTTGAGTAAGCCATAACGTTCGATGATGTGATGACGGTGCCAGGGCGTTGTCCCATGGCGCTCAGTTAAAGCGGGAACCAACAGTTCCAGAATGATACCTAATCCAAAACCGCCAAAAAACAAGCCAAAGGATGAAAAATGTGCCAGATATAAACCGACCCAATAAAGCTGTACCACCGTGATTCCAATGGCATAACTCAATGTTGTTTTACGTCGTGCCGCATCGTTGATTGAGGCTCTTAACCACATAACAACCATTGCCAGTCGCATAATGACGTATCCAATTACAATCAACCCTAAATCCATGGAGGCAAAAAAGTCCGGGATACCAGCGGACATGGTTAATGCTCCGGCCATAATGACAATGGTGAGTAATCTGAATAGCGTGTCATCGTTATCATAAGCGGAAGCGAACCAGGTGTAGTTCATCCACGCCCACCAAATGGCAAAAAAGGCTGCGCAGTATTGTACAATACCCTGCAAATAATGAGCCTCGGCCAGCGCATGGTGTAACCCGACTGCAGCTGCAGCAATTGCAATAACAGAGACCAAGTCAAATAACAGTTCCAGAGGTGTCGCTACTCGATGATCCTCTTGCATATCCCGTGGGGTCATGGCACTGAGTCTGATTTTAAACAATCGCTGAATGGATATGGTGGCATTGTGAGTTGATGACGATTTTAGATTCATAAGCTATATCCTTGATCTATCCAGTCGGCTAAGTGGATTAGCAGGCTGAGTAAATCGCTTTTTTATTAGATTTAAACAAACCATGGTTGTTGTGCCAATTGTTGACAAAACCAGGTCAACGCCTTGCCTTGCTTACTTTTCTCAGCGGCCAAATAAACGGGAATGTTGGGGCGAGGAATGGTACAGGCTTTAGCAATTAATTGACCTTCGGCCAAGTGGTTTTTTATCATATGCAAAGGCAAAAAACCGACTCCCACACCTTGGAGTTGGGCTTGAATTTTACTTTGCATACTGCCCACCCGGATCGATTGTTTACTATCAAAAATCCCTGACGAGCGACCCGGTAAGGTTCGCGAGCTATCGGCCACGACAATACCGGGATATTGCTTGATATGCTGGGGCTCAATTAATCCAATAAAGTTGGCCAGTGGATGATCGCTGGCAACGGCAAAGACAAACTCTACCTCTCCCATGGGATGGACGTTAAATTGTCCCTTGGGAAGTTCACCGGTTAAACCAATAGCAATATCGGCACGTTTGGTATGCAAGGCATCCCAACCTCCACCAAGGACTTCTTCAACAACGGTGATTTCAACTTGTTTATCCAGTTCACAAAAACGTCCGATAATATCGAATAATTGCTTATCAGGAACAATGGTGTCTTTAGCGATGATTAATGAGGCTTCCCAGCCGGATTCCAGTTGGTGAACTTTTTCTTCCAAACGGTTTGATGCCTGTAATAAGGCGCTGCCTTCTTCCAGTACCAGTTTGCCAGCCGGGGTGAGCACTGCACGTTTTGCACTGCGATCAAATATTACCACACCAAGGTCGGCTTCCAGCTTTTGCATGGTGTAGGTAATAGCGGAGGGGACCTTAAATAATGCCTCTGCTGCGGCAGCAAAGCTGCCTTTTTGATGAATCATTTCTAGTACTCTAATGGCATCTAGAGTAATGGCATGGCGCATGTTGACTTCAGTCCTTCAATAAAAATGGGTTATTACCGGTTAACTCTAATCATTAGGGCAATAACCCACTTTAAACGTTTATATCAAGGCAAATCAAACACTAACGCGACTAGCCTTTGCTCGCTGTTATTGTGCAAGGCTAATTGCGTTAGCTCCGCAATCTTGACTCCGTCACCGGCGTCAATCGTTTGGCCTTCAAGCTGCGCTTGCCCGTCCACCACATGGATATAAATCTTGCGGTTATCGGCAATACTCAACGTCTGCTGGGTACCTGGGTTAAGATACAACTGGCTGACCGTCGCCTGCTGTTTAATTTTAAGCGTACCATTGTCACCGGTTGGGGTAATAACCGTGGTCAAACCTTGTGTCTGGCCAAAGTCTTTTTGCTGATATCCTGGTATGCCGCCAGTGGTATCCGGCTCAATCCATATTTGCAGAAATTTAAGTGTGTCAGTCTCTGAGCCATTGTATTCACTATGAGTGATCCCTGTACCGGCAGACATCAGCTGAAACTCGCCTTTAGGTAAACGCTGGACATTACCCATACTATCCTTATGTTCGATCACCCCCTGAGTGACAAAGGTGATAATTTCCATATCCCGGTGTCCATGGGTACCAAACCCCTCACTAGGTAGCACAGTGTCATCATTGATTACACGCAGTGCCGAGTAACCCATGTGTTTAGGATCATAGTAAGAACCGAAGGAAAAGGTATGTCGGCTATCCAGCCAACCAAAATTGACTTTTCCGCGTTCGCTTGCTGGTCTTATTTCAATCATCATTTTCTCCTGTTAACTTACCTATGGATTACGCTATTTTTTTGGTGATAACGTTATCCACAGCGACTTTACCAGCACCCGAAAAGAGCAACGACAGTGTGGCGGCCAGTAATGCTAAAGCAAACTCATAACCGTTGTTCGCCATAAATAAACCATTTTGGATATGCACACTGAAAATCGCTACCAGCATGGTAATGGCTAATACCAGAGCGGTTGGACGGGTAAGTAATCCAATTAGTAGCAGGATCCCACCGAAAAACTCAGCACTTCCGGCAAGTAACGCCATCAGGTATCCGGGTTCTAGCCCGATTGAGCTCATCCACTGACCGGTTCCCTCCAATCCATAACCACCGAAGGCTGCAAATAATTTTTGTGCGCCATGGGCAATAAAAGTTACTCCAACTGGAATTCGCAATACCAACGGAGCGAGTCTGGCATCGGTGGAGAGTAGTGTATTCAATACTTGTTTGTTCATTTTTAAAATCCTCGATAAATTAAGTGAAACTATTTAAATTAAATATTAAGTTAAACAACTCAGCATTTTCGCTGTTGATATAACTATATGTGGATTTATAAAAACAAAAAATCGGAATATTTTGTATTGTTAGTTCAAAAAAATTGAATTAATAAACTTGCCAGAATGAAAACTTAAGATGGCTATAACGCTATGGTAAAAATGGATTTTATCGGACTGGGACATCCGCATACCGTGATTGGAGACTAAAAAATTACAAATTAAGCGGTTCCGAGTAAGAAGGGTTAATTGAGCTTATGTTGGGCTACCTGTTCAAGCCGTTGAATAATGGTTTCAGGATAGACCTCTTGGTAAAGACTGCGCATGGTGCCATCCAGATAGGATTGTTCTAACGCGTTTTGCCAACGGGCAATACGTTTATCATCCACGTCAAGTGAGAAAGCCAAGTAACGTTGGCGTTCGGTTAAAACGGTAACCGCAATAAGCTCTTCTTCTGCGTGTTGTGCTTGTATTTTAAACTTACCAAACATCATTTCACTGATGGGAGTAACATCGGCCCGTCCTAATAATACCATTTGCAAGCAGTCACCCACTTTGCTGGTGAGAATGAAGTTTTTTCCTGGTGTAAACCCCAGTTTTTCGATTTCCTTATTAATGGCTGAATTGCGATAGCTACAGGCTACATATTGATCTGATGCTGTTGTAATGGAGGGTTTGTTTTGCATCCGTCGTTTTAAACCATATAACGATATATGATAACTTTGTAATGGCCCCACCCATTTAAACCAGTTTTCCCGTTCTTTGGTGCGTACTGTCTCGAATAAGGCTATTCCGGTTTCTGCCCGGGCTATTTTCATGGCCCGGCCCCAGGGTAATATTTTTATTTCACCGGGCTCGTTAAGGCGCTGTTGTAAAATATGGATTAACTCTACGGTAACACCGCTGGCTCTACCTTTTTCGTTTAAAAACTCAGCGGGAGGATTGTGTTCTGTGAGAAATCTGAGCGTTGTTTCGTCTTGTGCGAATGCGTGATTTAACGACAAAATACAAAGAGTACCCAATAGCCATAGCGTGCTAACGGATTTTTCCATGTCGTACCTTATTTTAATAAAAATGCTACTTAGAAATGCGTCAGATTTATTATAAACACAGATTGTTATTGATAAACACTATTTGCCCCGTCAATTTATGTTGTGATTAACCAATCTGGAATTAATATTGGGGGGACGCGGTAGCGTCATATAGGCCTATCGTCTAGATCACCTAATTAGGTTACTATTTACTATTTTAAGGAATTGCCTATTTTGTCTCCTGCCTATGCGCTGCAAATTGATCAGCTAGAATTTTCTTGGCCTGCCAGTAAACTCAAACAAGCCAAACCGTTAATCAGTATTGAACATTTAACGTTGCAGCAGGGGCGCCGCTTGTTCGTGCAAGGGGCTAGTGGCACTGGTAAATCCACATTCTTGTCATTACTGGCAGGGATCAATATCGCGCAACAAGGGGAGATTAGCTTATTAGGGCAACCGATGTCGCAGTTGTCATCTGCCAAACGTGATCAATTTCGAGCCAGACATATCGGTTATGTCTTTCAACAATTCAATTTATTGCCTTATTTAAATGTATTGGAAAACGTGCAACTCGCTGGTGTGTTTGCCAGTCATCAGCAAAACAGTGACGTCTTATTGGCAAAAACCAGGGACACCTTGCGACAGCTTAATATTCCAGAAGGGTTATTTTCCCAACCGGTGGGGCAACTCAGTGTCGGTCAGCAACAGCGAGTCGCCATCGCCCGCGCCTTATATAACAACCCGGAGATTATTATTGCCGATGAGCCCACCTCGGCATTGGATAAACAAAATTGCGCCAGTTTTATGCAAGTGTTGCTGTCATTGGTAGAGGAGATGGGGTCCACCCTGATTTTTGTCAGTCACGATCCTGAACTGCAAAAAGAATTTGAACAGGTTTTAGTGTTGGATAATAGTGGAGAAGTACGATGAATATCGTCACTCTAGCCACGAAAAGTCTGTTGAATCGGCGTTTTACACTTAGCCTGACATTATTGTCTATCGCCATTAGTCTAATGATGTTGTTAGGCGTGGAGCGGTTGCAGCAGCAAATTAAAACCAGTTTTACTCAAACCATATCGGATACTGATTTAATCGTTGGTGCTCGCACCGGCCAGTTAAATTTGTTGCTGTACTCGGTATTTGGCATGGGCGATCCCACCAATAATATTAGCTGGCAAAGTTATCAGCAGATTGCGCAATTAGCCGACGTGGCCTGGACCGTACCGATTTCCTTGGGGGACTCCCATCAAGGGTATCGAGTGGTGGGTACTGAACCAAGTTATTTTGAACACCGTCGTTATGCCAATAAAACCCCGCTAGAGTTTATTGCGGGACATTCTTTTAGCAATGAACACCAACTGGTGCTAGGTGCCGATGTGGCGCAAAAACTGGGTTATCAGTTAGGCGATGAACTGGTACTTAGTCATGGCGTGGCCAAGATCAGTTTTTCCCATCATCAGGGGCATCCTTTTATGGTTAGCGGTATTCTGCAACGTACCGGCACGCCAATAGATCAGCGATTATTTGTTAATCTCGAAGCCATTGATCACATGCATGATATGGCGTCTCACCATGGTGATCAGGAACATCAGCAACATGGTGGGATCAGCGCTTTTTATTTAGGAGCAAAATCAAAATTTACCTTGTTGACGCTTTTGCGCGATATTAATGAATTTAAACCTGAACCTTTATTGGCTATTTTACCGCAGGTGGCGTTGCAGCAATTGTGGCAATTAATGTCGATGGTGGAAAAGGGGTTGATGTTATTAGCCATTTTGGTGGTGGTTACCGGCTTGATTGGTATGTTAACCAATATTCTAACCAACCTAACTCAGCGCCAGCGGGAAATGGCAATATTAAGGGCAATCGGTGCGGCTCCCCGCCATATTTTTATGTTATTGATGGGCGAAACCGCCTTGCTGGCTTTATTAGGTTGTGTGTTTGGTGTGCTGTTATTTTTTGTGGCGCAATGGAGTTTATTGCCGATTATTCAACAGCAGCTAGGCATGAAACTGGTGATCACCGGATTGACTCTGGCGGAATGGAAGTTATTGGTTTTAGTTTTCGTGGCGTCAGTTGTGCTGGGATTGGTACCTGCGTTTCGGGCTTATCGCATGACATTACACGATGGTATGCAAGTTCGTAGTTAAACAACCAAGATCGTAATCGTGGCTATACAACCATAAATACTGCAGCGATGGCGGTCATTAATAAAATCAGCCAGCGATATTGTTTATCCGGGATGTTGCGCACGATCACGATACCGGCCCAGGCTCCCAATGCGATAAAGGGCAGACCTATCAGATTCAGTGCAAAGGAATTCCAGTCAATGGTGTGCCAGCTGAATACGTGAAAAGGCACCTTAAACAGGTTGATGGCTAAAAAGAACCAGGCGGCAGTACCAATATATTCATTTTTGGGCAGGCGCATACTGAGTAAATATAACGCCATAATCGATCCGGCCAGATTGCCAATCATAGTGGTGATACCACCCAATGTTCCCATTAAAATTGCAAACCATAGATAATCGGGGATCTGTTCTTTATTGGCTTTTTCCATCCAAAGCATAATGGCAAGGCTGATAAAAATAATCACCCCCATAATCAGCCGGAATTGCTGATCATCAATCATATTACCTAGCAGGGTGCCGATCAGCACCCCCGCCGCCGCCGAAGGGAATAGTTTGGCCAAATACCCCCAATTAGCGTGACGATGGTAATAACGCACGGCAAATAAATCGGCCAGAATTAACATGGGCAACATTAAACCCGAGGAGGCTTTACCACCGAAAATGACGGCCAGCAGCGGAATGGAAAACATTGAGATCCCATGTACGCCGGTTTTGGCCATACCAATAAAAAACGCCACTAAAAACAGTAGCCCAAGGGTTTGGTAACTTAAGGTGTAGGAGAATAGTTCGATCATCGGCGGCGATTCTAGCAGAGCCTAAGCAATAACATGTGAAAAATTTGCCTGAATTGATAACCTTTTTACAGAATGCTTTGTGAATCGTATACCTTAACTTGTTTCCACAGATGAGACGCATCCTGAATAAAAGTCAGATGGGCTGGTTCATTTTGGTAGCGTACTTGCTCGGCTTTATCATTAAAGGTGACAATTAGGCAATAATCGTAACTGCTATCCACCACATCGCGTTCTGAAGTGGATTTTTTGCCAATATGTTTACTTTTTACATAGTCTGAGTGATTGATGAAATGGCTCAGATGTTGTTCAAACTGACGACAATGTTCAGCGTTTTCTGGCTGCTGTAACCAGAAAAACACAGTATGAACAAAGCCACCTGATTCAATAATGTGCTGTTCAGTCATAAATTTAACCAACCTTAATGGTAGCAGAGCGAATGTCACATTATTCTATGTCACATTCGCCCCCCTGCGTTGAACTATCTGACCATTTATTGTTGATTATCCAGCAGTTCTTTAGCGGCATTGGCTAAAAAGATATAGCTGGCTCCCAAGTTGACCACATACTCGTTTTCACCCCAGAAAAACGGCCAGTCTTCCTTATTTTCCGGTAAATCCGGTTTAAGGATTAACACGCCCGGCACAATACCACCGCTAATAAATGAGAAGTCCGCACGGTTCATGCCATAGGCGACTCGTTTTGATTGGGTACCGACATTGGAGACAAAGGAAATATCCGAGTCAGGATGGGTGCCATACAAATAGTTGAGTCCTTTAAATACCTGTTCGCTGCCGATTATCTCAGGGAATGCCTTATGCAAGTAATAATTAGTCATGGCGTTACGAATAATAGTGCCATTGCCAGCCCAGCCTCCTTCGGTAATTTCTACTCCATAAGGATTTTGTTGACTTAGCTCAAGTAACGCTTTTTGATGTTGCTGAGTAAGTGATTTTATTTTGGCTTTAAAGTTGTCATCCATATAAGGCATGGCGCGGACGGCCAGAATGGCATGATAGTTAAAGTGTTTTTCGATTTCTGGTAGCAGTTTACTGATGGCCTGTGCGTATTGGTTATCACCGGTACTGATCAGTAATTCTGTAGCGGCGCGCAATTGTTCTGCCGGTAGCGGACCTCCGGTGGTGTTCCCGTGATGATACCTATCCGGTTCATGTGATTGTTCATCTTGCCAAACGTTGATGGCGGTTTTTAGGCACTCTTTGGCGAGTGTATCGTTATAGCCCGTCAACGCGCGACTGGCAGCGCTTAATGCGGCAATTGAGCCATAATTAAGCGCTGACGATTTACTGGTAAAGGCCCAGCGATCGTCAAATTTACCGCTGCGTATTCCATCAGATTCCAGTTCACTTTTGTTGGCATCGTAAACCAGATTATCGGTCATGGTCAGGCCATCACCCAAATGGGTATATTGAGAAATATCCGGCACAATAATGCCGTGGATTGCGTGCCCTACTGCGCGAAACTGGGCTATTAACGCCAATGTTCCGTGTTCAATTTGTTGTAACAGATCCGGTTTGCCGTCTGGTACATGCAAATCGACATATTTCCGATCGTAATCGACCAGTGTGGTATCCCGTTGGGGTTTAAAACTTTCCCAAACATTGACCAAGTTCATTACCGTGCCGTATTGAGTCTGGGTACGAATATCGTAATCGCCGGCATCATACCAGCCGCCAATATTTAAACCGGGAATGTGTTCACCGGGTTGGTACTGGGTATCGGTAGTGGGACCTTGGGCGTATAGATCAAAATGCTCATGATTTACCGGTGCTTGTAGGGCATCATCCAAATGGGAAGCGCCGTGCCAGACTCGGTAAGCCTCATTAATTAACATATGATCCATTTGTACCGGTAAATACATATCCAGAGTAGGGTGCCATGCTTTATCGTAAACGTCTTTGGCTATCCGGAATGGCGCAGTTTTTACTCCGGCATATTCTAATTGATAAATGCCTTCAGCATGAATGTTACTGAAATCAAAAGTGGCATACTGGTAACGGGTATAGTTACCCCATTTTTGCGGTTTGGCGCTTAGTACGGATTCCAGTGAGCCGGTGGCAGACACTCGATATAAGTGTGCACTGTCGGTTATTGAAGCGCGCTTATCCAGCTCTATGACCGCGACTTTTTGCTGACTAGGATGATAACCCACCTGAGAGTGACCGATAACCGGTTGGCGTTGCCAGTTGTCTATTGCATTGGCGTTGAGTTGCCATTCGATTACCGTTCCGGTTTTGTCAGCCGGGATCAAACTTCTTACAACAAACCAGCCATTTTGCGCTTTGTTGCGGCCATCAAATAACTTTACAGGTATGTTGGATTGCACTGAGACCCGGTGTTCTGGATCCTCGGGAGCCAGTATCAGATTGTTACCTGACGCTAAAGCCACCGGTGACACCTGGCCATTTTGTTCTTTAGGTCCACTGGGGTAGAGGGGGAATACTCCAGTTTGATTGTCCATAATGAAGGACTTTTCGAAATAGGCCGCAGGAATAAACTCAAAATTGAATCCGGCCTTACCGATTAATGCGTTAGGTAAGGCTTTAGGTAGATTAACGGTAATTTTGACCCCATCTGCCGATTTTTGCGCTTTAACTGAATAATTAAAATCGTAATCGGGATAGCGCATAAAAGCTTCAACAGACTGACTTTTATGATCCACTTTACGTTCGATAAACTGCGGTATGGCATCCCATTGTTCCGGGGTGTCATTGAGCCTTACATCACCGTTAGTGGCGGTACGCACACCATGCTGAATAAGCTCAATACCACTAATTTTGGCGTCGCTGAATAAGCCGTTATACCAGTTACTAAAGGCCAGTACATTGACTCCCGGCGTTTCGAAATAGTCTTTATCGTTAAGTTTAAGCTCGGCTGCTTGCGCGTTGACAGCAACTGAACAGGCAGCGGTGATTAACAGCAGTGAAGTACGTAGTGGTTTGTTAATAAACATGGTGGCCTTTTCTATACTAAACAGGATGATTTAACAAAAAGCTAACATGTACCAGAAGGATTAAAAATTATCGTATCATCTAAATTCGTTACGTTATTTTTAACGTGTTTATGGCTCAATTTGGTTAAACATACCGCGTATTTCAATTAGTTCATCGGGATACCGCCAGTCGGTATCGCGAGTAATGAAAGGATCTTTTAACTCAATAGCAGTGACTTCAGTTGACGCCCAATCCGGAACCGGAAACTGTTTTATTTCACCGGTAAAGTCCCCAGCCAGAGTACATTGATAAAAACGAAAACCGTTTTCCTGCACCCCAAGTAATTGACCCACTTCCACATTAAATCCGGTTTCCTGCCAGGTTTCACGATGGGCAGTACATTGGGCGCTTTCAGCACCCGTTTGGGTGCCACCGGGAATATCCAGCTTGCCGGATAAACGATGTCCAATAGTGACAAGTTGATTACCAACTCTAATCAAACACCCCGCATTGGCTTGAATACTTTCCTGATACTGGGAGTTAACGCGACAGACTGGATCGGCTGGATATTCACCGGAGCAGGAGAATATGCCGATTAAACAATATGAAGTAACGAATATTCGCGATAAACCGAATTTAAACAAAATGTTATCCAGTGTAAGGTGGTTAGCTATTAGTGTATTAGACTTTATTCTGTCTTGAGCGACAATAATAGAGTCAAATTTATAAGCTGATACAACGTTTAATTGCAATATTTCTGCGGATCTTAGCTGTCCCAATCGTCGAACGATGGCTAGTTTAAGGTGGAAAATGAATCAAGCAGTTACGCTCTAATATTCCTATAAATTTTGTATGAAAGGTTGATTGAATGACACAACAGGTTCGAGTTACTCCTCTTTTATTGGCAGCCGCACTGTTAATTGCTGTGGTTATTTATTTGTATTTGCCTAAGGACGTTGAGGAGCAAAAGCATCAAAAGCAGCAGTCGCCCGTTGTGTTGTATACCGCTAAGCAGTTACCACTAGAAATCATTATTGAGGCTTTAGGCACGGCTATCGCCAATGAAGCGGTCATGATAACCGCCCAAACCAGTGATGTGGTGGATAATATACAGTTTGAGGATGGTCAGTTAGTTAAGGCTGGACAGCTATTATTGACCCTTAATAGCCGTGAAGAAAAAGCCAAGGTAAATGAATTACAAATAAATTTGCGAGAAGCTAAACGTCAGTTGGAACGTATTAGCAATCTGGCGAAAGGCAATGCGACATCAGAGCAACTGCTTGATGAGCAGGAAGCTAAAGTAAAAGGCATGAAGGCTCAACTGGAAGTTGCCAATACTAAACTGGCCGAACTGGAAGTTAGAGCACCATTTGCCGGGCGTTTGGGGATCCGTCAGGTGAGTCTGGGGGCATTAGTCAAACCTGGGGATATGATTACCACTTTGGATGATTTACACCAAGTCAAAGTGGACTTCAGCATTGCTGAACAGTATTTGGCCAGTATTAAAGTGGGTCAGAAAATAGCAGCCACATCCATTGCTTATCCCGATACCATATTCAACGGTAAAGTGAGCAGTATTGATTCGCGCATTGATCCGGTGACTCGAGCTATTAAGGTGCGAGCGATTGTGGATAACCCGGAATACCTGTTGCGTCCCGGGATGTTGTTACAAATTAATATTCAGGAAAAGAAATTCAATACAATCATGGTGCCGGAAGGCAGTTTAATTCCGATTCAGGATAAGCAATATGTGTTTGTGGTGGATAGCAACAATATTGCCCATCGCAAGGAAGTCGAGATTGGCGAGCGTAAACCGGGGTGGGTACAGATCGTTAAAGGTTTGGATATCGGTGAACAGATTGTCGCGGAAGGTTCATTGCGTCTTAGTGATGGTTCCTCCATTAAAAATGTAACGCCATAAGGGGCTGAAGATATGATCTTGTCTGATATATCGGTAAAACGCCCTGTTTTCGCCATTGTTATTAACTTGCTATTGGTGGTCTTTGGTATTGTCGCCATCAGCTATTTGAGTTTGCGTGAGTATCCGGATATTGATCCACCGATAGTCTCGATTAATACCAATTATCCCGGCGCGTCAGCTAATATTATTGAAACCCGTATTACCCAGCTGTTAGAAGACCGCATTAGTGGTATTGCCGGGATTAAAAACATTACCTCCAGCAGCCGTAATGGGCGCTCCAGCATTTCTATTGAGTTTGATTTATCCCGGGATATTGACGCCGCCTCTAACGATGTGCGTGAACGAGTCAGCCGCGCCTTGAATAATTTGCCTGAGCAGGCTGAGCCGCCCGAGGTGTTTAAATCTGATTCCGACGAGCAAGCGGTGGTTTGGTATAACTTGCGCAGTGATAGCATGTCGGTAATGGAATTGACCGACTATGCAGATCGTTATCTGGTTGATCGCTTATCGGTGGTTGATGGGGTTGCTCGAGTTCAAATTGGCGGTGGGCGTCGTTATGCGGTCAAGGTCTGGCTCGATCGCAATGCTATGGCTGCTCGCGGTATTACCGTGACGGATATTGAAAACGTGATCCGTTCAGAGAATGTTGAATTACCGGCAGGGCAAGTCGAATCCACCGACCGTTATTTTGAAGTACGTGTCGCGCGTAATTTTTTGTCGCCAGAAGATTTTTCTGATTTAACTATTAAAGAAGGGGATGACGGTTATCTGGTTAAATTGGGAGAAGTGGCCAAAGTCGAATTAGGCTCCGAAGACGATAAAACCGAATTCCGTGGTGAAGGCGTCAACATGGTGGGGCTGGGTATTGTTAAACAATCTAAAGCCAACACTCTGGATGTGGCACGGCAAGTTAAAAAAGCTATCACCGAAATTGAACAAACCTTGCCAGATAATATCTTTATCGTGGCCAGTTATGATTCGTCGGTGTTTATCGAAGGTTCTATCGATGAAGTGTACAACACCCTGTGGATTGCTATTGCGCTGGTCGTGATCATCATTTTCCTGTTCTTGGGAAATGTGCGAGCCACTTTGATACCTGCGGTAACGGTGCCGGTTTCGTTAATTGGTGCTTTTATTGTGATGTATGCGCTGGGATTTTCAATCAACCTGTTAACCCTGTTAGCTATGGTGTTGGCAATCGGCTTAGTGGTGGATGATGCCATTGTGGTACTGGAAAACATTCATCGCCGTATTGAAGAAGGTGAACCACCATTATTGGCTGCTTATCGGGGCGCTCGTCAGGTCGGTTTTGCGGTTATTGCCACCACCTTAGTACTTATTTCCGTATTTGTGCCACTGGTATTTTTGCAGGGAAATATTGGCCGTTTATTTACTGAATTTGCTCTGGCTATTGCCGCCGCAGTGGGTTTTTCTGCTTTTACTGCATTAACCCTGTCACCGATGATGTGTTCGCGATTGTTGCATAAAACCGAGCGTAATAGTGGTTTAGGCAGCTGGATGGATCGAAACTTTCAACGATTTGAAAACAGTTATTTTTCAGCCATCGGTAAAACCATACATCAGCCATTGATCACGCTATTGGTCATCGTTTTGAGCGTGTTGGCCTTGTATCAATTAAGCCATCAGGTGCCCAGTGAATTTGTACCCAAAGAAGATCGAGGCAATTTTTACGTGCAGGTGAAAGGGGCTGAAGGGGCCAGCTTTGAAAGTAGCGCAGCGAACATGCGTAAAGTTGAAGCCATTTTGCTGCCTTATCTGGATATGGGCGATATTAAAAAAATACTCATACGTACCCCAGGCTGGGGAAATAGTGCCGGTGTTGCCATTGTCGGTACTGCCGATTGGAAAGATCGCGAGAAATCGACGTTTGAATTAATGGATGAAGTGAGTGCCAAATTATCGGTAATCCCGGATGTTCAGGCATTTACCTTTAGCCGCAGCGGATTATCCGGGGGAGGCGGGCGCCCGGTGCAGTTTGTGCTGCAAGGCAATACTTATGAAGAACTGGTTAAGTGGCGGGATATTATCCTTAACAAGGCAGCTGAAAATCCGAATCTATTGAGACTGGATTCCGATTATAAAGAAACTTGGCCACAATTAATGGTCAACATTGACCGCGACCGGGCCGCTGACATGGGCGTATCAATTGGTGATATTGGTCGTACACTGGAAACGATGTTGGGGCAGCGGCGGGTTTCTACCTATTTGGATCGGGGCGAAGAATATTATGTCATCATGAAGGGAACCGAGGATGATTACCGTAGCCCACAGAGTATTAACAATCTATATGTTCGCTCTGATCGCAGCAATAAGCTTATTCCACTGGATAATTTGCTTAGCTTTAAAGAACAGGCAACGTCATCGCAATTAAACCGTTATAACCGTATGCGCAGTATTACGATCAGTGCCAACCTGGCTGAAGGTTATACATTAGGTCAGGCACTTGATTATCTGAACAATATCGTAAAAACCGAGTTACCGGACACCGCATCGGTGGATTATAAAGGTGAGTCTCAGTTGTATCAGGAGTCAGGTAATTCAATAGTATTCATTTTTATTCTGGCACTGGCCGTGACTTATTTAGTACTGGCTGCCCAGTTTGAAAGCTTTATTCATCCGTTGGTGATTATGTTAACGGTACCAATGGCATTAGTGGGCGCGTTTGCAGGACTGTATCTGTCAGGAATGACCATTAATATATATAGCCAGATAGGGCTGGTGATGCTGATAGGGTTGGCGGCTAAAAATGGTATTTTAATTGTCGAATTTGCGAACCAGCTACGCGATGCGGGAGTGGAATTTGAACAGGCACTAAAACGGGCAGCGGCACAACGTCTGCGACCTATCGTGATGACGGGATTTACTACCGTATTTAGCGCGTTACCTCTGGTCTTAGCCGTTGGACCCGGGGCTGAGAGTCGTCAGGTGATTGGTATGGTGATATTTGCCGGTGTACTATTTGCCACATTTATGACCTTGTTTATTGTTCCAACCGCTTATTACTGGCTGTGTCGTCACACAGGTTCGCCGCAGGAAATTAGTCGTAAACTCGACAAGTTGGAAACTCAACATCCGGATATACACCGCGAAGATTAATGATTTCAGGTTATTAAAAAGCGGCAACCGATTGACTCGGTTGCCGCTTTTTTAGGTGAAAAATTTAGTGCAAAGCAGACTTAGGTGATCTGCTTGGTCAGGTTACCGGTGACTCCAGCAGAGTTAAGCTGCCTTTGTCGGCATCTATTCTAACTTTGACACCCAAAGGCAGAATATTGTTGTCCCGTACATGACCAAATTGACCACCCATAAAGGCTGGGATGCCCAGAGGCTTAAAGTAGTGCTCGAAAATTTGCAGCAAGGTAAAGCCACCGTAACCTTTTTCTGGATTACAATCAGCACACTGGCCAAATGCAATCCCGGCTAACTGCTCCAGTTTACCGGCCAGCTGCAAAGTGGAAAGGTAACGGTCAATCCGATAAATCGATTCACTCACATCTTCTATGAACAGAATTTTGCCCTGCATATCGGGTAAATAGGGTGTACCCACCAAACTGGTCAAAACGGTAAGGTTACCGCCGACTAAACGGCCTTCGGCGCTACCTGAGTTTATAGTTTGAATGCGGTTTCTGCGCTGGGTCAGGGCGTTTTGATCTTTATCTGGCTGGTTTTCAATGGTGAATTTACCGCCATCAAAAATCATTCTGCGCATTTGCTGCGCTTGATCCTGTCCCCAGTAAGATATGCCTACCGGGCCGTGGAAGGAGACCAGTCCAGTGTGTTGATATAACCCGTTCAACAAGGTGGTAATATCACTGTAGCCCAATAATACCTTCGGATTTTTTTTGATGGTGGCGAAATCTAGAAAGGGCAATATACGGTTACAGCCCCAGCCCCCGCGCAAGGCAATAATACCGTTGACGTTTTTGTCGGCAAAGGCGTCATTTATATCTGCCGCCCGGTTTTTATCGGTACCGGCAAAATACCCATCCCGATCTAATACATGTTTACCGACTTTGACTTTTAGACCAAGTGCCTGAAAAGACTCAATTGCAATATCGAGTTCTACTTTTTGATCCAGTGCGCCGGCAGGAGCCACCAAGGCAACAGTATCACCTTGTTTTAAGCGTTTGGGGAAAACCGATGGTGTTGAAGTGTGCGATGCCGTGGCGGCTGATACTAGAGAAGACTGACTAACGAGCATACCTAACGTAGAGGCTTTGACAAAGGTTCTGCGATCCATTTCGCGCTCCTGTTATAGTGATAATGCGACAATATGGCAACAAAACGGGTCAGACCGCTTGAGCCAAAATCGACCGAGTGTTAATTTATTACAAATTGTACATTATTTAGTAATAAAAAATGAAAAAAATTATTGTTGTTTTAACCAGTCTTTGGGTATTTCAGGCATATTCGCAGTCATTATCTGTGGAACAATATCAAGTCTCCGGCTTGGACAAATTGCAGATTAAACATGCTGATATAGTACCGTATATCGAACAGTTTAAATCCTATCCCGAAATGGAAGTCAGTCAACTGGGGCAATCCTCGCAAGGCCGAGCAATCTATCAAGTGAAGGTTGGTCAGGGCAAAACTCGGGTATTAATGTGGTCACAAATGCACGGTGATGAACCCACAGCCACAGGAGCGGTACTGGATTTAGTGAATATGATCCATCAACGGCCTGAATGGCGTCAACGTTGGGAAAATAAAATCACTCTGTATATGGTGCCCATGATCAATCCTGACGGGGCAGAACTGGCGCAACGCTACAATATTCAGGATATTGACATTAATCGTGATGCACTGCGGTTACAAAGTCCGGAAGGGCGTATTTTAATGGCGCTTGGTCAATCGATTAAGCCTGATTTTGGTTTCAACTTACACGATCAGAATGCCTACTATGCGGCGGGCAATAGTGGAAATACAGCAACGATCTCGTTGCTTGCTCCAGCTTTTAATGTGGCTAAAGATGTGAATCAATCCCGTCGTCACGCCATGCAGTTAATCGGCGTACTGAAAGACGTAGGGGATCAACTTATCCCGGGTCATATGGGACGTTATAACGATACTTTTTCACCGCGAGCGTTTGGGGATAACTTTTCAAAAATGGGGATCAGCACGATTTTGATTGAGTCCGGCGCCTATCCTGATGATCCAAACCGTCAAGTGGCGAGAAAAGTGAACCTAGCCATGTTGTATGCCGCAATTAACAGTATTGCTGATCAAAGTTACCAACAGCAAACCACCGATCCCTATTTATCCATTCCCTTTAATAACGGTGGCGCATTTAAGGATGTGATTGTCAATAATTTAACGGTGACAACTCATTCACAAGAGTATTTACTGGATGTGGGAATAAGACTTAATCGCAGTGCAACTGCTGGGCGTGTCGATGAAGTGGGGGATTTATCAACCTTTCAGGCTTTTACCCATATTGAAGCAACAGGTTGGCAGTATCAGAGCTGTGAAACTTACAAGTTGTCTGCCGATGCGCCATTAAAATTAACCAATGCGCGTTATATGCAGTTGCTTAAGCAAGGTTATTGTTTGTTTTCGGGCCCCCGTGACAGTGTTAGTAATCAATCTGATTACCCGCTGGTATTCAGCGCTGCCTCACAAGCAGACAAACCATTCAGAGGGATGCCTTCGGCATTGAGGATGGTAAAACAACAGCGAGCTCAGGTTTTATTGAATAATGTGTTGGTACAAATAGACTGAGCAAAATGCATTTCAGCCAGAAAGCAAAAAGCACCTGAAAAGGTGCTTTTTGTTATTAGATGCTCAGATTATCAATCTTATTGATCATCCAGGAAGCTGCGAAGCTGCTCAGAGCGGCTAGGATGGCGTAACTTACGCAATGCTTTCGCTTCTATTTGACGAATACGTTCACGGGTAACATCGAACTGTTTACCTACTTCTTCCAAGGTATGGTCGGTGTTCATATCGATACCAAAACGCATTCTCAGTACCTTGGCTTCACGCGCGGTCAAACCTGCCAGCACTTCCTGCGTTGCTCCCTTAAGGTTACCTGAAGTCGCTGAATCCAGCGGCTGTATAATGGTGCTATCTTCGATAAAGTCACCTAAATGCGAATCTTCGTCATCACCGATTGGGGTTTCCATCGAGATTGGCTCTTTGGCAATTTTTAAGACTTTACGGATCTTGTCTTCCGGCATCACCATACGTTCTGACAATTCTTCCGGTGTTGGCTCACGACCCATTTCCTGCAACATCTGACGGCTAATACGGTTCAGTTTGTTGATGGTCTCGATCATGTGTACCGGAATACGAATAGTACGAGCCTGATCGGCAATAGAACGAGTAATTGCCTGACGGATCCACCATGTAGCATAGGTAGAGAATTTGTATCCACGACGGTATTCAAACTTGTCTACTGCTTTCATCAGACCGATGTTGCCTTCCTGAATCAAATCGAGGAATTGCAAACCACGGTTGGTATATTTCTTGGCGATAGAGATAACCAGACGCAAGTTGGCTTCCACCATTTCCTTTTTGGCGCGACGTGCCTTGGCTTCACCAATCGACATGCGGCGGTTAATATCTTTAATATCAACAATGCTAAGGCCGGTTTCTTCTTCAACATGGTTCAGTTTACTTACACTGCGTTCCAACTCTTCACGATATTCAGCTAAGGCTTCAACATAAGGTTTGTTGGACGCAAAAATCTTTTCAATCCAGTCTGTGCTGGTTTCATTGCCAGCAAAGGCTTTCATAAATTCTTTCTTCGGCATTTTAGCTTGCACGACACAGTGCTTAAGTACCAAACGCTCTTGCACTCGAACCCGATTCATCATGCTACGCATGTTTTTGACCATACGATCAAATTGCTTCGGTACTAAACGGAATTCTTTAAATACATCACTCAGGCCGGCGATTTCTTTTTTGGCGCTGGCATGGCTACGACCTTTAGTCGCAATGGCATCACGGGTTTTATTATATTGCTCCCGTAACGCATTGAATTTTTCACGGGCTAACTCCGGATCCAGTCCTGTATCTTCTTCGTCTTCGGCATCGTCATCATCGTCACCATCATCGTCTTCATCTTCCAATTCTTCTTTGGATAATTCAGAACCAACATGGGTCGCGGTAGGAGCAATATCATCTTCTGCATTCGGATCGATGAAACCTATCACAATATCGCTGAGTCGAATTTCTTCTGCTTCGTACAAGTCCCATTGATCAAGCAAATAAGTAATCGCTTCCGGATATTCAGCTACTGAACACTGGACTTCATTGATGCCTTCTTCAATACGTTTGGCGATAACAATTTCGCCTTCACGGGTTAACAGCTCTACTGTGCCCATTTCACGCATGTACATACGCACCGGATCGGTCGTACGGCCAATCTCGCTTTCTACTGTTGCCAGTGCCTGCGCAGCAGCTTCGGCTGCATCTTCATCTGCGGCACTTTCTTGCATTAACAGTTCGTCAGCATCAGGGGCATTTTCGAAAACTTTTATGCCCATGTCGTTGATCATACGAACGATATCTTCGATTTGATCTGAATCAACGATGTCCTGTGGAAGGTGATCATTCACCTCGGCAAAAGTCAGGTAACCCTGCTCTTTCCCTTTGGCGATCAGGAGTTTTATCTGAGACTGCTTGTTTGACACCATATAAAGACTTCCAGTAGTTAAAATGTAATACGATTTAAAAGGACGGGGCGAATTCGCCAGTATAGCAGATATGTGTAACTTTCATCCATAGTCAGGACTAATTTTGTTCACTTAAAAGTGCTTTAAGTTCCTGTTTTTCTGCTTCATCCAGAGGGCTAATAGTGGACTTGGCCAGTAGCTCTTCCATCCGACTGTTAATTTGTAAGTCAATCAATTTGGCAAAGCTATCTCGAAAGACTTCGGCTTTGCGTTGTTCAAATAAATTAGTAATCGCGTCGTCATCACTGGCGTTGTTATCGATTAATAATTTAGCCAGAGCTCTACCATGGGGATGATCTCTGAAGTATTCAAGAACCTGACCACTATTTTTGCCAGGATGAGTGGCACAATATTGATGCAATTCTGACAACATGGGCAAGCCGGGAAGGAGATCCTGTTGCAGCAACGACGGGTTAACATTGGCACATTCGCTGGCAAGGGCGGGTTGTTCCAATAACAGTTTAATCATGGTACGTACGGGTGATAACTGATTTTTAAGTGGGGTGTGATCCGCCCCTGAATCTTTGCCTTTGCGCTGATTGGCTATTTGCATATCGCGCTGCAGATCCATTTTATAACTGTTTTGCCCGACCAGTTTGCGCAGCCTTTCTTGCAATAACATGCGCTGATTGTCACCTTGCACTTGCTGCAATAATTGTTCGGTTTCCGTTATTAGCGCGGCTTTGCCTTCATCACTGGTAATGTGATGAGTTTTCAGCAAATGGTCGAATAAAAATTGTGATAATGGCATCGCTTCCTGAGCAATTTTTTGCTCAAAGGCGTCTTTTCCTATTTGGCGCACTAACGTATCCGGATCTTCACCGTCAGGTAAAAACAGGAATTTCATTTCTACCCCGTCTTTTAGATGGGGCAGGGCATTTTGTAATGCGCGCCAAGCTGCTTCCCGGCCTGCACGATCACCGTCATAACAGCAAACTAACTGGGGGGCGGTGCGAAATAAGGACTGTATATGTTCCGGAGTCGTGGCCGTACCCAGAGATGCTACCGCATAATCAATACCGTATTGTGCCAGCGCGACAACATCCATATAACCTTCAACGATTAGCGTACGTTCCAGACTGCGATGAGCCTGTTTAACTTGGTACAAGCCATATAACTCGTTGCCTTTGTGAAATACACGAGTTTCCGGTGAGTTAAGGTATTTAGGCCCATCGTCCTTTTCCAGTACCCGACCACCAAAACCGATGACTCGACCACGTTTATCCCGAATGGGAAACATAATCCTGTCACGAAAAAAATCAAACCGTCGGCCACTGTCATTTTGACTGACAATGGCCAGATCAACCAGTTGTTGTTGTGCCTGTGGAGTCCGGCCAAAAGCGCCCAGTGCGGCATCCCACTCTGGCGGGGCATAGCCAATCCCAAACGCTTTTACTACGTCGCCACTCAAGCCTCGTCCTTTTAAATACTCGACGGCTTTACTGCCTTGTTGATGATGTTTGAGTTGATGGGCAAAAAAACGGGCGACTTTTTCGAGTAATTCGTAATCATCTTCACGTTGCTGTTTTTGCTCGGCCGTAAATGCCGGTGCGGAACCTTCTTCCCGAGGAACGTCAACACCATGATAGCGGGCGAGCTCTTCAACCGCTTCGGGAAATTCCAGTCGGTCATGTTCCATGAGAAAAGAGATAACGTTGCCGTGGGCACCACAACCAAAACAATGATAAAACTGTTTATCCTGGCTGACGGTGAAAGAAGGGCTTTTTTCGCTATGAAAAGGGCAACAGGCCTGATGATTTTTACCGGCTTTCTTTAATCGAACACGACTATCAACGATTTCAACGATATCGCTACGGGCAATTAAGTCGTCAATAAAATCGCGGGGAATTCGTCCAGCCATAAGTCAGTTAAAGCCATCCAAGGTAAATAAAAAATAGGTTTAGCTAATGTAAAACAAAACAAGCCGCGGCTTCAAGCTGAAGACGCGGCTTGTTAGATTTTTATAACAGAATCAAGCTGTTAAGCGAGCTTTAATCAATCCGCTTAATTTACCCATGTCGGCACGACCCGTTACTTTAGGTTTCAACCAACCCATTACTTTGCCCATGTCCTGCATACCAGCAGCCTGAGTGTCGGCAACAGCCTGTTCAAGCAAAGAGTCAATTTCTTCTGCCGTTAGAGGTTGAGGCAAAAATGAAGTCAAGATGTCAATTTCAGCCAGTTCGACTGTCATTAAATCATCCCGTCCGGCTTGTTCGAACTGGCTAGCGGCATCTTTACGCTGTTTAACCATTTTAGTTAACAGACTTAATGCATCACTATCAGTAACGTCGCGACGTTCATCAACTTCAATTTGCTTGACCTGTGCCAACGCCATACGAATAGTACCTAAACGCAACTTGTCTTTAGCGCGCATAGCATCTTTTTGGGCTTCTTTTAGCTGTTCAATCAAACTCATGGAATAACCTGACAAACAAAGGAGCCAAATGGCTCCGTTGTGAGATAGTGGAGATTAGTACAATCTGATACGACGTGCGTTCTCGCGAGCTAACTTTTTCATATGACGCTTTTTAGCCGCTGCTTTTTTACGCTTACGTTCCCAAGTCGGCTTTTCAAAAAATTCGCGACGACGAACTTCAGATAATACACCGGCTTTTTCACATGAACGCTTAAAACGACGCAGGGCTACGTCAAATGGTTCGTTTTCTCTTACTTTAACGATTGGCATTAAAATCTCACCTCAAATATAGTCAAATGCTTTATTTCCAGACGCCATATTTTGTACGTCATGGTTAAAAATGGTGCGGAATTCTAATCATATCGACAGCCATTGTAAAGCCAAACGTCATTAAAAACTGACGATAACCCTGCTTATTTTGGAAAATAGTCGATTAAGTGGGTGATTTTCGCCATCTAATCAATAGAGAAATGCTAATTGAATAGGTAAACTACGCCCCTTAAATTTATTACTAAAGACTGAATTCTATTATGCGTGTATTAGGGATCGAGACATCCTGTGATGAAACTGGCATCGCCATTTATGATGATCAACGTGGGTTATTGGCTCATCAACTTTACAGTCAGGTTAAATTGCATGCCGATTATGGTGGCGTGGTACCTGAATTAGCATCTCGTGATCATGTACGTAAAATAGTGCCGTTAATCAAACAAGCGTTGCAAGATGCCCAATCAAACGCAGCTGATATTGACGGTATTGCCTTTACCCAAGGACCAGGATTAGTCGGGGCGTTGCTGGTTGGTGCGTCGGTGGGGCGCAGTCTGGCATATGCATGGGATGTTCCTGCGATTGGGGTACATCACATGGAAGGGCATTTATTGGCACCACTGCTGGAAGAGCAGGCCCCTGAATTTCCCTTTGTGGCATTATTGGTGTCCGGAGGGCACAGTATGCTGGTTGAAGTACAGGGAATAGGTCAGTATCAAATTCTGGGTGAGTCCGTTGATGATGCCGCTGGAGAAGCGTTTGATAAAACCGCTAAATTACTCGGACTGGATTATCCCGGAGGCCCTCTTTTAGCCAAAATGGCCACGCAGGGACGTGCTGGAATATACCGATTTCCTCGTCCCATGACCGACAGACCTGGGCTGGACTTCAGCTTTAGTGGATTAAAAACCTTTGCAGCAAATACCATTCGAGCCGCGGATAATAGTGAGCAGGCCAAAGCCGATATCGCTTATGCGTTTCAAGAAGCTGTCGTCGATACCTTGGCAATCAAGTGCCGTCGTGCATTGGAACAAACCGGACTTAAACGTTTGGTTATTGCTGGTGGAGTGAGTGCCAATACCTCATTGAGGGAAAAATTGGAAAAAATGACAGCTAAGATTGGTGGTCAGGTGTTTTATCCTCGTTTGGAGTTCTGTACTGATAATGGTGCGATGATCGCGTTTGCCGGTTTGCAGCGTCTTAAAGCAGGACAGTCAACAGAATTGAGTGCTAAAGCCAAGCCGCGCTGGTCGTTGGATAGCCTCTCAGCGATATAATCCCCGTTGGACTAATCTGGCAACACTTAGGATTTATTCGTTGGTTTTGCCTTTATCCCAGATTTTACCTTCTTCACCTTTCCACAAACGTTTTATATTGTCTTTGTGACGGATAATAATAAGAAGTGACAGCATTGCTACTGGAATGGTGTACTGGGGTTTGATAAACCAGGTAAATAACGGAGCCAGCGAAACGGTAATAATGGCAGACAATGACGAATAACCGGTAATAAACACCGTCACAAACCAGGTACCAATTAATAAACCGGATAAATCCAGACCAATGGGTAACATGGCTCCTAGCGCAGTGGCAACCGCTTTGCCGCCTTTAAAGCCGAAATACAGCGGAAATATATGACCAAGACAGGCTGCAATACCTATAAAGCCCAACAAAATGGGATCAAGCTTTAAAAAATAGCCCGTCCAGACCGGAATGGTGCCTTTTAACACATCCATGACCAAGGTGAGTAATGCTGGAATTCTACCGCCTAAGCGCAGTACGTTAGTGGTGCCGGGATTACCCGAACCATATTGTCTGGGATCGGGTAATCTGAACAGTTGACAGATCAACACCGCACTGGAAATTGATCCCGCCAGATAACCTATCGCCACCATCAATATAAATTGCGCTGTCATTTCAACCTGTTATTAAAAGAAGGTACACTTGCACGATTTGGGTAACATACCTGAAAATTGCACAAAACTCAGCCATAAATTAGACGGAGTCTGGGGTGGACAGAATAATTATTGAAGGTTTACAGGTTACATCCTTAATTGGCGTTTATGATTGGGAACGAACCGCACAAACACCATTACTGGTTGATTTACAAATATGGGTCGATTTAACCCCTGCCAGTCAATCGGATTTAGTGACCGATACATTGGATTATGCCAATATCGCCGAGGCGGTTAAGCAAGTGGCAAGTAACAGTAAGTTTGAATTACTTGAAGCACTGGCCGGCGCAATGATTAAACAAATTTTTAGTCAGTTTGATTGTCAGAAAATTGAATTAAAACTGAGTAAACCAGAAATTTTACCTGATGCCCGCAATGTGGCGGTGGTATTAACAAGGACAAAACCCTAAATGGCGCAAATCTACATTAGTCTGGGAAGTAATATTGAGCGTCATCAGCATATCAACGCCGGATTAGATGCCCTTGATAAGCACTTTTCTGATCTGCGGATATCCACCGTTTATGAAAGCGAAGCGGTTGGTTTTGCGGGCAGTCATTTTCTAAATTTAGTGGCTGCGGCCACAACCCCGATGTCGGCTGAGAACGTCGTACAACTGCTCAAACAAATCGAAGATGATAATGGTCGGGTGCGAGGAGATAAAAAGTTTGCTCCCCGCACACTGGATCTGGATTTGTTGTTATACGACGACTTGGTTTGTGAACAGCCGGTCCAGCTGCCCCGGAATGAGATATTATTTAATGCTTTTGTGTTGTTACCTTTGGCCGAAATTGCTGCCGAAGTTATTCATCCCCTAGAGAACAAAAGCTATGCCACGCTATGGCAACAATATGACAAGAAACAGCAAAATTTGTGGCCGATTGAATTTAAATGGACGAGTAAATCAGTATGACGTTAATTGAAATAATTGTATTGGCATTGATTCAGGGCGTGACCGAGTTTTTACCCATTTCCAGCTCAGGTCATCTTATATTGCCGTCGGTTTTGTTAGGTTGGCAGAATCAAGGATTAGCCTTTGATGTGGCTATTCACATTGGTAGTTTACTGGCAGTTATTATTTATTTTCGTGACGATATTCGTCGTATGTTGCTGGCATGGTTTGGTTCTTTAAATGGAAAAGTCACCGATGATAGTAAACTGGCATGGTGGGTGATCGTCGCCACTATTCCGGCTGTCATTGCCGGTTTTTTATTGAAGGATTTTGTCGAAAACTATGCCCGTTCAGCATTAGTTGTGGCTAGTACTACTATTATCTTCGGATTGTTACTTGGCTATGCCGACTATCGTGCTACCCAGCACAAGAACATTTATCAATTAACCTGGAAAAGCGCTATTTTTGTGGGCTTGATGCAGGCTTTAGCGCTGATCCCCGGTACCTCTCGTTCAGGAATTACCATGACTGCGGGGTTGATGGCCGGCATGGATAGAGAAAGTGCCGCCCGTTTCTCATTCTTATTATCTATTCCGACTATTTTGGGGGCGGGATTGCTGATTTCACTGGAATTAGCCCAAACCTCGTCGCCAATCGACTGGCAAGCCATGCTTTACGGGGTGTTATTGTCATTTGTTAGTGCGTACTTGTGTATTGCGCTATTTCTCAGTTGGATCTCACGTATTGGTATGTTGCCATTTGTGATTTACCGACTGATTCTAGGCGCGGTATTACTTATTTTTGTTTTTATGTAACGGCTAAATCTGGAGCAATGTGATGACTCAAGAAACCATTTTCAGCAAAATTATTAACCGGGAAATTCCTGCAGATATTCAATACGAGGATGAGCTGGCGTTGGCTTTCACCGATGTTAACCCGCAAGCCCCGGTACATTTATTGATTATCCCTAAAAAACCGATCGCGACTATTAATGATATTGATGAAGCGGATCGTGAATTGGTAGGTCATTTATTTGTGGTTGCCGCTAAAATTGCCGCCCAGAAAGGCTTTGCCGCTGATGGCTACCGGGTGGTGATGAACTGTAACGATGATGGGGGACAAACGGTCTATCATCTGCACTTGCATTTGTTGGCGGGTAAACCCTTAGGCTGGCCCCCTTACCAAGAGCGGATTAAACGCGCTGAATAATATGCGCCAATAAAAAATCCCGACATCTTAGTCGGGATTTTTATTTAGTTAACAAAGACAGGGCATAGAGCTCACTTCTAAAGGGATTGATGCACCCCCCCAGCTCGGTGCCTGATGCATGTTGTTTACAGCCCCAATACTTGCTTACCTTGAATAAAGGTAACATCCACTGGAATTTTAGCTTTGCCCAGTTTAGCCAAATCATCAGCCAGTTGCGGTTTGATAATACCTTTTTCGGTAACCAATTTAGCCACACCCTGATAGTCTCCATTGCCTTGTAAGGTCAGAATTAATCGGGACAGGGCGTCAACTGCTTCGCCCATTTTATCCATGTGAATACGATACAGGCCGTTTTCATCGCGGCTGAAGGCGCCATATTGATTAAAGAAATTAAACCTGATCATATTAGCGACACCATGAGCATCGCTGGCACCAAAGCGCACGGAACGGAAAATGCTGGTCATAAAGGTAACGTAGTAATCTTCCAGTACTCCGGTGGTAATGGCTCCCTTTTGGAGTAATTGCGTTACCATGTACAGGCCTAAAATATCGGCTTTGCCTTCTTCCAGAGCCGAGGCATATTCTTTGAGTGCCTGTCTGACGGTACCGGAGCCATCTAATGTATTTTTAATCCCCAGACCATGGGCCACTTCATGAAACATGGTATTGGCAAAAAAGGCATCGAAAGTAATATGTTGGCGCTGCTCTGGTGTTATTAATATTTCCGCGATGGGCTGTAGAATAGTGTCAAACTTGGCGCGCATGGCGTTTTTCAGTTGTAATCGACGAGTGCCTTTTTGCAATTGAACCTGTTCATCATTGGGCAAGTTAATGGCAATCGTTTTACCACCAGAATTGGAATGCCCCCCATAATAGATTACGTCATAAGCATTTAAATCAGCGTCAGTGCCAGGCATTTCGGCTTTATATTGGGGTTCAACCGGTAGACCTTTTTGTAATTCCGGTAAATAAGCGGCAAATTTGGCCAGTTTTTCACTCCATGCTTGATCTTTGAGTAATACGTACGCCTCGTAAGCTGCACGATAACCATAGAGTTGATCTTCGTATGTCTCAATCGGACCAATTACCAATTCGATTGGATTGGTTTTCATATCCATCCAGGCAAAATCGGACGCCTGATATTGATCATCTTGCAAGGCATCGGCACGCAAATTTAGATAATTGGCGAAACTGTCATTATCGGCCAATTTGGCGGCTTGACGTAATAAATCAGCCGCTTTACTCAACTCGGCTTCGTACAGGTGGGAATAGGGAATACTAACCAAATCACCGTTCTTATTGCGTTTGATAACCGAATACAAACCGTGCTTGTCGGCAATGTCTGCCTGTTCAAACTCTGCTTTGGTCATGTCTTGGGGATAAAATGCCGCGCCGGCTGGTTTTTCGCTAAAACCGGTTAAAAATGGCTTGTCGGCGGCCAGTCGATCCCAGGGACCATAATTAATCTCGGCAAAATGACGTGCATCGGGATTGCTAATGTGAGCTAAGAACTCGGTTTTATCTTGCGCAAAAGCTTGTTTCCAGAATAGATCATCCATAACTTGTGCGGCATCGATCAGTAAACCGAGCATGGCTTTTTGATTTGTGGAATAGGCAGATAAATCGGCTTCCAATTTAACTGGATGATAGATATCCAGTCGGGATTGCATGTTATCCACCAGATTATAATTTGTGCTGCTGTTCTCAGCGGCTACACTTGTCGTTTTCGAATCGGGTTGACTACAGCCGGCTAAAATTAGCAAGGCTGCACTTAGGGCAAGTTTGCAAGGTGTCATAAAAGTATCCAGTAAATTATTTATTGTTATAAAGTAAGTTGTAAGCATAACAGTGATAACTATTATGCAACCAGTTTAACTAATTTGGAAAAATGACCCAAGTCCATTGATTGAACGATTATAATAAAAAATTAGATTGCATCAGAAGCGCATTTATAACAAGCTTCTATGGTAGGGTAAGCCCTATAGCTTATAGTGTCTGCTGTCAGCGCGTAAAATTGGTTACATAATGAATAAAAATTAGGACGTGTTGCTTTGTCATATTTACCCTCGTTGGCCAATATGAAAAATCAACACGTCCTCGCGTGCCTTAAAAAATTAGGAAGGGGATTTGCACAACATGTCTACTGAAAATGCGTTATTAACGATTCTTGTTGAAAAAATCAATAACGATACTCTAGTGTTGCCAACGTTACCGGCTATTGCATTAAAAGTAAGAAAAGCGGCAGATGATCCTGCGGTAAACTTAAACAAAATGGGTGATGTGATAGGACAGGATCCGGCTTTAAGCGCCCGAATGATGAAAATTGCCAATAGTGCTTATCTTGGTCGAACGGTCAAAGTTGAAAACTTGCATCAGGCGGTAACTCGTATTGGTTTACGCCAAATTAAAAATATTGCGACCGCATTGGCGATGGAACAATTATTTGTCTCTAAAAACCCCATTGTGAGTGATTACCTAGCTAAATTGTGGGATAGAACTGTTGATGTTACCGCCAATGCGATGGCGGTATATCAAATGTATATTAAGCACAATAGTAATAGTAAACCGCTAAATGTGGATTCCTTAACCCTTGCTGCATTAGTGCATAATATTGGTGTTTTGCCCATTTTAAGTGAAGCAGAGCGGCATCAGGATGTATTCGCTAATCCCACCTTTTTGAATGTTGCGATTCAAAAGCTGGCTGGTCGTTTGGGAGCGACCATTATGCGCGAGTGGGGATTCAGTGAAGAAATGGTACAAATTACTGAAAACTGGCGCAGCCTGAAATATCAAACTGATAAAATATCCTTTATCGACTTTGTTCGTATCGGAGCGGTGTTATCCGGTGCGATTTCCAGTCACAAAGATACGGTAATGAACTTATGTCAGCGTAAAGGTATTGTGCAAGATCTGAATATTCTTGATTCTGAAGAGTTTAAAGAAATTCGAGATGATGCTAAGGCTATATTTAAATAGTGCTAAATTAAGCTAAACCAAAAAGCCCGTTTGATTTTTATCAAACGGGCTTTTGTCGTTATGGACACAGAGTCACGCTGTGTTGTCGGTAACAGACGTTAACTATTGATCTTGCTCCAAGGCAAATATTGTCCGTAGTGCATTGGCAAAACGTACTGCTTCTGCGGACATTAAACTGAAATCAGCGTCCATGCGAGCCAGCATTTCATCTTTGGGGATGTCTTCATTTTGTTCACGTATGACATCACAGAATTTCAGACGTTTGATGGTGAGGTCGTCCTGAATAATCGCAGTTAATGTTTCATCCCACTCGACCGCCAGTTTGACCACCAATTTACCTGCTTCAAGATGAGACTGGATCTCTTCAGAGCCTAGATCCTGATTTTTGCAACGGACAATTCCACCTTCATCTTCAGGCTGACGTAACTCGGCTTCCTCCAACAATACGATGCCAGTAGGTAATGGCTCTGTCAGCCAGCTGGTTAATTCTGCCGACAGACTGTGCCGAGCTAACGGTACAACCGGCAATGAGCCAATGGCCTTGCGTAAATGAGCCAGAAAAAATTCTGCCTTACCATCGCTGGCCGCATCAATTACCACCAGATTATCTTTAATGGAGATAAAACCTTGGGTATAGCTGTCTTTGGTAAACGCTTGAGGGAGCAGGCTGTGGATGATTTCCTGCTTTAAATCTTGTTGCGCTTTTTTACCAACGGGGGCACCGGTATCGGCTTCAATTTGAGTGACTTTGTCGGCTAATTTGGCGTTAATCACCGAAGCTGGCAACAGGCGTTCCTGTTTTTTCAAACTTAATAAAATATTGCCCGCCGCAGTATGACTTAATGCATCACCTTGGCGTAACGGCACACTCCAGCCTTGGGTTGCTTGTTCCTGAGAGCCACAGGGGCGAAAAACAAATTCTGACAGCTTGTCTTGCAATAGCTGATCATCGAGTTCAATAGGTTGGGTTATTTGATAAAACTTCAGGTTTTTAAACCACATTATGCGTTGTCCCGTTTTTTTGAGTAAATCTAACCCCGACAGTAAGGTCAACTAACTGCCGAGAGTATTGGTATCAATTGAATTGTATGAGTTGCTATTTTTCGCTGTTGCGCAAGGGGAATGAAATCTTATAGCTGAGTCCCTTTCCAGGCGAGCTAGTGGCTTTAATATTGCCTTTGAGCGCCTGAGTGACCAAATTATACATGATATGCGTGCCAAGTCCGCTACCACCTTTACCTCTTGTTGTCGTGAAAAAGGCATCAAAATGTTGGTTTAATACGTCCGGCTCCATGCCTTTACCGTTATCACGGTAGTTGATCACGACTTTCTTGGCAGATTGACTGACATTGATGTCAATTTGACCTGCTTCGATATTATCAAACCCATGTAATACCGAATTCATGATCATGTTGGTAAATATTTGCGCTACTATTCCCGGTGCACAAAATATGTCCAAATCTTCCGGGCAGTCCACATTGATCTGATGCTGGGTTTTTTTCAAGGTAGGCGCCAGCGATTGAATCACTTCTTTAAGATATTGCTTGATATTGATCAGGCGTTCTACTTCGCTGGTTTGATCTACTGCAACCTGCTTAAAGCTGGCAATTAGCGATGATGCGCGATTTAGATTACTCATCAACAGCGTGGTGGTCTGCTGTGATTCGACAATGAAAGAGTTCATTGCCTTGGTACTAAGTGATTTTGATTCATAGGCCGCTTGCAGATTCTTTAAACGTTCCTGTAAAAAGCTGGCAGCAGTTACGCCGATACCTAGCGGCGTATTGACATCATGAGCAATGCCCGCGACCAGACCGCCTAAGGACGCCATGCGTTCTGATTCTACCAACTGGTCTTTGGCAGCATTTAAATTTTCCATCGACGTGGCTAATTCATCATGGGATTTACGCAGTTCTGCGGCAATTTTACTTTTTTCAGTAATTTCCTGACGTAGTTCCCGTTGGTTGGTTAACAGCTCATCTTTCTGACGTTCAAGATCGAGCATAATTTGACTAAGTGAGGCGGTCTTCTTGGCCACTTCCTGCTCTAGTGTCAGGTTTTGCTCATCCAGACGCTTGTTGGCATCGCGCAATTCTGCCTGAGCTTCATTTAATTTGTCTTGTGAGTGAATGAGATCATCAATCAAATTATTAAATGAACGCTGCAACAGCAATAGTTCGTTATCTTCTTTTGAATCAATATTGATTTTTGAGCTTTCTAAATGATTTAAATCAAACTGACTTATCTGTTGAGTTAATTCCTGTAATGGGTCGGTGAGCATTTTCCTGAACGCATGCAGGAACAGAAAAATTAAAAACGCAGTTTTAACGATGGAATTACCCACTAAAAAGAACAATCCCACTTCAATACGACTGACGATAATGTCAAAACTGGAATATAGCGATACGTCTCCGACCCGCGATGTTCGGCCGGAAAATTCAAAAATCAGAGGAAAGCTGTAACTGAAGGTACCATTGTCGTGATCGTAGAATTGACCATTACTGGCGAGTTTTTCTTGCTGTACTGTCGTTAAACCAAGATCAGCTATTACTTTGCCGCTTTCATCACGGATCTGTACACCTTCAACAATCGGCAATTCCATTAAACCTTGCGCTGAAGCAACCGCCTGAGGGTAATTGAGTTCCCATATCGCTCGGGTTAATGAACTACCGAAGGTATTTTTTAGGGTTTGCAATTCATCCTGAATATGGCTTTTGGCATTCAGATATTCAGTAAATACCTGCCCTATTGTGACTATAAAAGTTAGCAGGAAGTAAACCGACAATACGCGTGTCAAAAGCTTCTTCGATAATGCAGTTTTGACCTTAGTCATCCGTTATCCATGTTTTTTTAACTGCTGCAGTAGGCTATAGGATAATTTCAAATTGCCAGCTAAACAAGGGGCTTGGCAAACTAGTTACTTTATCGACGCAATTGGACATATTTCAAAGGTTTAAATGCCCTATAAAGCTGTCATATAGTCGTCATGATTTTGTGTTGTCATTCACTATTTTAACTACCGTGAGTCTAATCAGATATGGCAAGTTTACCGGCTAGATGGAAAGCATGGGTGCTAAACAATTTATTAAAAGGCAGTGATGCCAATGCCTTGCTGGATATTCTTCTGGAGCATGGGTTTACCTTTGAAGCATGCCAAAACGCGCTGGGCAATAATCTGGTCATTGGCAATAAAATGGTACGGGATAATCAATTTTATCAACGGCTTGGGCAACCTGAATTATTGAACCAGCTAGCACAGTTGAATGCTGATTTTGTAGAACAACAGCAAGCACAGTTGATTAAGTTGGACGGATTTTTGAGTGAGTCAGAATGCCAACAGGTTGTTACGCTGGCCAAATCCCGTTTACGTGTATCTGAAACGTCGGTGACATCAGGAGCCGACGGGTTTCGGACCTCTTCTACTTGTGATTTGTCCATCCTTGAGGATCCACAGATTAAGCTGTTGGAAAACAGGATTATTCAGTGTTTAGGCTTGGGCATAGGTGAACATGAAATCATGCAAGCTCAGCACTATGCTATCGGCCAGCAATTTAAGGCACATACCGATTACTTTGAACCGGGCACAGACGAATACCAACAGCACGCCAAAGTATTAGGACAACGTAGCTGGACGTTTATGATCTACCTGAATCAGTCATGTGAAGGTGGAGCAACTGAATTTCCGCTTTTGGGTCACAAATTTAAACCGCAAACCGGCACGGCGTTAATCTGGAACAATCTTAAACTTGACGGCACCCCAAACGAGATGACATTGCATCAATCTCATCCTGTAACAGACGGGGAAAAAACCATCATTACCAAATGGTTTCGTGACAGGGACGCTCTAATCACAGCCTGTCAACATTAAACTTTTGTGACAGTGGTGGGCTGTAACAAAAGTGTCATTCCACTTAGATACTCTCCTCGCAGTTTTATTTTGATAAAAACATCAACTGGGAGAACCAAATGGTCTTAGCAAATAGTTTCAAAGTGTCTGCGATTGCAATTGCACTGACATTAGCAGGTTGTGGTGGCGGTGATATCGTCATTAATGAAGGGGATATCGATAATAGTGTTACCAATCCAGCCCCGACACCGACTCCAACCCCCACACCGACTCCAACGCCAACCCCTACGCCAACTCCTACGACGGCGACGCCTTTCACTGAAGGTTTGGCGACCGATGTTTCTTCTTCTTATCCACAAATTACCGACAAGCCGGTTTATCTAATTGCCAGCGATACGACTTTTACCTCTGATATTACCCTGACTAACGATGCTTATTGGGTACTAAAAGGCCGCACTGCTGTGGGCAATGACAATGTTGATGGTGCTGAATTAACCATCGAAGCCGGTACGACTATTTTTGGTGAAGGCGGTGATGATTTCCTGGTGGTTCGTCGTGGTTCCACTATCAATGCTCAAGGCACGGCAGACGCGCCCATCGTAATGACGTCGGTGCAAGATGTAACCGGTCAGGAAACGGATATTGGTCAATGGGGTGGTTTAGTCTTGCTGGGTAATGCACCTGCCAACTCTTGTGGTGATCAAATTGGTGAAACTACTCAAGCTGAACTGGATAATTGTGGTGTGGCTGCCGAAGGCGATGCCGGTCAATTCGGTGGTAATAACCCAGAAGATAGCTCAGGTACACTTAAATATGTCGTGGTTAAAAATGCTGGTAAATCACTGGGTAATGGTGACGAGTTAAATGGTATTTCTTTTGCCGGTGTGGGTTCCGGTACCACCGTTGATTATATTCAAGTCCATCAGAATCTGGATGACGGTATCGAGTTTTTCGGCGGCACCGTTAACGTCAGCCATGTGGTGTTATCTGAAGTAGGCGATGACGCATTTGACTGGTCATTCGGTTGGACAGGTCATGCTCAATATGTGTATATCCAGCAAACCGATGTGCGTGGTGATAACGCCATTGAAGCCGATAATAGTGAATTCGATGCAGCGGCGACTCCGCAAACCATGCCGACCTTATCTAACGTAACGATAGTTGGTGCGAATGGCGCCAAAGGTATTCGTTTGCGCGCAGGTACAGCGGGTACCTTGAAAAATGTAGTGGTCACCGGACCTGCTGATTATAAGGACTGTTTACGGGTTAATGGTGCTGAATCTGCTGCCCATGCTGAAGATGGTTCTCTGTCTATTACTAACTCGGTTGTTGCTTGTGCCGATGCAAATAACTTCGGTTCTGACGCAATTGGAACCGGCAATACCGCTGACTGGTTCGCTGGCCAAGATGGCAACAGCGTGATGACTGCCAACAAGTTAATGGTAGGCGCTAACGGTTATATGCCGGAAGCGAATTCGCCTTTATTGGGTAATGGGTTTGACGCCTCTGCGCTGGATGGATTCTTCCAAGCAACGGATTACATTGGCGCATTTGATGGTAGCAACAACTGGATGAATGGTTGGACGTCATCGATTAAAGGGGTGTTACCGGTTGATGTCAAAAATGCCTTTGCTCAAGGTAAAGCGTTGAATGTATCTACTGATTTCCCGCAGTTAACTGACAAACCGGTTTACAAATTGTTTGCCGATACCACTTTTACCGATGATGTGACCTTAACCAATGATGCGTATTGGTTAATTAAAGGTCGTACCGCAGTGGGTAATGACAACGAAAACAATGCAACCTTATATATCGAAAATGGCACCACCATTTTTGGTGAAGATGGTGACGACTTCCTGGTGGTTCGCCGTGGCTCCAAAATTGCTGCATACGGTTCTGCCCAGTCTCCTATCGTGATGACGTCAGTACAGGATATTACTGGTGAAGAAACGGCGGAAGGTCAATGGGGTGGTTTAGTGTTACTGGGTAATGCACCAGCTAACTCCTGTGGAGACCAAGTGGGTGAGACTACCGCTGCCGAACTGGAAAATTGTGGTGTTGCCGCAGAAGGTGATGCAGGACAATTTGGGGGTAATAATCCTGAAGATAACTCCGGAATACTCAACTATGTTGTCGTTAAACATGCGGGTAAAACTCTTGGTAACGGTGACGAACTTAATGGTATTTCCTTCGCCGGTGTAGGTTCTAATACGGTGGTTGATTACATTCAGGTACACCAGAATCTGGATGATGGGTTTGAATTCTTCGGTGGCACCGTTAACGTCAAACATATTGTTTTAACTGATAACGCAGATGATTCGTTTGACTGGTCATTCGGCTGGACAGGTCATGCTCAATACGTGTTGATCAAGCAATCTGATGATGCCGGTGATAATGCCATTGAAGCCGACAACAGTGAGTTTGATGCCGCGGCGACTTTACAGACTCATCCTACACTGGCCAACGTGACCATTCTTGGTGGCAGTGGTCGTAACGGAGTACGTTTACGTGCAGGTACCGCCGGAACATTAACCAACTTCCTGATTACGGGTCCTGCTGATTATGCATCCTGTTTGCGGGTCAATGGCAGTGAGTCTATTGCTCATGCTGAAGATGGTTCTTTAAGCATTACTCACTCGGTGGTTGCTTGTGACGCAGCAAATAACTTCGGTAGCGACACCATCGGTTCCGGCAGCACGGCTGACTGGTTTAATGGTCAAACCGGCAACAGTGTGACGACTGCTGATATGTTAGGACTGGCAGCGAATGGCTATATGCCAGCGAGCGGATCAGTATTGTTAGGTGCAGGTAGTGATGCATCCCAGTTAAATGCATTCTTTGACGATGTTGATTATATCGGTGCAATGGATGAGAGCACAGACTGGACTGCTGGATGGGTAACCATAGGTTTGGATAACTAAGTTGAGGTTAAGGCCTTAATCAACAGGTTATGGTTAAGGCGCTGTATGGCGCCTTAACTGTAACAGCTACATTCCAAAACCTATGTTGCTAGTGGAGTTGTTAAATCATGAATCCAGTTAAAGATGCAATGATAACTAAAAGAAGTAAGCTCAATTTGGCTATAGTGGCTTCATTATTGGCTTGCAATGTGTATTCCGGGGTGGTCGTTGCTCAGGAAAGCGAAGATAAAATAATTGAAGAAGTGGTCGCCACTGCGACTCGTCTAAAGGGTAGTGCGGCAGCGGTAATGCAAGAGCGTCAAAATCAGGCCTTTGTTGCTGATATTATGGGCGCGGATCAGATTTCCCGTACCGGTGATAGTGATGCGGCGTCAGCATTGCGACGGGTAACCGGTTTAACCTTGGTCGATGGCAAGTTTATTTATGTGCGTGGTCTTGGGGAACGTTATTCCAGTACTCAACTTAACGGGATGGCAGTACCTAGTCCCGATCCCACTCGTTCGGTAGTGCCGTTGGATTTATTTCCATCCGACATAATCGAAAGTTTAAATGTACAAAAGTCTTTTTCTCCTGACATGCCGGCTCACTTTGGTGGCGGTAATGTGGATATACGTACCAAATCGATTCCGTCTGAATTTGTGTTTAAGTTAAGCGGTAGTGTGGGTTCCAATACTAATAATAGTGATGACGGTTATTTTTATGCGGGCGGCAGTGACGATTGGACGGGACGTGATGATGGTACCAGAGCGCTTTCGTCGTTGTTTATTGATGCGTTCAATGCCAACCAGTCTGCGGGTATCGAAGGGTCGACTCAAAATCCATTAACCCTGGAGCAACGTAAAGCCTTAATTCAGTCAATGAACTGGGATATTGGACCGGATAAAAAATCGGTGGATCCTGATGTGGGGCTAGGTTTTACACTAGGTGATGTATATCAGTTAGGGCAGGGCAAGTTAGGCTTTTTATCTGCGATTTCTTATGACAATAAATGGACAGTGTCACAAGAATCAAATGGTACGAATCTGGGAACAACCGGTTGTGATGAAGCGGGAATTAAATGTTTTGCCCAACAATATTCCGGTGTCGCTACCGAGCAGAATGTCCGCTGGAGCGGCATGCTGAATGTGGGTTATGAGTACGATCAGAACAACAAAATCGAACTGACCAATATCATTTTGCACGACATGAGTGACAGATTGCGTGATCGTCAATTTATTGATGTGAACGAAACTGAAGCCGGCAAGACAGAATTACGCCGCGTCGATGTATTGTATGAAGAACGTCGCATGACAACCTCACAAGTCAAAGGTACTCATAACTTTCCACAATTATGGAACGCTTATGCCGATTGGTATGTGGGAACGAGTCGGGCTCACCGTGATGCGCCAGGATCACTGGATGTGGTGCTGCAACAAAATTTGATTGATGGTGTGTTTCAATCGGAACAGTTGCAAGATGTAGCGGCGACTAACGTCACCCGTGAATACCAGACTTTACGCGATGAATCGAATACCTGGGGCTGGAATGCCGGTATTCCATTTATGGGTAAGGATTGGGATTTTGAAATCAAGGTCGGTGCCGATTTTTATGAAAAGGCCCGTACCGCAGATAACATTAAAATCGGTGTGCCCCATCGCTCAATTAGTGATGAAGATACCTTTGGTTCACGTATTGACGAGATTTTCTCTGATGCCCATCTGCAAAGCGATGATTTCTACAATAGCGTAACCGGCGCAGGGATTTTTGACGATAACACCACCGGGGGCGACAAGTACGCCGCTGCCACTAAACTGGATGCGTACTACTTGCTATTGGATGCCACAATTGCCAAAGATTGGCGAGTTAGTGGTGGGGTTCGTTGGGAAGATTTCCGCCAGTTATCCGTGCCATACCAACCGCATTCACCCCTATTTGATGTGGATGGTCAAGACTTACGTGATTTGGCATTTCAGGAAAATGATTTATTCCCGTCACTGGCATTAACCTATCAGCTAGATGACGAGATGCAGGTGCGTTTAAACCTCAGTCAAACCACCATTCGTCCGGATATGCGCGATATTAGCTCCTCATTCTTTATTGATCCGTTAACCGAATTCCTGGTACGGGGTTCACCCAGTTTACAAAGCGCTAAGCTGGATAATGTGGATTTACGTTGGGAATGGTACATGGCTGACGGCAATAACCTGTCGGTGGCGTTGTTTTATAAAGACATTACCAACCCGATAGAAATGGTTGAGCTGGCCAGCGTAGGTGGTGCGGCGCCGTCCTTGTTAACAGCCAATGCTGAGCAAGGTCAGTTGCAAGGCATGGAAGTGGAGTTTCTGCATGATCTGGCCTTTATGGGCAATGCATTTTCCAATTGGTTTGTGACGGGTAATTTAACCTTGTCCGATTCAGAGGTAACTATCGGTATTGCGGATGACGGAGTTGATTCGTTGTTTGAGCAGCAGCTTAAAGAGGCACTGGATGCCACATCGGTATCGAACATTGTTACCAATAATAAGCGTCGCCTGGTAGGACACTCAAAATGGGTGGCTAACTTGCAGTTTGGATGGGATTCTGACAACGGTGAGCATTCTGCTTCTATCGTGTATAACGCCTTTGGTCCACGGATCATCGTGCCGGGTACCCGTGGTAATGAAGACGCCGAAGAAGAATCATTTAATTCACTGGATGTGGTTTACACCTATTATCCAACCTTCGATACCACCGTAAAATTCAAAGTGCAGAATTTGCTGGGAGAAGACAAGGTTATCTCTCAGGAAGGTCTGGATCTGTGGCGTAAGGAAGTGGGAACCTCGTTTAGCGCTAGCGTATCCTGGGAATTCTAGCCAGATAACCGCAGCTTCAATCTGATCTAAAAGAGCCACATTTGTGGCTCTTTTTAGTTTGGAAACCGATGACTATCAGGCTTTACGTTTATCCAGTTTTACCACCTCGGCAGCATCATTAACCAGTAACGACTGGGCATCAGAGCCTTTTAATATTTTACTGACGGTTTCTTTATTGCGCGACATCAGTATGGTTAATTCTTCCAAAACGGTAGTTTCCAGCGAGATCCCTTTGGCCTGAATGTATTCGGCCAGGTTGTCGGCAACATCAAGCATTTTGTCGTATTTATCTGCTTCTTTTTTATCTGTCGTCACCAATTTTTCCACGCCTTTATGCTCCACTACGTATTTCGTTATGATTGCCATATAAGATTCCTCATTGATGTAAGCAGTGGTTAGGTTATCATGATTACTGTTTATAAATACAGTGTTTATTGGGTGATTGGATTAATAAAAAAGTGCTCCGGAAAGGAGCACAGCGCGATTATCTTTTAAAGTATAAATACAGGCCTACAATCAGACTAACGGCACCGCCTATATACAGTGTCATAACTTTATCGGAACGGGAGCCGCTGAGGGTTTGGGTAATTTCAGATTGAACGGAGTTGTCGATGTCCCAGCCCCAGTAAATTAATCCCACGCCTAAAACCAGTAGTACCAGGCTGATGATATTTTTCATAGTTGTTCCTTTGTTGTTGTGTGATGTGGATTGATTATCGGCGTATAAAGTAGGGTAATGAGATCAGTCCAATGCCGACTAAAATTAGTAGTGTTACGTTAGGCATAAAATAGGGATAAATAAATAGACTGATCCCAACTAATAGAGGAATCGGACGTTTCTGTTTTTTGCCATAGATAAAAAAGCCGATACCAATCCCTCCGAACAGGGTACTCCAAATCAATAATGATGAGTTATCCATAGTTAATCCTGATGTTTAATACAATCGCGACCACTTTGCTTGGCATTATACAGTGCCGCATCGGCTCTAAATAATAATTCATCGAATGAGCGTTCCGCTTTTCTGCACGCAACGCCGAAGCTGCAACTGACTTTTTGCTGGCTCTGTCCAACAGTGACATTGCTAAAGGCACTGCGCAAGCGCTCTGCCACCATTATGGCATTATCGAGGTTGGTGTCAGGAGCAATGACAACAAATTCGTCACCCCCGACTCGGCCAAACATATCAATTTCCCGCAGTACTTTTTTGCCGCTTTCGACAATATTGATAATTGTTTGATCACCCGCTGCATGGCCAAATTTATCGTTAATTGTTTTAAAATTGTCGATGTCGAAGATAATTACGCTAACATCTTCGGCACTGCGTTGTACCCGTTGTAGTTCGCGCTTGGCGCAGTCCATCAGACATCGACGGCTCAAAATACCGGTCAGCGAGTCGGTATTGGCCAGTAGTTTAAAATCTTCTTTTAACTTGATGATTTCGGTAATGTCGGTGGAGATCCCCACAAAGGCATGCACGTCATCTTGCTCATTGTGTTTTAACGGTATTTTAATCGACCAGTAATGTCTAACGGTGCCATCTTCCTCGATAAAATTCTCTTCACCATACATTTTTTCTCCAGATTCAATGACTTGCCGGTCCAATACATCAAAGTTCTCTGCCACTTCAGGGGGCAATATTTCGCGACCATGTTTACCTACAATGTCTTGTTGTGACAAATTGAATAATTGTGCGACATTGGTATTGGCATACAAAAAGCGACACTCATGATCCTTCATATAAATGTACGAATCCGCATTATTTAATACCGTATCAAGTAATAATTTTTGTTCCCGCAGCTTTTTTTCCATTTTGAGCCGCTCGGTAATATCGGTGGAAATTCCGCACATGCCGGTGATGTCACCATGGATATTTTTAAGCGGAGATTTTACGGTCCAATAGGTGCGAACTTCTCCGGTTTTGGCAAAACGACTGGTTTCCTCACATTCGATTTGTTTACCTTGTTCGAGCACTTGTCGATCATTGATTCGTATTTCACTGTTATGGTCAAGATCAAAAAACTCCTCATCACGATGACCGATAATGTCATCCAGAGTGGTGTTGAATAGATCACAGACCATTTTATTCGCATAGGTATAGCGCCCATCACAATCTTTAGTAAAAACGTAGGCACCGACTTGATCGAGGGTGGATTGCAGTTGCAGTAACTGATTACTGATGTCTTCGATGGTTTTATTTACCGACATTCTTACATCCTTAAATATCGTTTTAACTCAATACCATTGAAAAAAGGATTTCAAAAGCTATTGCAATTAATCTGTCGGGTAAAACCTAATCCCGCAGCGTCGCAATAATATGAGTCAATGGGTATGCAATATTTACTATTACCCAGTTTTTTGGGGGAATCAATTTATTTCAGCCGCAGGATTATCCACAATAGGTATAATACCGGTGAATGACACGCCCTAGCTTTTCCGACGTATAAGGACTTTTATGATTATTCAATCCAGTACTCATGACTTAGCCACCCCAAGTGGTGTAATGCGTACCAGTATTTATCGGCCAGTCGCAGCAGGCCGCTATCCGACGGTTATTTTTTATTCAGAAATATTTCAGCAAACAACCCCGATAACCCGAAGTGCGCAGATTATGGCCGGCCATGGTTTTGTGGTGTTAGTGCCAGAAGTGTTTCATGAGCTCAACCCTATAGGGACGGTGCTGGCTTATGATGATGCGGGCAAAGATAAAGGCAATGCGGATAAATTTGCCAAACCGCTGGAGCAGCATGATAGCGATACTCAGGCAATGATTGATTTTGTGCAAGCGCAGTCTTATTGCAATGGCAACGTGGGCAGTATGGGCGTGTGTATCGGGGGGCATTTGGCGTTTCGTGCGGCGCTAAACCCGATGATTAAAGCCGCTTTTTGTTTATATGCGACTGATATTCATTCCAACACCTTGCCATGTGAAGCTGGTAACGATTCCTTATCCCGTTGTGCAGATATTCAGGGCGAGCTGGTGATGATTTTCGGTAAACAGGATCCTCATGTTCCTTCTGAAGGCAGAAAACTCATATACAACAGGTTGGAACAGCAGCAGTTAAATTTCAGTTGGCACGAAGTGAATGCTCAACATGCCTTTATGCGTGACGAAGGCGAGCGTTATGATGCCGCGTTGGCATTGAAAAGCTACGCCATGGCAGTCGAGCTATTCCAGCGTAATTTGCATGGTTAATTAACAATCCTCATTCCTCGCGTTCAAGTTATCATTGACATACGGAAAATCATATATATGATTTTCCGTATGTTTAATTTGAGCAATGACTATGCTTACCCCATTAACCTTTTACAAATGCCTATCGGAAGAAACTCGGCTTAAATCGTTATTGCTGATCTCCGTCAAGCGTGAACTATGTGTTTGTGATTTGATTCAAGCGCTGGGGCTAAGTCAGCCCAAAATATCCCGCCACTTAGCCGAGCTACGAAAATGTGAACTATTGATCGATGAGCGACGCGGCAAATGGGTATATTACCAGCTACATCCGGATTTACCTCAATGGGCTATTCAAGTACTCACTACCACTGCCAATTCGGCTAGTGACTATGTTGAAGTTGAATTAGCCAATTTAACTACTGCAGCCAATAGCTGTCACTAACCTCGTTTATCCTAAGTGAACATTATGAAAATTTTATACATCTGCACTCATAACCGCTGCCGTAGTATTTTATCTGAAGCCATTACCAATCAATGGGGGCAGGGGCGGATTATTGCCAAAAGCGCGGGTAGTCAGCCCGCTGGTGAAGTGCATCCATTGTCGCTCAAGTATTTGCAAGAGGCGGGTATCTCAGTGGATGGACTGCGTAGCCAATCATGGGATGATTTTGCCGACTTTGCCCCGGATATTGTGATTACCCTGTGTGACTCCGCTGCCGGTGAAACCTGTCCCCTATGGTTTGGGGAAAGTGTAAAAGTGCATTGGGGATTGACAGATCCATCCAGGCAGGAGGGAACAGAAGCTGAACTGGCCGATGGATTTAACGCTACGATTGATGAGATCCGCCAGCGGGTATCATCATTAATGGCGCTGGATGTCGATGTGAAAGATAAGTCCGCCTTACTGGCCGCATTACGTCAATTGGGGGCCAAATAATGGGATTATTTGAACGTTATTTGTCTCTGTGGGTAGCACTCAGTATCGCACTTGGGGTGGTATTAGGAGTAGCCAGTCCCAGTACCTTTGAACTGATAGCGCAGTTTGAATATGCTCAGGTTAACTTGTTGGTGGCAGTACTGATTTGGTTGATGATTTATCCGATGATGATCCAAATCGATTTCTCTTCAATCAAGGATGTGGGGCAAAAACCTAAAGGGTTAATGTTAACCCTTGTCATTAATTGGTTAATTAAACCCTTTACTATGGCGGCTTTGGGCTGGCTATTTTTTAAAGTATTTTTTGCCCAATTAGTCGATCCCCAATCGGCCAATGAATATATCGCCGGAATGATTTTACTTGGTGTTGCGCCTTGCACGGCAATGGTGTTTGTGTGGAGCCAAATGACCAAAGGTGATGCGAATTACACTTTGGTGCAGGTGTCGATTAATGACATTATTATGATATTTGCTTTTGCGCCTATTACTGCCTTTTTACTCGGGGTGAGTGATATTCAGGTTCCGTGGCAAACATTACTGATGTCGGTGGTTTTATATGTGTTACTGCCACTGATTGCCGGGGTGATTACTCGGAAAAAATTAAATGCCAATGTTTCACCTCAGGCGATAAATACATTGTTAATTCAGCTCAAGCCTTGGTCTATTATCGGTTTGTTGGCGACGGTTGTGTTGTTGTTTGCTTTTCAAGCGCCAACGTTACTGGTTAAACCGCAAGTGATTGTACTGATCGCCATTCCATTGATGATTCAGACATACGGTATTTTTGGATTAGCCTATTGGTTAGCTAAAAAACTCAAGCTCGCCCATAACGTGGCGGCGCCAGCCTGCATGATCGGTACGTCTAACTTTTTTGAACTGGCCGTGGCCGTGGCTATTTCATTATTTGGCTTGAACTCAGGAGCTGCGTTGGCCACCGTCGTTGGGGTCCTGGTTGAAGTACCGGTGATGTTGTCGCTGGTTTATTTTGCTAATCGAACCCGGCACTGGTTTGATTAGCGTCCACTGGGGCGCGGAATGATAGTGATAGCGGCCTATTGGCCGCTACCTAAGATGTCTTTTTCTATTTGATCGCGGGTAATATGGCGAACATCTTTGCCCTTCACAAAATAAATCACGTATTCACAAATATTCTGGCAGCGATCACCAATACGTTCCAGTGAGCGGGCAGACCACAGTACATCCATAATTTTCGGAATCGAGCGAGGATCTTCCATCATATAGGTCATCAGTTGACGGGTCAGCGCTTCATATTCACGATCCACTTTCTGATCTTCTTTGTGAATTTCAAAGGCTGCATCCACATCCATGCGGGCAAAAGCATCCAGCGTGTCATGGAGCATTTTTAACACCTGACGTCCCATATTATCCAGACTGATTAAAAACTCCTGTTGTGCGCCACTAAAGCTTTTTAACGCCACCTTGGCGATTCGGCCCGCTTCGTCGCCAATACGTTCCAAATCGGTAATGGCTTTGGCAATCGCTAATATTAAGCGCAAGTCACTGGCGGCTGGCTGACGCTTAGCGATGATCTTGGTGCATTCCTCGTCAATAGACACTTCCAGCAAATTAATTTTAAAATCGCTGGTGAGTACTTCCTGTGCCAGTTCTTCATCGGTCGTTTCTATTGCATTGAGTGCGTTAGTCAGCTGTTGTTCGACCATACCACCCATTTTCATAACATGGTTACGCAGGTTTTCCAGTTCTTCGTTAAACTGTCCGGAAATATGTTTGTTAAGATTCATGTTTTCCATTGCAAAGCCCTTATCTGTTGTGATGGTTCAGCCTGTGGCTGATTAACCATAGCGTCCGGTAATGTAGTCTTCGGTCTGCTTCTTACTCGGGGTGGTAAATAGCGAATTAGTATCGGCATATTCAATTAATTCCCCCATGTACATAAACGCCGTTTGATCGGACACCCGTGCCGCTTGTTGCATGTTATGAGTTACGATGACGACAGTATATTGTTCTTTTAAGGAAGTAATCAGCTCTTCTACCGTCAAGGTTGAAATTGGATCCAATGCTGAGGTTGGTTCATCCAGTAACAAAACTTCCGGTTCAATGGCGATAGCCCGGGCAATCACCAAACGCTGTTGTTGACCACCGGATAAGCCAAAAGCACTGTCATTTAATCGGTCTTTAACTTCTTTCCACAGCGCTGCACCTTTAAGTGCTTTTTCAGCCGCTTCATCTAACGTGCGCTTGTCGCGGATCCCTTGCAAGCGCAAGCCATATACCACGTTTTCATAAATCGACTTGGGAAACGGGTTTGGGCGCTGGAACACCATGCCGATATTGCGCCGCAGCGCCGCTACATCAACGGACTTGGCATAAATATTTTGCTGTTGGAGTAATATTTCACCTTCAATTTTACAATCATCCACCAGATCGTTCATGCGGTTAATACAGCGCAACAGGGTGGATTTACCACAACCACTTGGGCCGATAAACGCAGTGACCTGATTTTTAGGAATGCGCATGGTCACATTATATAAAGCCTGCTTCTGTCCGTAGAAAAGACTGAGATTATTGATGGTCAGCTTGGTCTCTTGTTCTGGCAAATTAGCCAGATCGACTTTTTTGACATCTCTAAGTTGGGTTTCAATTGAAATCATAGTTCTACTCAGTATTTAAATTATTGGTCTAACGAACGGAATTTTTCGCGTAAATGGTTACGAATACCAATCGCAGTAATATTCAGGCCGATGATAACCGTTACCAGTAAAAAGGCGGTGGCAAACACTAACGGTCGCGCCGCTTCTACATTAGGACTTTGGAATCCTACATCGTAGATATGGAAACCTAAATGCATAAACTTTCGATCCAGATGGAAGAACGGAAAGTTACCATCAAGTGGCAGCATCGGTGCCGACTTTACCACACCCACTAACATCAATGGCGCGACTTCACCGGCCGCACGTGCTACGGCTAAAATTAAGCCGGTCATAATCGCCGGGCTAGCCATTGGAATAACAATACGCCATAAGGTTTCTGCTTTGGTCGCACCTAACGCTAAACTGCCCTGACGCACAGATGAAGGAATACGTGACAAACCTTCTTCGGTGGACACAATCACCACCGGCAAGGTTAAAATCGCCAGAGTTAATGCTGACCACAGTACGCCGGGGGTTCCGAACGTCGGGCCGGGCAGGGCTTCAGGATAGAACAGTTCATCAATTGAACCACCCAATATATACACAAAGAAGCCCAAGCCAAATACCCCGTATACGATGGACGGCACCCCGGCCAAATTGATTACTGCAATACGCAGAATTTTAGTAACCGGGCCTTTTTTGGCATATTCATGTAAGTAAATAGCTGCAATCACCCCAAAAGGCGTAACGATGACGGCCATTAGCATTACCATAAATACGGTGCCGAAAATAGCTGGAAATACGCCGCCTTCGGTATTGGCTTCACGAGGATCATCGCTAACAAATTTGCCCAATTGATGCAAAAAATAACCGATTTTGTCGAACAGGTTCATGCCATTGGGCAACACCACATCCAGCACCTGATTAAGAGGCAGTTCAATTTGCTCTCCGCGCATGTCTCGTACAATCACTTTATCGCGCTTAGCTTGCGTACGAATATCGAATAACTGCTTTTCCAACACCTGATAATCAGCTTGTAATTGGGCTTTATGTTGCTCGATACGCTTAATCGCCGCGTCATCCAACTCGCCTTTTAATTCCAGTGAGCGCTTTTCCAGACGCAGTTGTTCAAACTGATAGTTAATGCTGCCGATTTCATTATTTTGTAAATCCATCGCCTCGTCATTTAAATCGGTGCTGCGTTCAATCAGGCGGGCGAGTTGCTCGGTAAGATCCCCTTTTACTGGTGCGCCCCCTTCGATAACGTCTACCACATAACCATAAAAGTTACCGTTTTTAGTACGTTCAAACAGGGCTAAACCGGCAGGTTTTTCACGTTTAACAATATCGGTTTCCAATACCCAGCGAAAATCCAGATCCACATATTCGCGGTTACCGGTTTTGATTAAATAGCGGGTAACAAATTCCTCGTCATGACCGCGCAGATTAATACCCTGATCGGTTAAACGTTTAGCCGGAATCGATTCACTATCATAAATTTCACCGATAAGGGTGGTTTGACTACCATCCGGTTGCAACACGTCATACTGATAAATACTGGACGGCCAAAAGTACACCAATCCTTTCCAGGCAATCATCAGCAATAATCCAAGTACCGCGATTAAACTCATGCTGACCGCGCCAGCCGTCATCCATATCCAGGGAGAACCTGATTTAAACCAATTATTCATATCATCGTCGTCCTATAATGAGCTGTATTTTTCACGTAACCGCTGGCGCACAAATTCCGCTACGGTATTCACGATGAAAGTAAAAATAAACAAGACAAACGCAGCCAGAAACAGGATACGGTAATGAGAGCTGCCTACTTCAGATTCGGGCATTTCAACAGCAATGTTGGCCGACAAAGTACGCATCCCTTCAAAAATATTCCAATCCATAATTGGCGTATTACCTGTGGCCATCAGTACGATCATGGTTTCACCCACCGCACGGCCTAATCCCATCATAACCGCAGAAAAGATACCGGGGCTGGCGGTCAATAACACGACTTTAGTCAAGGTTTGCCAGGGGGTTGCGCCCAGGGCCAGTGAGCCGTTAGACAATTGTTTAGGAACACTGAAAATCGCATCTTCAGCAATGGAGAAAATCGTCGGAATCACCGCAAAACCCATAGCAATCCCCACCACTAACGAGTTGCGTTGGTCAAAACTGATCCCCAGTTCATTGGTCAGGAAAGCGCGAGTGTTGCCATCAAATAGCCACAGTTCCAGTTCCGGACTTAATGCAAAAGCAATATAACCGCTAATTAATACCACCGGAATTAACAGAATGGCATCCCAACCTTCACGGAATGATTGGCGAATACGTGTGGGCAATCGGCTCCAGCCAAAGGCGGTGAGCAAAATAAAGATTGGCGTAATCAGTAAAAACATCACCACGCCCGGCAAATAACTTTCAATGATGGGAGCCAACCATAAGCCGGCCAGAAATCCCAAAATAACCGTGGGTAAGGCTTCCATAATTTCAATAGTGGGCTTGACGGTTTTACGCATCCCGCTGGACATAAAGTAGGCGGTGTAAATCGCCGCTGCCAACGCAATGGGTACTGCCACTAACATCGCATAAAACGCAGCTTTGATAGTCCCGAAAGAGATCGGGATTAAACTGAATTTGGATTCGAACTCATCGTCAGCTGACGTTGATTGCCAGGTATAAGTGGGCTCTGAATAACCTTCATACCAAACTTTTTGCCACAAGGCGCTCCAGGTTACTTCGGGATGGTCATTTTTAACGTTGAATAAACGAAACTGGTTGGCAGATTGCAGCAATACCGCGTTAGAGCGAGGTGCAATGGCAACATGTTCAAGACTGTCGTCTTGTATTTTCTGATTAAACAGTTCGGCTTCACTGGTAGTGAAGTAAATTCCTAGATGACCCTGCTGGCCGACAGTATAAAAGCTTTTACGAAAATACTCCGGCACAATTTGTTTAATCGGGCTAGGGGCATGGAACTGACGGGCATTAACATATTGACGGCCATTGTCATCCAGCACTTCAAACCACTGGCTAATGGTGCCGTCACTGTTGCCAATAATGATAGAGCTGGCACCGGATAACAACGTCATCGCGGTCACTTTGGCTTTATTGGCATTAACCGCCATGCTTTGTTCCAGACTGATGTCGTCAATATCGCGAATATCATAAATAAACAGCTGATTGGCAGCGCGCACAAACAAGTGGGCTAAATTGGTTGAGATACGGATCTGATCGATCTTTTTCGGCGCGCCATCGATGTTGATGTAATCACTGGTCCACTCGATTTCATCGGTCATAAAATTCTGTTCAGCGGTCAGGTGGTTAAGAATTAACCGTCCGTCAGCAGTGGCCGCCGCCAATACCATGGCATCGGAGGTTTTCTCAACGGCTAATTGGGTCAACGCTTTACCCTGAGGATCCACTTCAAGGGGCTGTGAACCGGCGACATATTCAATGTTGGCTTCCAAATGACGAATGTTATTGGGAAAACTAACCGAAAAAGTCGGCTTCACGACCAGGGCCTGTCCATCATCAAAGCCATAGGCATAGATGCTGCGTGAGGCGACAGAAGTGGCAAAACTTGCCATCACTTTGTCATCAATCAAATGTTGTTGAGCGATGACTTTACCGATTTGTTGTGACTTTTCAGCATTATCCCGTAAATAGAAAAAAGTCGCGTTTAAGCCATCGTCAAAACGGTAACCAATCTCCGTTTGTTCTTCCATGCCGATTGCCAGTGTGGTGTGCTGATCTTGATACTGAAAGTCCGTTGCCGGTTCGACCGTGGCTGAGCGGAAAATGGGTTCCACCACATACAACAAATAGAAAAAGATCAACAGCAATGCCGCCAAAACCATTAAGCCACCGAAGGTAACGCCATATTTGGCCACCCGATCCTTAATTTTTCTGGATTTATTGCTGGTTAGCGTGAAGTCAGATGACATTCATAACCCCTTTGGATAATGCGTATTTAATGCTTGGCGTAGTATATGAACTATTTATGACATTTATATGACAATCGCCAAATTAAGGCCATGTTCACTCGCAAATAAAACAGAGTAGAGTGCTATTGTGACGGTTGTATGATGTAAAACGACAGGGATAAATCTAAGACGGGCAAGGTCGCCCGTCTTGGTCAGCAAAACTAGGCGGCAATTATGCTACGCACATAATCTTTTAATGGGCATTGCTGGGCATTTTCCAGGAAACAGGTCTGAAAGCGTTCACCGCCTACCGCAGTTGTCACCAGTTCCTGATCCAGTGATTGCAAACCTTGCAGAAAATCTTTGCCCATGGCCTGTTTGACCTGATTCAAAATACCGGCATTGGTGACTTGTGATTCTTTGCGCTCAGGCGGGTAACCCTGACCTTTTTCACCACTAAAGGCTTTTTCAAAAATATAACGGATATTCAGTTCCGCCCCCCAGCCAAAACCTTTGGCAAAAGGCAGCGCTAATGCATTGCCATTATTAATTTGAGCAAATAAAAATGCATCGGCAGGATCAATACAATATCCACAAGTGACTCCGGGGTGAGCATTGAGTGACATTAGCGCCCCTTGTCCGGTGCCACAGCCACTGACCACAAAGTCCACCGCTTTAGTATTAAGCAGTATGCCGGCCATGATGCCTAAATGGATGTAAGTTAATCGATGATCATTATCATCACTCATACCGACATTGAAAATACTGTGCTGTTGCTCAGCCCCCACCGCTTGCAACTCTTGTAATACAGCCGCATTTTTCGACGCCTGACTAAACTCGTTCATTAATGCTATTTTCATCGATACCGTCCTGATTTTTTAAAAGCGTATTATAAAGGAATTACGATGTTGCGGCAGTAACCGTGGGGTAGTTTAAGCGCTTAAGTTCTTATTTGGATATTTTGTGCGTTGAGCCACTCAAAAACGCTCAATATTGATTCAATTTGGGCAGGTAGTGCCGTGATGCACGGGACTGAATTAAGCCTTGCTAGTATCGAGAGCATAAAAAAAAGCGGGCCGCTTGGCCCGCTTTGATAGGGTTTAAATTCCTAGCCGTTGTTACAGACCCAGCTTGGTTAACTCAGCAGCAACGACTCGTGCTGGCAGAGGAATATAGCCGTCTTTTTCGACAATTTCCTGACCGCTTTTAGATAAGATCATTTTCAGGAATTCCGCATCTTTGGGCGCTAACGCCTTGTTTGGATGCTTGTTCACATAGATATACAGGAAGCGCGATAAAGGATAATGACCGGTAACCGCATTTTCCATGCTGGCTTCAATATAGTTATCGCCTTTTTTGGCTAGTGGTAAGGCTCTAACACCAGAGGTCTTATAGCCGATACCCGAATAACCAATACCGTTTAACGACGCCGATACCGACTGAACTACAGACGCCGAACCGGGCTGCTCGTTCACGCTATTTTTAAAGTCACCTTTACATAATGCTTTGGTTTTAAAGTAACCATAAGTACCGGAAACCGAGTTACGGCCAAACAACTGAATATCTTTATCTGCCCAATCACCAGTCAGGCCGACATCGCTCCAACGCTCGGCTGGCGCATCTTCACCACATTTTAAGGTAGATGAAAAAATGGCATCAACCTGTTGAATATTCAGCCCTTTAATCGGGTTATCTTTATGTACAAAAACCGCCAGTGCATCGATAGCAACACGGATTTCGGTTGGTTTATAACCAAAATGTTTTTCAAAGGCTTCAATTTCTTTGGATTTCATCTGACGACTCATCGGCCCAAAGTTTGAGGTACCTTCGGTTAATGCCGGTGGTGCCGTTGAAGAACCCGCAGCTTGAATTTGGAAGTTAACATTAGGATAAGTGCGTTTAAATTCTTCAGCCCAGAAGGTCATCATGTTGGCCAGTGTGTCAGAACCAACCGATGACAGACTGCCTGAAATACCCGATACTTTTTGATATTCAGGAATGTCTGAATCTATTGCCATCGATGAGGCAGAGAAGGTCGTGCAAAGGGTTAAACCTAACGCGGTAAATAAGTGCTTAAATTTCATGGGTTTCTCCATAATTAGGCAAATTGCCGTTTCATTATGGATAATGCTACGCGCCTTAAGTGACACTTTTATGACAATCATGAAGTTTTTATGACGATTTTGTGTCAGTGGATTTTATTGGCAGATCCAGATTAATCCCACTTCAACCGCCATGGGCTGTTCAAGCCTGTTTGGCGGTATCGGATTCAGCGTCGGGGATCATATTATTGGGTAATATAAAACTAAATGTGCTGCCTTTTAGTACCTGACTGGTAATGCGTAAATCAGAATAATGCCGGGCTAACACATGTTTGACGATGGACAAACCTAAACCGCTGCCGCCGGTTTTGCGCGAGCGGGCTTTATCGACCCGGTAAAAACGTTCGGTGATCCGGTGTATATGTTTCTGTGAAATACCTTCACCATTATCGGTAACCGAGAACAACGCACCCTCTTTAGTACGCTGCCAGTTAACCTGAATATGTCCGCCATCTTGGGTGTAATTAATGGCGTTAAAAATCAAGTTAGACATGGCGCTACGCAGTTCCATTTCACTACCGTAAACCACCAACGCAGGATCAATGTCAAAGTCGATTTGGTGTTTTTTTACCCGGTTTAATGATTGTGCTTCAGTTTTAACGATGTTCAGCATGGCATGGACATCCACGGTGCTTTTAAATACATCGTCACCACCGGATTCTATTTTGGACAGCACCAGTAATTGCTCCACCAGATCTTTCATGCGTACCGTTTGCAAACTCATTTCATCCACGGCTTTGGTCAGCATGGCTGGCGGGGCACTTTGCAGGTTTTCCATCATTTCCAGATAACCTAACATGACCGTCAACGGGGTGCGCAGTTCATGGGACACATTCGCAACAAAGTCCTGACGCATACTTTCCAGCTGTCTGAGTTTGGTCACATCGCGGGCAATAAACAGCATTTGCTCGGCATAGGGAATAATCCGGATTTCCAATAAGGATTGAGTATGCAACGGAGAGTGAATAATGATCGGATCTTTAAAGTCGCCCTTTTTTTGATACTGCTCAAAATTGGGACTACGGATTAGATTGTTGAGTCGTTGTCCCACATCCGAAGAGGTGATGCCCAGTAAATGTTGGGCCAGTTTGTTTGACCAGATAATGGTGTTTTCACTATCAAATACCACCGTGGCATCGGGCAGGGCCTGGGCACCTTCACGAAAACGTTTGATGAGTTCACCTAATTGGCGACGGCGTTTGCGATTATCTTTTTGCTGTTTATAGACACCATCAAAAATAGGCCCCCATGCTCCGCTGGCAATTGGCGGAGTTAAACTGCGCGCCCGCCACAACCAGACAAACAGTTGCCATTGACGATAGTAATGCCAACCCACTAACCAGCTTAGTGCAATGACTAATGCCAAAAGTAATGTGTCAGTAAAATAGCCAATAATGATCCACGGCAATAAGAACAGGAAAAGATTTTTGAGTGGCGTTCGCCACGAATAGTTATCAATCATCATGATCAATTAATAAAACCAGATTGGCGCATACTCTAGCGCAGTTAGTCGCAAACAAGCTAGCTGTTTGGCGCCATTTTTGTGCGATTCGAGCGATTTCGACTAATCGCAGCAAGATTAATAAAAGTGTCATAAAACTGCCTTATTATAATTCCGCTTTAAAGTCTGACGTTGTGTCGGGCTGTCAATTTAGGGTGCAAGTATGAGGCTTTTTCAAGCATTTTCCGTTGCCTGTGTTACAGCAACATTAACACTGACTACCACCGTCAATGCACAGGAAGATGACTATCTTAAACCTGTGGTGAAATCGGCAGATAAAATCAATCAGTCAGCGATTCAATCACAACAAAAAATCAACAAAATAACCGGTCAACTGGATTCCAAATTACAACAATTTAAAACGGTTAATAAAGAGACCGACGGTTTGATTGTGTATAACCAACAATTGCGCAAACAGATTCAAAACCAGCTGAATGAAATGGCTGATTTAAATGCCTCTATTGATGAAGTGAGCGTTATTGAACGTCAGATTACCCCACTGATGTTGCGTATGGTTGATGGGCTGGAACAGTTCGTCAAACTGGATGTGCCTTTTCTGCCAGAAGAACGCCAGCAGCGTATTGATGGCTTGCGTGAATTGATGGACCGAGCCGATGTGGCACCATCCGAAAAATTCCGTCGGGTGATGGAAGCCTATCAGGTCGAGATGGACTATGGCCGTACCATCGAATCTTACAGTGGAATTCATAATGTAGGTGGTCAGGAACGTGATGTGGACTTTTTACGGATTGGCCGTGTTGCCCTGATTTATCAAACCCGCGATGCGGTGTCTCAGGGGATTTGGAATAAAAAGACCGGACAATGGCAAGAGCTGGATAGCAGCTATCGTACCCAAGTCACTAAAGGATTGCGGATTGCCAAAAAACAACTGGCACCGAACTTGTTGTCACTTCCTGTTGCGCTAACTGATTAATCGGGCTTATTTGACTATGAAAACATTCACTACATTATGTTCGGTTGTATTATTGGCAACCGCGGTACAAGGCCAGGCTCTGGCACAAGAATCAAACGCCCTTAATCTGGATCAGTTGTTAAAACAGCTGGAACAGGGGCAGGTAGAACAAAGCCGTGAAAACCAGCAGCGTGAAAAAGAATTTGCGCAAAAGGTAAATGAGCAGGATCGCATGTTGGCCGACGCTGTGGCGCGCCGGGATGGACAATTAGCCGACAGTGAAAAACTGGAAACCCAGTTTGAAGAAAACGAATTTAAATTAGCCGATTTAAACGAAGCCATGAACCGCCGTTTAGGTTCACTAAAAGAGTTGTTTGGTGTGTTGCAGCAAGTGGCGGGCGATACCAAAGGCAAGTTCCAGAATTCAGTGATTTCTGCCCAAGTGCCGGGCCGTGCCGAATTTTTGGATCAACTGGCTCAGAAAATGGGATCCAGCTCAAAACTGGCATCGATTGCCGAAATTGAGCGCGTCTGGTTTGAGATGCAACGTGAAATGACCGAGTCTGGCAAAGTGACCCAGTTCAAAACGGACGTGGTGGAAGCCGACGGTAACAAGGTTAATAAACAAGTCACTCGGGTCGGTTCCTTTGCACTGGTCGCCGATGGTAAATATCTGGAATACCTGATTGATAGCGCCAATGTGGCAGAACTGGTTCGTCAGCCAGCCCAACGTTATCTGGATACCGTATCTGCACTGGAAAATTCCCATGGCGAACTGGTGGAATTCGGTCTGGATCCCACCGGGGGCAGTATTTTACGCCTGAAAGTACAGGAGCCTTCTTATCAGGAGCGCATCGAGCAAGGCGGCACCGTGGGTTACATTATTCTGATTGTGGGGGCCATTGGAATGATTTTGGCGCTGGAACGTCTGGTTTCCCTGACTATTTCGCGTAGCAAAGTTAATCGTCAGCTTAAAGCCGAGCAAGCCAGCAATGATAATCCGTTAGGTCGGGTGATTAAGGTTAAAGACGAATTCCCCCAAGCAGATACCGAAACACTGGAACTCAAACTGACTGAAGCCATTTTAGGTGAAGTGCCTAAACTGGGCCGCAACTTAACCATTATCAAGATTATCTCGGTAGTGGCACCGTTAATGGGCTTACTAGGTACCGTAACCGGGATGATTAAAGTGTTCCAGGACATTACCTTGTACGGCACCGGGGACCCCAAAATTATGGCCGGTGGTATATCTACCGCGCTGGTCACCACGGTACTGGGCTTGGTGGTCGCGATCCCGACTACATTACTGTATGCCATGCTCAATACCCGCAGTAAAAACATCGTGTTTATTCTGCAAGAACAAGCCTCGGGCATTATCGCCGAGCGTGCAGAAAAAGCAGGGCAGGCGTAACTCATGTTGGTTTTCCTCGAAGCCATCCGCGATTTTACCGAAACCGGTGGTCAGGTTCTGCTGATCATCGGGGCGCTAATTTTTGTGATGTGGTTGTTGATTATCGAACGGGTGCTCTATGTGTTTGTCGGTCACCGTCAGCTTAAAAAGGAATGCGTGGCCAAATGGGATGCCCGTTCAGATAAATCCTCATGGTATGCCGAACAAATCCGTCAAATGATTATTTCCCGTGTCACCATCCGTTTTAACCAG
>NZ_JBLWWF010000009.1:0-144805 GCF_048268085.1 Neptunicella sp. | reverse complement strand
AAAAATGATGAACTTATTTCTCATTGTAAATGTGAAGAGTCCTTAGTTGGTGACCCTGGGCAGCTAGATTGTCCTTGGTGTGGTTGTGGCTGGCTTTTTTCATGCACTAAATGTCGGAAGGCGTTCACTTTTGCAGAAGCGAAAGAGATAGATAAAACATGGGAAGAGTTAGCAAGAGAAGACTTGCTGGGGTACAGCGGTAAAGAGCCTGAATTAGAGGATATAAATAACTGGATTGATTGTATGCAAAACATGATGAGCCATATAGAAGCTGGTAAAACATATATTTATCTGGATGGCTGCTTTATTCCTGCTGATGAGGAAAACTTTGAATTCGAAGGCTGGAAGTCAAAGCACAACTTTTATAAAACTCCTCAAGTAATCGCTCTAAAAGATAAAGATATAATTGATGAGGTATTATCGAACCCTCAATATTGGGAAGAAAATGCCATTCAAGAGCAATGAATTTAACAAGCGCATGCACATGACCTTCGGCAACAGCCACCTTTTGTGCATGCGCACAAAAGCCGCCAGTTACCTCGGCCTGTGACGCGGGCGTTATACCCACTTAGGATCGCATGAGCATTAAAATAAAAATCTACCTGGGATTTCTTTTGGTTCTTTCCACTGGCGCACTTACTATGACTGCTGGATATCCCAAAATTTACTCTCCTTATTCATTTACCGTAGTTATTCCGGTATTCATGCTTTATGCTTTAGCCTTACCAGGTCCATTATTGTTGTTATTAGCCTCTTTGCCCAACGCGCTTCTTTTCTTGCTCAGTGCGCGCTCAACAGCACATGAAAATTTCAAAATCAGTCGTTTATTTACTGGTGTTAGCGTTTTACTGGTTTTGTTCTCACTAATATTTTTGTTTGTTTCTTACGATTACGGTATTCAATATCAGGGCTTACAGCACACCCTGTTTATGTATTTGTTTAACGGCATTTTCATCGTTTCACTTATTGCAGCCTATATTGTTAATTACCGAAAACCTAGTTTGAACAACTCTTTGGTATTTAGGATATTGCTTTTTTGCTGGCTTGGTTGGTGCGCGTTCCCATGGTTAGGCGAATTGATATAGTGGGTATAACAAACACATTATGTTCATTCGCTTCGCTCATTGGGACGCATACTCGCTGGCTGGCGCTTCGCGCAAGTATAGCCAGCAAGCCTGCGCCCCATATGTGAAACGTTAAGTGTCATGAGAACTGAAACCAAAACTCAAGAGTGGTTCTTGAAAGATCCGAGAACCAAAAAGTGGATTAGACAGTGTGCGGCTTGCGGGCAGTATGGCATAGATCCTAAAACGCCGGACAATATTCCCAAAGCAAACTTTGAGAATATGTTCCCCGTGATGAATTTGGATGATCGTGGCTTATGTCAGTTTTGTGCGCCAAGGTTTAAGTGATGTGCATTAACCAAACACTTAACAAGCGCCTAAAACATCGCGGCCTGCGGCCGCTGGACTCGCAACAAGTTGCTCGCCGTTTAGGCGAGCGTTATGCAACTCAAGGAACTTGAACATGGATGACCCTATTCAAAACTTAGATAAAATCGATATCGTTGGAGAGAGAAATGATGGTGGTGTCGATTTGGTAATTGTAGTGTCAAGTGCACTAACGGATTCTGATTATCACGAACAACTCCTAAAGACGAAGATTCAAGGTTATACGGATAATATCTTCTCCGATGAATGGATCTCAAAGTATGGACAGGGCAATAGCCATATTTACATCAAAGCGCAAGAAATGCCCGGCCAAGATATGATCAATTTAATAGGTGCAATTAAAAAGCATCTGAAGGAATTCAATATTGATTTGTGGCTGGAAGTTGCATAACAAATTAAAGCAGCGGAAAACCACTCGCTGCGCTCGCGTTTTCCGCTGTTTAAAGCGTTATATTTCAAGGAGGATTTTTGAAAACACTGAGGTTTTTTTACGATAACCCTATCACTTGGGTCGTTTTTCTAGCTCTCCTTCAAGTGTCTGTAGCCTTCTATGTTCAGCCGAGCGCTGAAAAATTAGTAAATGAGCAAGCTCTTTATGAAAAGATTCTATCCGACACACAAGGTAATACTGAACTAGTTGAATTATTCAAATCGCAACAATCGTTAATAGATAGCAAAAACGAGATGATAGTAGCTTCTCTTGATTTTCAAAAAGCAGTAGGTGGTATTTCTGCTTTAATTTTGGTGGTTTACTTATTTGTGTTGTTTCGTCGAGCTAGGAGGTGAGCAGTAATGAAATATAACAAGTTGCTTAATCTCGTTCGTAAACTCACTGGGAAAATTACTGCTGGCCGTTCCGGCCAATACGCAGTATTTTCCCATTAGCAAAGCGTTATAAGCCATGAGGTCATATGATCGGTAACTGGGAAGATTTTGGTAGAGACGAGCCGACTCGTTATTTTGAATTTGCAACTTCTTATCTAAAAGCAAGCGAAGATGTTTGTAAAAGGATGAATGCCCTTGAGGAAGAAAATTCTTGGTCTAACGCAAGTGTCACATTAATGCTTGCTGCGCATTCTGTAGAACTATTCATCAAAGGAGCATTAATTATAAGGGGCTATCAGGACGCTTGGGGTCACACCATTGATGACCTGTATGATAAATATAAAATAACCTTTCCTGAGGAATATTTTCATTTTGATTGTCCTTTTGTGACTGAATACGTTGGTTTTGGCTCGGAAGAAATAGCGATAAAAAAGAAGACTAAACACCCTCAAGCTAGTGTTGTTTTTCGTTATCCGCTTAACAAACCCGGTTTAGAATGGGATGCAGTTCATGGTTTTGAAGCAAATGGTTTTCTCTCAATTTTATCTGAGCTTGGCAATAATTATAATCGGCTCAAAGAGTCGTTAAATGGCTTATAACAAGCCAATGTTGTTCAGCCAGCACGCTGGCTTGGGAAAATTACTCGCTGCCACTTCGTGGCAAAACACTCGCAATTTCCCCCAATTGGGGTGTTATATAACACAGGGAATCAAGTGCTCAACGAAGAATCAACTGAATCAATCGCAATAATAAAATCAGATGCTAAGAAAGCTATCTGGTTGCTATTGATCCTAAATGTTTTTGTGGCGCTTCTAGCTTTTGGTGGTGAACGAGAGCTTGTTATCGTTGCACTTTTCGTTCAAGTAGCAATATTATTGCTGTGGTTGTTACCAGTGTTTTTGTATCAAGTTTTAATTAAGAAACAGGATTTAGCGGTTTCTATATGGCGCGCTTTAGCATCATACAAAAACCTCATGGGGCAAGTTCAGTGGCCGTAGTGTTATATAACAAGTTGCCTAAGTTCGCCGCAAAGGCGCGGCTGGGACAACTACTCACTGGGCTTCGCCCAACAACGTTCGCATTTGCCCATTGGCAAAGCGTTATGTGTAAAGGGAATTAAATGTCAGATTCAACTAAATTAGGAAAGTTTGTAAACTTTCTTTCTATTGCTTTAGCTATATTTTCTATCGTAGATATTGCTTATTACTTGGTTACATTCAATATAGGATTTCCTGTATTAAAAAGTTTAGGTCTTTTCTCTATATCTATATTCCTATACCTATCGATTAATAAACCTAACCTTTTTCAAGCTAAAGGTTAACGTGGCAAGTTTTACACATAACAAGTTGCCTAAAATCGCCGCAAACAACACGGCTGGGACAAATACTCACTGGGCTTCGCCCTACAACGTTCGCATTTGCCCATTGGCAAAGCGTTAAATGCCCAATTTGTATAATCTGGAAAATTGAGAACATGGCGGTAATTTCTTGTTAATAATCAATCCAAAAAGAATAAATGAAACAATTGAGGTTAAGCCTTTTTGGTACAACTATTATGCCGGCTACTCGCATACATTTACTCAGAAAATAATAGAGTCGGCAAAGCTTTCCGAAGGTGCTGTTATTTTGGATCCATGGAATGGTGCCGGAACTACAACACTTATGTCTTCTGTGAATGGATTTCAATCAATGGGCATAGATCTAAACCCAGTGATGAGAGTGATTGCGACAGCAAAACAAGCCACAAAAGATAATCTTGAATTCGTAACGAACCGACTAAGTATGATAAATGCGAATATCAGGGTATTAATCAGGAATGATGATCCATTAGGTGATTGGTTTAATGTCAAAGCAATAGAATCAATTCGTAAGATAGAGAAATGTATTCTGGGCGAATATCTATATACATCGACGACTGAGAAAGTTCTTAGTCTAACGCCTGCTCAGTGCCTAATGTATACGGCACTGTTCAATTGTGTTAGAACCTACCTAACTAATTTTATACCAAGTAACCCAACGTGGATAAAAAAGCCTAAAAGCCACGCAGAGAAGGTAGATATTTCTTGGGCGAAATTTAAAAGGCAGTATGTCTCCTACGTCAAGGAAATGATTGACGGAATTTCGGCTGTTGAGCATGAATGGTCGCAAACCATTTCCAACATTACTATAGGCTCTTCTACAAGTCTTCCTATCAAAAGTTCATCTATTGATTTCGTACTAACTTCTCCTCCTTATTGCACGAGAATCGACTATGGGGTCGCAACTTTGCCTGAATTATCGATTTTATGCGTTAATGGAGAGGGTGAGGTTGATGCGATTAGGCGAAAATTAATGGGGACTACTACCGTTCCAAAAAGCATTGAAGGCAAAGAAAGCGGTCTGCCTCGCAAGTGTGTCAAATTTTTAGATGGCGTTAAGTCACATGATTCAAAGGCTTCTAAAACTTACTATTACAAAAATTTAGTTCAATATTTTTTCGATTTAAATTTATCAATGAAAGAGATTGATAGAGTACTAAAAAACAATTCCAAGTTTATTTGTGTTGTCCAAGATTCATATTACAAAGACCTTCATTGCGATCTGCCAAAAATTGTGATTGAAATGGCTGAAATGCTTCGCTTGAAGTTGCTAGAAAACATAGAGTTTGAGAGCAAAAGAAATATGGCAAACCTAAAAAATAAACAATATAGAAGTAAAAGTGTAGCATTTGAAAATGTTTTAATATTTGAGAAGGGTTAACCGAATGGACAATGATCAATTAATTCTGTCTCTTGAGAAGAGCGTAGAAAAAGTACATACCCAAAGCCTTGATTTATCATTTAATGAGCTTCTTGACATGTATATGGACGGAGAGTTGGATATAAATCCTGACTATCAGCGGCTTTTCAGATGGACGCAAGGGGCGCAATCGCGGTTTATTGAATCTCTTTTATTAGAAATGCCTGTTCCTCCGATTTACGTTGTTGAATCAGATGAAGGACGCTACCAGTTAATAGATGGTTTACAAAGATTTTCTTCATATTTACATTTAAGAGGTGAATTAGAAGCTAAGCATTTGGATCCTGAGATTAACGTCGGTGATTTTCTGAAATTACAAGAATGTGACATTGTAGAAGATTTAAATGGACTTGTTTACGACGAATTACCTACTTCTCTAAAAATTAGGTTAAAACGTGCTTTTGTAAGAGTAGAAGTGGTAAGGAAAGGTAGTGATAGTAAATTTCGTTACCATATGTTCAAGCGATTAAATACTGGTGGCGAAGAATTAACAGCTCAACAGCTTAGAAACTGCACCATACGTATGCTAGATCCAACATTTATAGACTTTGTGATTCAAAAGAGCAAGTCTCTAGATTTCCAAGAATGTATTTCCAATATATCTAAGCAGCAGGGATTAGGATCATTTGATCAAGAGTTAGTTTTGAGATATTTTTCGCTCAAAAACTATAAGCATAAATTTGTTCATGATGTGGCGGATTTCTTGACGGAATATATGGAAGCAGTTTCTGATCCAGAAAATACCGAAATCACATTTGATTATGTGGAAGAGGAACGTGTATTTGATAAATTATTTTTAATTTTAAAAAAATCTTTAGGTGATAAATCTTTTGGAAGAGTTGGAAGAAGTGGCATTCAATCTAATTTTTCGGTTTATCATTACGAAGGCATATGCACAGGCCTATTAAGTAAAATAGATTGCATTGATCCTGAAGACGAAGCTCATATTGAAAGCCTGAAGACTAAGATAGAAGAATTAAAATCAGATCATGAGTTTATCGCTGTAACCACAGGTGGAGGTAAAAACTCCCCCGGCCCCCTTAACAGAAGAGTGCAACTGGTTATTGACAAGCTTGCGGAATTCCCGCTATGAGCCTAGAGCATTTTCAATTACAGCTTGAGTCTGAGCGGGAGTGGCGAGAAGAAGAGCTTAGATTTCTGGATAATAATCAAAGAGCAATGGTAGATGAGAGCGCTAGAAAAAAAATTCGCCGCTCGATGCTTTGTCTGGTTTATGCGCATATAGAAGGGTTTGTTCAATTTGCATTTTCTTTATATATTGATGAAATAAATAAAATCGAATTAACTTGCTCGCAAGTTAAGCCTGTGATCGCTGCGGCTACCTTACATCGAGAGTTTATTGCACTCCAGAACAAAGATAAAAAAAGTACTATTTTTCGCAAGACGCTTCCAGATGAAGCTAATTTGCACCGCCTGTCTAGACAAGTCGAATTTGTGGAGAATATTTCAGACTTTCAAAACCACTCAGTTTTCATCCCCGAGGGTTACGTGAGTACCGATAATAATATTGGCCAACAGGTTTTAGAGAAAATTCTATATCAAGTTGGGTTAGAGTATAAAGACCTCAAAGATATTTACTCACCACTCAATAGATTGCTAAATGTGAGAAATGATATTTCTCATGGGAAAAGAAGGCAGGGAATCGATGACAAGGAATATCAAGAGTTTATTGCGTGCTGTAAATCAGTTATCGGCGGGGTTTCAAGAAGGCTTACCACTGCTTATGGGCGGAAAGATTTTTTGCTTGCGAGCTAAGCATTTAACAAAGCGTTGCACCGGACGAGCCGGTGAGCGCGGCGTTAGGCAATTCAATGAGAGGTTTCATGAACGCATTAAGAATATTTTCTGTTATTACTGTTGGTATATCGCTAGCTGCATGTTCCGAAAATTCATCTTCGCTTTTATCAACTCCAAAGGATGAGGCCGTCTGTATTGATCTATTGAAGGAAGTTGTTCCTAGTCCTGATGGACTTGTGATTAATCGTGTCGAGCGCACAGAAGGCAAAGCCAGCCTGAATGATTTGAAAAAGTTGTATAGCAAGCGGTTTAATGGCGATATTCCGGCAGGTACTAAAGAGCTTCTTGATTTATATGAGAGAGATAATATTGATGTATCTCGGACATTTGTTAATCTTGATGTGACATATGACGGCAGAATCGGAAAAGTACGGGAAAATGTTCTATGTCAGTATCTTAATTACGACATGAAAAAAGAGCTAATTTCATTTACGTTTCAAAATCAGGATATTGAACAAGACAAATTCCTAAATTTGTTCTTAATGCGTAAAAGGCCATCTGGTCTAGATTCTGGTTACAGAATTCGGTAATGGTCTGTCATGTTATTAAATATAAGCGTGAAGTGGCCTAACAATCGCAGGCACGGCGACGTCTTTTCCATTGCGGCGGTGCCTACATTCCAAAGCCGCGCATGCTGCGGGCGTTAGAGTTCGAGGGTTTATGAAAAGGATGTTTTACAAATGCTCAGTAGACGGCCCATCAGATATTGAACTTGTTAATTTGGCAAAAGCACAAGAAATAACGAGTCAGTATATAAAAAATCAAAAGGACTTTTACGAAGATGCGGATCTAGCAATACTTGAATCGATGTTTGGGTTCCATGAAACATCAAGTGATTTTATCGAGATATCAATTGATTCAAAAGTGGATTACAGGATTCGGCTAGAATGCAAAGTACCCAAGTCACTCTGGTTTATCTCATACAGTTCTCTTTATCAAAAGGAGTATAAGTTGAACTCACCAGAAAAATTGAACGCTATTGTGGGTCAGTTTTTCGCGCATGATGTTTTAGGCTTCAAAGCGTATTTCGACAATTTAAACTATGAGATTTCGCCTCCTTTGAGGTTCAGTTGAGGGACTCTAACAAACACATTATGTTCATTCGCTGCACCCCATATGTGAAGCGTTATGCCCCAAGAGGACATCATGGATAAATACATCATCACGAAAACCGAGATAGAGGAATATGACGGAATAGAGAAAACTCATTTTCTGAATCCGAATGCTCAAAGAATCAATAAATCATTAGGCGATCTGACTGGATTAAAAAGTATTGGTTTTCACATCATCGAAATAGAGCCAGGTAAAGAATCAACAGAGTTTCATAAACATTATCACGAAGAGGAATGTGTTTTCATTCTTGAGGGCGAAGCACAATCGACAATAGGCGATCAGGTTGCACCGGTAAAAGCCGGTGACTTTATTGGCTATCGAGCAGGTGGGGAAGCCCACAAACTATACAACAACGGCAAATCCACACTTCGTTGTATTGTTGTTGGTCAAAGGCTACCACACGATGTAGCTGATTATCCGAATCAGAAAAAACGTATCTTTAGACACGAAGGCTTGAAATGGAATCTCGTGGACATTGAAAGCATTAGTGAGCCAAATGCAGGTAAAAAGGCGTAACAAGGTGGTGTTGTTCGCCACTTCGTGGCTGGGACGGCGTTATATTTCAAGGACGAGTAGAGCTCAAATATTTATGTAAGTGGTTGTTGGCACAGTGATTTATTTAATTTTTAAAAACAAACATCATAATGAAATATAACAAGCGCATAAAGTGAAGTGAATGCTAACCGCTTGCTCGGTTCCGCTGCGCTCGCGTTTTTCGTTGTTTAGGTGTTAGCAGCCAGTCGTTATCAGGAGGGTAAATTGAGCAATACAGAATATCCAATTAAGGGCTCGTGTCAGTGTGGCAATGTCCAATATGAACTATTGGAGCCACCTTTGTTGGTCGCTGCCTGTCATTGTAAGGAATGTCAAAAATTATCCACCAGTGCATTTAGCATAACTGCAATGGTAAAAACCGATAGTGTTAAGTTTCAAGGTGAAATGAAGAGCTGGAGCCGAGTGGCTGATAGCGGTAATACAAGCGGTGCAAAGTTCTGCCCAACCTGTGGAAATAGAATTTATCATTTTGACCCTAATCAGCCAGATAAATTAAAGCTCAAGCCTAGCAACTTGTCAGACACTAGCATCATCAATCCGACGATTCATGTCTGGGTAAGCGAAAAGCAAAGTTGGTTTCAAATCCCTGAGGGAGTTAAGGTTTTTGATAAACAGCCCTAGAAAGGGCAACGAGCAACATCATCAGATTCGCGTTAAAGGATACGGCTATGTCTCGAGTGTTTAGGAAACTGCGCTTACCATCATTAATGGACGGTAAAATCCAAAGATATTTCTGCTACACGTGTGGTGAAATATTGCTCATTGTCATCGGTATTCTAATTGCTCTTCAGCTTAATAACTGGAAGGTGGCTCGCGTCGGCTAATTGTCCTTGCTGGCGGCGGTAAAACTATTGGAGAAGTTTATGAGTTCAAAATTGAATAAGGCGTCGGGTCAATGTTTATGTGGGGTGATCAAATTTGAAATAAATGGAGAGATGTCGTCGTTTCATATTTGTTATTGTTCTAGATGTCGGCACTCTACAGGTTCTGCCCATGCGTCGAACATTTTTGCCCGGCCTGAGAATATTACTTGGCTGTCGGGTAAAGAAAATATACAACGCTTCGAGCTGGAATCGGCTAAAAGCTGGACAAAGCAGTTCTGTAAAAATTGTGGCTCTAGCGTGCCATATATAAACCGAGCAGCTACATTTTTAGTGGTACCCGCGGGCAGTCTTGATGAAGATATCCCCATCACACCAGATGATAGAATCTTTTGCGAGGATAGATGTACCTGGGTTGAGAGTATCCAGAATAGCCCCGAATTTCCGGCGCTCCCGGGTAAGTTTTAAAAACAAGAGATAGTTTGTTTCCGCTCAGCGGAAGTCTACCAGGCTGCTTGCTCACCCGTTATTCAGGACGCGTCGATGCAAGTTGTCGCATTCTTTAATGTTTAGGGGGCACTAACTGTGTGGGGCAACTTGGTGTTGGGATCTAAAAGGAATCGTCATGAGTTTATCAATCCATATTAATTTTAACGGTCAATGCCAAGAGGCCTTTGAGTTTTATGCAGAGCATCTGCATGGAACCATTGGCACAATGCTGTCGTATAAAAACTCCCCTGTCTCGGCAACGCAGCCAGCTGATTGGCAGAATAAAATTGTTCACGCCAATATTTTGATCAAAGACATTGAGTTAGCCGGTGCGGATGTAAAACCTGAGCAATACCAACAGCCCACAGGTTTTAATTTACTACTGGGTTGCAGTTCAGAGAACGAAGTTAACACGATGTTTGACTTACTTAGCGCAGGAGGACAAGTTATTTTAGCGCCCCAAACCACCTTCTGGTCAGCACGTTATGCCATTGTTATTGACCGCTTTGGTGTTCCCTGGAAACTTAACTGCGGCACATAGACATCTGTTAACAATCGTTGCAAAGTATGGACGCAATATTCGTACTGAGTGGCATTAAAGGACAATAAAATGTTAATTGAAATTATTACCCATACTCCGTTGTGGGTATTTGGTTTATTGGTATTGTTGGTCTATTTAGGGTGGCAGCAAAGTCGCGAGCGTGTCGTCAATAAATATGTGATATTCCTTCTCCCTGTTGGCATGGTGGCGCTTTCTTATTTTGGGATGTTAAGCAGTTTTGGGCCTAATTTTTTACCTATAACTTTGTGGCTAGTCAGCCTGTTGGTTACTGCGTTGATCGTTGTTACTTGCTTCACCGTGCATGGGGTTACCTATGATAGCAACCAAGCCAGGTATACGATTCAGGGAAGTTGGTTTCCGTTTGGATTAATGATGGCGATATTTTTCACTAAATACGCGGTTGGTGTTGTGTCTGCGCTGAGTCCGGATATGGTAAACAATCAAATCTTTATTGTACTTTGCAGTCTGTTATACGGAATATTTAGCGGTATATTCATGGCTAGAGCATATTCTATCTGGCATGTAAGCCGGAACAATGTTGTCGGCCTAACATAAAAAACTATCACGGAGATGATGATGATAACCAATATTGAGGAGTTTTTTATCAACGGATGTGGTCGGTGCGATCGCTTTGCTACACCTGATTGTTCAATCAAACAATGGGACTCGGGCCTTAAGAAACTCCGTCAAATTTGCCAGAATTTAGCCTTGGTCGAGACGGTAAAATGGGGGCATCCATGCTACCTGCATGGTGGCCGTAACATTGTCCTTATTGGGGCTTTTCGGCATGACTTTCGGCTGAGCTTTTTTAACGCAGCATTGCTTACTGATCCGCAAAAAGTATTGGAAAAACAAGGACCCAATACCCGTCATCCCGACATGATCCGCTTTACCGCCAATGATCAAGTCGCAGCAATGGAAGCGGTTATCATTAGTTACATACAAGAGGCTATGGGCTATGCCGAAGCGGGCATTAAGCCGCCCAAAGAGCCCGACACCCTCGAGTATCCCGATGAACTGATTGACGCTTTGGATGCTGATCCTGAGTTGGCAGAGGCTTTTCACGTGCTTACACCGGGTCGGCAGAAAAGTTATGTAATAAATATCAATTCTGCCAAAAAAGCCGAGACACGTATCGCTCGCATTGCCAAATTCCGCGATAAAATTTTTACCGGCAAAGGGGCGACTGAACGCTGAATCTTTAACCCAGTGGATTCATATTCTGTTGGCACTCGTTTTTATATGAGTTTGCTGTACTAACACGGTGCCATAAGAAAATGCACTATACGCCCGAGTAAATAGATAAATTCCTGCTATTATTTTGTATGAAATATCTTGTCAAACAACATGTTAACTAAAGGAAACAGAATGGACGGTTTTTATAGTATTTTCTCTTGGGGTTCTCCTGTAGGGGTTGGTATTTTTTTATTTTTAGGTTGCGCTGGGGCTGCGGTCTTTTTTTGGGGCCTGTCCTTACTAAACAAACAAAAATCTTAGTGTATTGATATCAGGCACCCCGATTGTGCTCAGAGGCCGATATTATCAAATACCTGCTGCGCATGTTGCGCAGTCGTTAGTGCATTAATTTTTCATGTAAATGGCTTGAATCATATCTGATTCAGTGGCTGGCATTTGGTGGATAACACGATCCGGCGCGTTGCTATAGTGTTCATTTACTCGGGTGGTTGAATGTGTTGTTGAGCCAAATATGGCCATTGCGTATAAACTGGTGGCCAATACAACGATTTTAGCTGAGGTGCTTTTTAACATACATACTCCAATATTGCTGTTATAACATCAAATAACAAAATATGTGCCAGTTACGAAAGGCCGCTATTTTAAAGGGCTGCACGCTTGTTTAAGTCATTGGTTTGCAAAATAACTGTCTGAGAAATAAGACAGTCCTCGAAATGAAAACCCATGTGAACGCCGGTCTGCCGGTATTTCCAGGTGATTAAGCCCGTCGTAGAAAAGAGACAGCAGATAAACGCAAGTGATATTGTTGATTGGGGGAAGCAATAAGGAGAAGGCATTATGCAGGCAGATTTAGACAATGCGGGCATCGTCATCCGTATGGCCACAGTGGAAGACTTGCCTGCATTAATTAAGGTGGGCGACAGGTTGTTTGACTATCCTTTACAGCCCGACAGCGCCACCGAATTCTTCAGCGATTCTCGTCATCATCTGGTCATTGCTGTTTGTGAGCAAAATATTATTGGTTTTGCCTCTGCTGTTCACTACGTGCATCTGGATAAACAGGCCAGATTATTTATTAATGAGGTTTGTGTGTTACCTGAGTACCGTAATCTCGGAGTTGCCACAGCATTAATTGCCTTTTTGAACGAGTTTGCTCAACAACTGGAGTGCAGTAGTGCGTGGCTAGTGACTGAATCGTCCAATTTAACTGCCCAAAACGCCTATTGCGCGGTTGGAGGTCAAAAAGATGAAGCGGTCTTGCTATACCGTTTTACGTTTGACTAGTTCAACCGACTTTGGATTAAAATAACGTTATGTGTATCAACAGGTTATCGATTAGTTATGTGTGAATTATTGGGCATGTCTGCCAATGTGCCAACGGATATTTGCTTTAGTTTTAAAGGCCTGCGTGAGCGTGGTGGACGAATCGGTCCGCACAAAGACGGCTGGGGTGTGGCATTTTATGAAAACAAAGGGTTGTGCATTTTTAAAGACCCGCTGCCCAGCTATGAATCGGAAATAGCTCGCTTAATATCGGACTACCCCATTAAGAGTAAAGCGGTGATTGCTCATGTCAGACAAGCCAACCGTGGCCGGATTGGCATGGAAAACACCCATCCATTTAGTCGCGAATTATGGGGGCGCAACTGGACCTACGCACATAACGGACAATTGCATGGTTATCAGAATTTGCCGGTCGATCGCTTTACTCCAGTAGGCACCACCGACAGCGAGCGAGCTTTTTGTTATTTGCTTAGTTTACTGGACAAGCGCTTTCCCAAGCGTCCCGCTAAACGTCGTTCGGCATTCAATTTTTTACGTCGCGAAGCGAATAAACTGCGTGAGTTTGGTATTTTTAATATGCTGATCTCCGACGGTGAATATTTGCTGGCCTTTTGTTCCACTAAATTGCAATGGATCACTCGCAGAGCCCCTTTTGGGGTGGCGCATCTATCCGATATTGATGTGGATATCGATTTTGCCAAAGAAACCACACCGCATGATGTGGTGACGGTAATTGCCACCGAACCACTCACGGCCAACGAGCAATGGCACAAAATGCAACCAGGCGAAGGACAGTTGTTCCGCTTTGGGGAGCCAATCTAAAATCAGAAATAATTCCATTAATAAAAGTTAATGTTTTGATTGGTCGCGTTATTATTGGTTAACCAGTTACAGGCACATCTTGCGGATCGAAAAATGAATATTGTTAACGTTCAATGGCTACAGCAACACTTAGATGACCCAGATCTGGTGATTCTGGATGCCAGTATGCAGCCGGTTGGGTTTTCTATAGCGAGCAGCACTGATGTGATCCCCGGTGCTCTGCGTTTTGATATTGATCACGTATTTAGCCAGCAAGATTCACCGTTGCCTCATACCATGCTGCCCCCGGAACAGTTTGAGTTACTTATCCAAGCAATGGGTATCGGTGCTGATTCACGCATTGTGATTTACGATAATGTGGGAGTGTACTCCTCACCACGTGCCTGGTGGATGTGTAAAGTCATGGGCTTGAGCAATGTGGCGGTATTAAATGGTGGCTTACCGGCATGGGTTGAAGCGGGATTACCCATCACAAACCAATACCGACAAAATGAGTTGCATTCGACATTTAAACCCTTATTCGATGCGGATAAATTAGTCACATGCCAGCAAGTGTTGGCGGCGATTGAACAACCGGAAACCCGAATCATTGACGCCCGTTCAGCGGGTCGCTTTGATGGTAAAGAACCAGAACCCCGAGAAGGCTTGCGCTCTGGTCATATCCCCGGCTCGATTAATATTCCGTTTATATTGTGTGTCGAAAACGGTCAATTACATCCATCGGAGAAACTGCGAGCGTTATTTAATGCAGCGAATATCAAAGCGGATTATCGCCTGATTTTTAGTTGTGGTTCAGGGGTGACCGCGTGCATCCCCATGTTAGCGGCTTATTTGTGTGGATTTCAGCATTTGGCACTTTATGATGGTTCGTGGGCTGAATGGGGCGCTAATGCCGATTTACCTATTGAATCTGATCGGTAGTGATGAACAGCACAGATTGGTATTGGAAAAATATTGGCGATGCACTGTTGGCATCCAGTGTACTGCAACAGATTAAACAGGCCGTTATCGAACAGTTTCCTGATGCGGCACATGATCCTGATATTGGTGTGTTTTGGCGACAAAATTCGGATAACGGATTGCACTGTGATGTGAACGTTTACTTCTGTCCTAAGTTAACCAAAATAGCGGGTGAACTGGATGCGAAACGCTGTGATAAACCGATATTGGCCGGTCTGGAATGTTTAATCGGTGGTTGCGATGAGTTAACTCGCTAAATCATGTTACTTGGAATCTGCAATGGAAATAAAAAACGCTCAATTTGAACTAATTCAGGCTCAGGAAAGTGATCTCGATTTTATGCTTCAATTACGAAAAGCCACCATGGTTGAGCATTTGCAACAAGCCGGTGTGTTTTTAACCGATGAACAGCACAGGACACGGGTAGCCCATCAATTTGATCACAGTTTTATTATTCATCACAACGATAATAAAGTCGGCATGATTAAATATGTGGAGGCCGAAACGCATATTAAAATTCTACAAATTCAAATATTCCCGGATTTTCAGGGGCAAGGGTTAGGTCGTCAGGTGCTCAATTATTTTATTCAACAGGTAAGACAGCAGAATAAAAGCTTGAGTCTGACGGTACTCAAAGATAATCCAGCCCAGCAGCTATATCAGCGACTGGGATTTGCTTATGTGGGGGAGGATGATCTGGAATTCCATATGGAGCTCGAATAAGCATTAGTCTTACGCGTTGTCAGTGGGCTTGTTTTCGGCTCTTTTAACTCGAATCTTATTGGCGTCCAGCTTATAGGCATTAAGGGTCATCATGGCGGCTTTGGCCTCGCCTGGATTAGGCATTTCAACAAAAGCAAAGCCTTTGGATTTGCCGGTGGCGTTGTCCATGACCAGATTACAGGATTGCACTACTCCATGGCCTTCAAACAAGGTTTTAATGGCGGCTTCGTCGGTATTACGATCAAGATTACGGACTAATAATTTCATCTTTATATTCGGTTTGCGGATTAGGCTAAGTAGCATAGCATTTATCGCTATAAACTACGTCTTTTACTCAAAACAGACTCACGATATTTGAGTTAGTGCAAAGTCTATTGCAGCATTGGTATGAATGATGGTGGTATCAAAAAGGGCTGCTGAGGTATCGTTATCATCAATCAATAGCCCAATTTCGGTACATCCCAAAATAATACCTTGTGTACCTTGAGCAATAAGCTTATCAATACAGTTTAGATAATATTGCTTAGACTCTTGTGTAATTACGCCCTGACACAATTCCTGGAAAATAATTTGGTGAACCCTATCTTGTTCATTCATGGCAGGAACGATGGTATCGATGCCATGTTGCTGGAGCCTGTCTTTAAAGAAAGGTTTTTGCATAGTGTAAGCTGTGCCTAATAGTCCAACCTTGCTGAGGTTTTGGGCTTGTATGGCAGTTGCCGTGGCATCGGCAATATGGATTAAGGGTATATTCACGGTCTGTTCAATGGCAGGTGCCACAATATGCATGGTATTGGCACCTATTAACAGGCAGTCGGCACCGGCAGCTTGTAAACCTTTGGCAGCGTGACAGAGTATTTGGGCGCTCGCATCCCAGTCATCGCGTCTTTGTAATTCTTCAATTTCAGCAAAATCTACTGAATGCATAATTAACTTGGCAGAATGAAATCCACCCAGTCTGGACTTAATTCCCTGATTGATTAACCGATAGTAATTTAAGCTGCTTTCCCAACTCATTCCACCAAGCAGTCCAATGGTTTTCATTTAATATCTCCTGATTATTGAGGTAAAAATTGTCGTTCACGTCTTAAAAAAACGGTTTAACCGATATACAGTGTACTCACTGAGATTGATCATTTAAACAGCAAGGGAAGGGTTATGACAGAACAATATATTACGTTAAGTCAGGCAGATGAGCGGGCAAAAACCAATGCATTAATTGCCTATGTGCTGATGCTAGTCGGTCTTTTTACCGGTATTTTTTGGTTAATAGGCGGTATATGGGCAATCGTCAAACGAGAAGAAGCACGCAATACTTTGTTTGCTGATCATTATGACAATATTAGCACCACTTTCTGGTGGGTAATTGGGTTATCGATTCTGGGGGGTATACTGACAATATTGGGTATTGGCATACTGATTTTAATCATAACGGGTATTTGGGGAGTTTTTAGGGTGGTTAAAGGCTTGGCCAAGCTTACGTCAAATAAGTCTTACCAGGGATAATCAATGACCTTTCGTGTCCATTATTTGCAGCATGTGCCCTTTGAAGATTTGGGCAGTATGCATTCGATTTTGCAAAATATGGGCTGCCAAATCACTGGTACCCGCTTGTTCGAATCGGTTCAATTACCTGCGCTAGAAGATATCGATTGGCTGATCGTGATGGGAGGGCCGATGGGGATCAGCGACGAGACTGATTACCCTTGGCTGCAAGCAGAAAAGCAATTTATTAAACAGGCTATTGATGCGCAAAAGCGTGTGCTGGGTATTTGTTTAGGCGCTCAGTTGATTGCCGATGTTTTGGGCGCCAGTGTTACCAGTAATACTTATAAAGAAATTGGTTGGCATAAAATAAGATTGTCGGCCGAAGCCGAATTAAGCTGGTTGGCAGAGGTCTTTCCGGCCAATTTAGAGGTATTTCATTGGCATGGTGATACCTTTTCCACCCCGGGCGGAGCGATTGCACTGGCATCCAGCGAGGCTTGTTTAAATCAGGGCTTTGTCTACCTTGATCGGGTGATCGGCTTGCAATTTCATCTGGAAACCACCCCGCAGAGTGCCGCCGCACTCATTCAACATTGCATCCATGAATTGGATGGTACTGATTATGTGCAAAGTGCCGCGCAAATGTTGGCCGATTCAGACAAATTTGTGACCATCAACCAGATTATGGAAAAGTTACTCCTCCGCTTCGCGCAAGATAATTAATCATCAAACAGACACTCAATAAAACGACGGGCGGCGGGTGAATCTGGTCGTTCACGATAATTTAAAAAAGTTAAGGGTCTGCCGAGCGTTTTTTGATCCGGCAATGAAACAGGCATGAGTCGCTGTAGCGTAATCAAGTCCTCAACGACCGCCAGTGGCAACATCGCCAACCCCATTCCTTGTACTACCGAATGAGCAATTGCTTCGTTACTACCCAATTGAATACTGTGTTGGGGAATAATCTGATGTTTCGCCAGTAGTGAGAGCGTTGTTTCCAGCGTACCCGAACCGGGCTCACGTACTAACCAGGTTTGATTATTTAACCACTTGGTAGAAATGTCATTACCGGTAATATTGGGACTCGCGACCACGATTAACGGATCGAATTGCCAATGAATAGCATCAATTCTGGGATCGCTTACCGTACCTTCTACCAACGCCAGATCAATGGTGCAATCAAGCAAAGCCTGACTGATGGTTTGGGTGTTAGCGACTATCACTTCAAGCTTAATATCGGCGAATCGCTGATGGAATTCAGCCAGATAGGGGGCTAACCAATATGCGGCAATGGTGGTGCTGGTGCCAATTACTAACGTGCCTTGTTTTAGTCCGGTATGGGCATGAAGTCCATCTAAAGCGGCTTGCTCAAGGGCGAAAATACTGCGTGCGTGCTCAATTAACATGGCACCACCATCAGTTAATTGCAGCTTTTTACCCCGCACTCCCCGTTCAATTAGCCTTAGATTGTGTTGTTCTTCTAACTCACGCACCGCTTTAGATACCGCAGGCTGACTAATAAATAATTGCTCCGCAGCCAGCGAAAAGCTACCGGTGTTAACCACAGTGTAGAAAATTCGTAAGTGATGCAGATTTAATTTCATAACTTAAAGTTATCCAAGCATAAATTATATGTATTGGAGTTATATAGTATCAGTCTTTAGGCTAAACGGGTAAATCAAACCATGTATGAGCCTTGTCATGAATACAAAAGTAGCCAGTGTCGCCATCAACGAGTTTAACTCTGTCATTTATTCTAATGGGGTTCGCGGTGTGTTGCTGGTGGCGTTAATCGCTATCGTTGCGATTGGTACTGCGCAGCTTAAATGGGTCACAGACTGGGGGTTAAGTGCGCTGACGTTAGCGATTATTTTTGGCATGATTTTAGGTAATACACTCTTTAGCCGCATAGAAGCTCAAACCGATGTTGGTGTGGACTTTTCGAAGCAGACATTGTTACGCATTGGTATTATTTTGTACGGTTTTAGAATTACCTTTCAACAAATTGTCGGCGTCGGCTGGACAGGGTTACTGATCGATTTAACGATGGTGCTGACGACATTGACCCTGGCGCTTAATTTAGGCACAAAATGGTTCAAGCTGGATCGGCAAACGGTTATTTTAATCGGAGCCGGAAGCTCATTCTGCGGTGCTGCAGCAATATTAGCCACTGAACCGGTCATCAAGGCTGAGGCGCATAAAGTATCGGTTGCTGTGGCAACTGTGGTGGTATTCGGTACGGTTGCGATGTTTTTGTATCCTGTGGTTTTTCCCTATCTTCATTTTAGTGAACAGGCTTATGGCGTCTGGGTTGGTTCAACGGTGCATGAAGTAGCCCAAGTGGTGGGGGCGGGGGCAGCAATTAGCGACACGGCAGCGAATACGGCGGTTATCGAAAAAATGTTGCGAGTGATGATGTTAGCGCCATTTTTAATGTTGCTGGCTGTGCGCGGCATGCCAGTAAAGTCGGATAAAACAGTAAATCGTGGTCTATCGAACAATATCATTCCGTGGTTTGCGGTATTGTTTATTGTCACCAGTGGCTTAAATTCGCTGAATTGGTTACCTGACGCCCTCGTAAACATGATTGTGCAACTCGATACGTTGCTACTCGCCATGGCCATGGCGGCACTAGGATTACGCACTCATATTGGAGCGATAAAGCACGCAGGTGCTAAACCATTGTTACTAGCCGCCTGTTTATTTTTATTTTTAACCTTAGGCGGTTACATCATCAATCTGCTGATAACCAGGTTACTGGGATAAGTTTATCCTTGAAGGTGTGTGGATAGATTGAGTACTATCGTTAGCGTCTGTTTTTCTCTTACCATGGCATAACACAATGCAAAGAATAAAATTATTAACCTTACTATTTACCGTCTTCTTTTTGAGTCCACTATGGGGAGCCCAATCGTTGGATGAGACCGCTGAACAATACGTGAAACTGGTGTTGGCATTGGGCGAACATGACTCCGGTTATGTGGATGCCTACTACGGCCCCAAAGAATGGGCCGAAGAAGCGAAGGGCAAAAAGTTACCTGTCGATCAGATTGTCAGTGATGCTGAAATATTGCGTACTCAGTTACCAACGCTATCAGCCGATACCGAACTAATGCAGCGTTTACGGATTTATTATCTGGATCAGCAACTGGTTGCATTGGTCGCTCACGGGAAAAATTTATCCGGAGTAGAAAAACTCGATTTTGATGCACAAAGTCGCGATTTATATGACACCGAAGCCCCGCACAATAAGCTATCTGATTTTGACCCTTTGGTCGCAGAACTGGAAAAAATGCTCCCCGGTAGCGGTTCAATAGAAAGTCGTATCGCGGCGTTCAAAAAACAGTTCGAAATTCCTAAAGACAAATTAACCACTGTGTTTGATCGGGCCATTGAAGAATGTCGCAACCGCACTAAAGCGCATATTGGGCTGCTGGATGATGAAAACTTTACCCTGGAGTATGTTACCGACAAACCCTGGAGCGGTTATAACTGGTATAAAGGTAATGCCTACAGTTTGATTCAGGTCAATACCGAATATCCTATCGATATTTCCCGTGCGGTAGATTTAGGCTGTCACGAAGGTTACCCCGGCCATCATACCTACAATGCATTATTGGAAGATAATTTAGTTAAGAAACGTGGCTGGGTTGAGTTTAGCGTGTACCCGCTATTTAGCCCACAGTCGTTGATTGCCGAAGGTAGCGCAAACTATGGTATTGAGTTGGCATTTCCCGGTAATCAAAAGGCGGAATTCGAGAAAAGTGTTTTGTTTCCTCTGGCAGGAATTGATCCCGCATTAGCCGAATCCTTTGAGCATTTTGCCGCATTGACCAGTAAGTTAAGTTACGCCAGTAATGAGATCGCGCGTATGTATATCAATGGTGATATTGATAAAAATAAAGCGGTGGCGTTATTGCAAAAATACAGTTTTAGCAGCAAGGAAAAAGCCACCCAGCGAGTGCGTTTTTTTGATACCTATGGTGCCTATGTGATCAACTACAACTGGGGGAAAGATATGATCAAAACCTATGTTGAACAAACCGATGATCAGGATCAACGCTGGGCGCGATTCACTCAAATATTGTCGTCACCCAGACTGCCATCTTCGTTGGATTGGTAATTATCCGGCTCTCACCTGCCTTCGAACCATATACAGAGTAGGTTCTGTATATGGTTCTGGAATAACCGTATTACTCATGGCGTAACGAATCGACCGGGTTGCCTCGGGCCACTTTGGCCGCGTTGCCACCCACCGTTGCCCAGGCAATAAGCAGTGAAAGTAAGCCCGTCACCAAACATATCGGCACCAGCCAGAACAGGTCGAGCCGATAGGGAAATTGCTGCAACCAGCTTAGCATCGCATAGGTTCCCAGTGGCCAGGCGATAAGGTTGGCAATAAACACCGGTTTGGAAAATTGCCAGATGAGTAACTTAACAATGTCCCTTACCTGCGCACCCATTACCTTGCGAATACCTATTTCTCTGGTACGTCGTTCAGCGGTAAAGGCCGCCAAACCATATAATCCCAGACAGGCAACCACGATAGCCAATAGTGAAAACGCTGAGAACATTTTGGCAGTGGTCACGTCATCATTATATTGGGCCACCATCATCTCGGTTAAGAATTGCAGACTGATGGGTTGCATAGGTACCTGGGCTTTCCAGATGCTTTCCACTTTACTGATCAGGGCCGGCAAGTTATCGGTTCTAAATGACAGATTTGCCACTCTAAAACGATCTTCCCGCAACAGATAAACGCTGGGGCGAATATCGAATTTGATCGAGCGGAAATAAATATCTGGCGTGACACCGATAATGGTCAGGTGGTGCAGGCCATTGCCGAATAAGTTCGACTCCAGCGTACGCCCAATCGCCTGAGCGGGCTGGCTAAAACCTAAGCGGCGTGCCGCTGATTCATTCAGAATAACTGACGCGGCGCCAATGTTATTGTCACCATCCGGTTGCTGAACGGCTTTGTCTGTGCCATAGGCCTGATCAAATAAACGTCCGGCAATAGGGCTGATGTTATAGGCTTCAAAGAATCCATAATCGGTACTGTAATAATTGAGAACTTGCTGGATTGGCGCGGCCAAGCCTGAGTCGCTGTCGGCACTTTGCGGGATCAGGGTAAACTGGCGGTTATTTTCATTATCCTGAGTGGGCGCTTCAGATGAAAACACCACAGAAGTGATTTCTGGCAAGTTGAGTAATTCTTGCTTCAGACTTTGCAGATTATTGCCTGCAGCTCGTACATTAAGAATTAACTTGTTGTCGCTTTGGTAGCCTACATCAATTTTGTTGGCATACAGTGTTTGGCCATATACCACAATGGTGCAGATGACCAGAATGATGGAGATGGCAAACTGAAAAATAACCAGAGCGGTACGTAATGTGGCGGAACCGCCTGACTCACCACCTTTGCTGGCCTGCAGAATATGCGCTGGCATAAAACGGGATAAATACAACGCAGGATAGAGACCCGCACCTATTCCAACCAACAGTGCCACGGCAATTAATCCCAAGAATAATTGCGGATCATCGAATAGATTAAGGCTTAGCTCCCGGTTTAATAGCGCGTTGTAAAAAGGCAGACAAATCTCCACTGCCACCAAGGCAAACAGCAGGGCAATCAACACGATGGCAACCGCTTCACTCAAAAATTGCATTGCTACCTGAGTGCGACTGGCACCTAAAACCTTGCGCATGGCCACTTCACGGGCCCGCTGGCTGGCTCTGGCGGTGGCCAGATTCATAAAGTTTATGCAGGCGATTAACAGGATCAGCGCCGCAACAATGATAAAAGTCACCACCATTTTATAGTCACCCATGGCACTAAAGTCACCCATATTTCCAGCGTCATCGCGAGCATGCAGATGCAGATCTGTCAGCGGCATCACTTTGTGTTGTAAGTAATCAGTGACTTTTGAATTGTTTTGCATACTGCCGACATTCTGCTCGAATATTTGTACAAACGGACTTTCATTATTAACCCAGTAATCGATGCGCTGTTGTAACTGCTCAACGCTAATGCCTGGATTAAGCTTGAAGTAGGTATATACATTCACACTAGTCCAGGTATCCAGCATGCTGGAGTTGTCGGCAAACAACGCCGGTTGCAGGTACACCAGCATATGTAAATTAAAATGGGTGGCGTCGGGCAAGTCTTTAATCACACCGGTAATTGGCAGTGTGGTGGGTTGATCGCTCACACAACAGATAGTCATGGTTTCACCGACCACATCGGTACGGCCAAAGTATTTTTGCGCTGTTTCTTCCGTCACAACCAAATCGAAAGGTTTGTTGAAAGACGCCTGTTTATCGCCATGCACAAAGGGTAAGTCCAGCACATTAAAAAAGCTGCCATCGGCCAGGGTGACTTGTTCGGGAAAGGCATCATCTTGTTGCTGGATAGTCTGCTGAAACTGAATCAGACGCACACCGTCTGCCACTTCATTACTGGCGTAATCCCTTATCGCTTCCATCATACGGCCAGCAGAACGCACGGTTAAAAATGGCGGGCGACCGGGAATATGATAGGCAGAATGTAGCCGAACCACACGATCACTGTCCTTGATCCAGCTGTCGTAGCCGATTTCTGCACGGACAAACAGCATAATCAGAATACAGCTTGCCAGACCAACGGCCAGACCAAAAATATTGATACCGGAAAACAGCCCATTTTTAACAATATTGCGCCATGCGGTAATGAGATAATGCTGAAACATCAGGAAATCCTCTATTTTGCCTAGGCTGCGCGAACGTTTTCAGTCACTACGTGACCATCAAACAGGTTAATAATCCGGCTGGCATAATCGGCATGAGCCGGACTATGGGTAACCATCACAATGGTGGTGCCTTCTGCATTTAATGCTTTAAGCATATCCATCACTTCCTGACCATGAGCGCTGTCCAAATTGCCGGTGGGCTCATCGGCCAGAATCATCGCCTGATCACCCACTACCGCACGGGCCACTGCTACGCGTTGTTGCTGACCTCCAGACAGTTGACTGGGGCGATGTTTAGCGCGATGGGCGATGCCGACTTTATCCATGACATTGGCAACCCGCTGTTTGCGTTCGTTTGCGGGAATATTGTGATACAACAACGCCAGTTCGATATTTTCTTCTACCGTCAATTCGTCAATCAGGTTGAAGTTCTGAAAAATAAATCCGATGTTTTGTTTACGAATTTGTGCCAGTCGAGCCTCGGAGTAACCCGCGACCTGTTCTTGCATAAAATGGTATTGGCCTTCCGAGGGACTATCCAGCATGCCGATAATATTCAGCAGGGTTGATTTTCCACAGCCTGAAGGGCCCATAATGGCAACAAATTCGCCCCGGGCAATTTCAATATTGACGTTATTAAGCGCGACGGTCTCGATTTCATCGGTCTGGAAAAATTTACTTAAATTGTGCAGCTTTAACATAATTCTGATCCTTATTGGGCAAGGTTAAGTGTTTGCATATTCTGGTAACTGGTGTAAGGACTGGTGATGACCCGTTCACCCTGTTCCAGTCCTTCAATCACTTCAATAAATTGACTGTTACGTCGTCCCAAACGCACCGGACGTCGCACCGCTTGGCTACCGTCAGCAGTCACAACAAATATCCAGTTACCGCCGGTATCCTGATAAAAAGCGCCATTGGGAATAAGTAAGGCTTTACTTTCATCACCGAGAGTCAGTTTGGTCTGAATCGTTTGACCGCGTCGTATATTGCGGGGTTGTTGCCCGACAAAGGCTAAATCCACTTCAAACTGGCCATTTTGTACTTGTGGGTAAATTTTGGAGACTTGCAGTTGATACTGGTCGTATTGCACCTGTTGGCCAATATCCACTCGCCCCAGATAAAATTCATCAATCAATGCAGTCAGTTTGTAATCATTGGGTGTGTCGATTTGTCCCAGACGTTCGCCACGACCAATGCTTTGACCAATTTCTACATTGAATCCGGATAATTTGCCCGCCACCGGAGCGCGTACATTCATGTTGTCCAGATTTTGCCGCGAAATTTCCAGATTGTGTTCCAGTCGGCTGCTGGTTTCGCGCAAAAACGCTAGCTGTGCTTCCTGCATTTTGGCATCAGAGGCCTGACTTTCCAGAGTCAGTTTGAGACGGCTTTTGTACCAGTTGAGTGTATCCTGGGTATCCGCATATTGAGACTGGCTAATGGAATCGTTTTTAACCAGCGTCGCCTCGCGTTTTAACTGCCGGGTTAGCATGGAAATCTGGTAATTAATATCCACCAAATTGCGTTTATGTTGCAGGCGGTTCTGCTCCAGACTGAGTTCGATACTACGCATATTATTCAGCTGTTCGGCAACCCGCGCTTCGTTACCCAGCACATTCAGTTGTAACGAGGCATTGGACAATTCCACGATTAAATCACCGGCTTGGAGATTGGCACCATCTTCCACCAGAATGCGTTCTACCCGCCCGCCTTCAATCGCATCAAGAAACAGGGTTTTGGCGGGGGTGACCCGGCCGCGCAGCGGAATAAAATCCTCGAAGATGCCACTGCTGACGGTGGAAATCACCACTCGCTCGCTGTTAACAGTCAGAGCCTTTCCCGATGAGGTACTGAAAGACTGATAAGCTAGCCACGCAAATAGCAAAACCATACCAGCGATAAGCATGGGCCATTTATAAGTTTTGCTTTTTTTACTGACTTTGCGATCCATTCCCGAACCTGACACCGCAGAAGGCTTAGCACTAACGGATTGGGGAATGGAACTGAGCTGGTTTTGCATAGTTTTTCGCTATTAGTTAATCACGACGGAATTAATAGAAAACATATCAATAAGCGTACCAATATTTAATCTATTGTTTTTAAAGGATATTTATTTTAAGTGTTCATTAATGGACAGTTTTTGTTGTGCGAAATTGAACATCAGGTGTACGATAATGAACAGTTATAATTAGCAAGCGGAGTGATGGATTGGATAAGCAGCAGGGTCATGTGCTGATCGTCGATGATGATGAAGATATTCTGGTGGCAGGAAAATTACTGTTAAAACGGCATTTTTCCGATGTGAGTATCTGTAATCAGCCACAACATATTCCCACCCTACTGGCCGAACATCGCTTTGATGCCATTTTGCTGGATATGAATTTTGGGCCAGGGGAAAGCTCAGGCCAGCAAGGTTATCAATGGTTACAGCGTATTTTGCAGCTTGATCCGCTTGCGGTGGTGGTGATGATCACCGCACACGGTGGAGTCGATACGGTGGTTGAAGCGATGAAACTGGGGGCCACCGATTTTATTGCCAAACCCTGGCAAAATGAAAAAGTGGTCGCTACCCTTTCTGCCGCAGTGCAGCTTGGTCAGTCACGCCGCGAGGCGAATAGTCTTCGTCAGGCTAACCAATTATTGGCGACCGCCAGTGCACAGGTTTCCGGTCCACTTATTCTGGGACAATCTGCGGCAATGCAACAGGTGATGTCGCTAATTGCGCGCAGCGCACCGACACAAGCTAATGTATTGATACTGGGGGAAAACGGCACCGGAAAGGAATTGGTTGCCCGTCAGTTGCATGCACAAAGTCAGCGGTGTCAGCATGTGTTTATGGCAGTGGATCTGGGGGCGGTATCTGAAACCCTATTTGAAAGTGAATTATTCGGGCATAAAAAAGGCGCTTTTACTGGTGCTAACGAGGAGCGCATTGGCCGATTACAGGCCGCTCAGGGAGGCACGCTGTTTCTGGACGAAATTGGTAATATTCCGTTGCATTTACAGGCAAAACTGCTGACGGTATTGGCTCAGCGTCAGGTTACACCACTGGGCACCAATAAGCCTGTCGATATCGATGTCAGAGTGATTGCCGCAACCAATGTGGCCAAATCGGAATTAACCAATGAATCGCGCTTTCGTCAGGATTTACTGTTCCGTCTCAATACGGTTGAAATTGCGTTGCCCCCGCTGCGGGATCGCAAGGAAGATATACAACCTATTGCGCTGCACTATCTAGCGCTTTACGCTAAAAAATATGCCAAAACGGATATGACGATCTCTGCAGGGGCAATGCAAAAAATACGGGATTATCCCTGGCCGGGTAATGTGCGGGCATTACGCCATGCCATTGAACGGGCGGTGATCCTAACCACTTCGACACAACTGACAGAACAGGATTTTCAGCTGGAACTGACGCCTAATCAGGCCGGTGAACTGGCAACCAACGCGGCATTGGCGGTTACCACAAAACACATCGAGATAACCGATAACGAGGATTTGAATCTGGAGCGACTGGAAAAAACAGCGATCGAGCAGGCATTGAAAAAACATCGGTTTAATATCAGTCATGCCGCTAAAGCGCTGGGTCTAACTCGCGCAGCGTTATACCGGAGAATGGAAAAGCATGGGCTTTAATCGTTTTTCTCTGTTACTCAGCATCCGCATTGTGCTGTTGATGTTGATGCTGATTCTGTTGAGTGTGTTTTTATCCCATGGTGGCTATCAGGCGGCCAGTCTGTTGGTGCTGATATTGCTGATTGCGCAGGCCGTCGAGGTAGTGCGTTTTATTCGTAAGACCAATACCGAACTAACCCGGTTTTTGCAGGCGGCACGTTATTCTGATTTTTCACAACGTTTTGAATTTCAGCATTTGGGTGCCGGTTTTGCCGAACTGGGGCAAGCTTTCAGTGAAATTCTTACCCGTTTTCAAACCAGTCGTGCTGATCAGGAACAACAGCTGCGCCACTTAAAAGCTGTTGTTGAGCATGTGCCGGTGCCATTAATGAGTATCCATGCCAATGACGACATTGTGTTATGGAATAACAGCGCCCGTCGTTTATTTGGTAGTTATCACGTACAGCGTTTATCCGATTTAGCCCAGTTTGGTGATGATTTTGCGCGGCAATTGGCGAGTCTGGAGGCCGGACAACGGCGACTGGTCGATTTTATGGTCGACGATATGCAACACCAGTTGGCGGTATCTGCCACTCAAATCATTATTGCCGGTCAGTCTGAGCGTTTGTTCAGTTTACAGGATATTCAAAGTGAGTTGGACCACGCACAATTGCAGGCATGGCAAGATCTGGTCAGGGTATTAACCCATGAAATTATGAATAGCATTACCCCGGTCGCTTCACTGGCCAAAACAGCCGTGGATTTGGTTGAAGATGCTAAAGGCAAGGCTCAAAGCTTACCTGAGCTGACTGACGAATTGGATGACATTGCTCATGCAGTGCAAACGGTAGCCCGTCGTAGCGAAGGACTGATGCAATTTGTCGGCAGTTACCGACGATTGACCCGATTGCCGGCTCCCAATATTAAACGTATCCATATTCAGCAGTTATTTACCCAGGTGCAAACGTTGGCAACGCAACAGTGGCAACAAAAGGGCATTCGCCTGATTACCGATATTCAGCCTCAAACTCTGGAAATGACAGTTGATGTGCAGATGGTCGAGCAAATACTGATTAATCTGTTAAATAACGCAGAGCAGGCATTGGAAAACATTCCTCAGCCCGAAGTAACCATGCGCGCCTTATTGAATCGGCGTGGACATGTGGTGATTGAAGTGGCAGATAATGGTCATGGCATTGCGGATGAATTAAAACATAAAGTGTTTGTGCCCTTTTTTACCACCAAAAAAGAAGGTTCCGGCGTGGGGCTGGCATTAACCCGTCAGGTCATGATTGCCCATGGGGGCAGTGTTAAACTGAGTCGCAGTGATGCCGGTGGTGCACTGTTCAGCTTGATATTTTAATTAACGGGAAACAGTAAAAATGCAGTTTAGGCTAGTTGCAACAGAGGCAGATAAAATCAGATGTTTTGCGGTGTTGTCTGGCCTGCGACCCCATCTATCGCTTGAAGCGTTTTTGCAACAAGTGGAGCGAATGGAATCGCAAACCGGTTATCGGTTGGCCTGTCTGGAAGATGGAGACGAGATAAAATCTGCGGCCGGGTTTAGGATTTCCGAGTGGTTGCATACCGGAAAGTATCTGGAAATTGAAGAGTTGATTACTGCCGACGGCAATCGTTCAAAAGGTTATGGAGGGCAATTGTTCGACTGGCTGGTGGATTTCGCGAAACAGCGACACTGTGCCCAGTTACGACTGGTATCCGGGGTTTCCAGACAAGCGGCACACCAGTTTTATTTAAATAAGGGAATGAAGTTCGAAGCAAAGTACTTTTCAATCGATATAGAATAAGTAAAAATCCGCTATCGCATCGGTGGTATTTATCTGGTGGATTACTTAAGGAATATGAAATGGATTTGAAAAAAATAGTACTCGTTGGGGTCATGATAATAACCACTTGGACGGTCAACGCAACTCAAACGGAAGAACAGCGGTTGCTCTCTCAACAGCTTTCTATGGTGGTTAAGGAAGTCAATGCTAAAGCGCCCTGGGCACTTGACGCTGATACTAGACTGGATTCAGCAGCTACATTAAAAAATTACATTATCTATAACAACACATTGGTTAATTACACCGCTAATCAGCTTGATGTCGCCGTATTCGATTCAATTATGGAAGAAAGTGTAATTGGCCCATTGTGTGCCAATAAGGATCTGCGTAGTTTTATCGATTTAAAAGTCATTATGGTCTACCGCTATTTTGGCAAGGACGGTCAATTTATTACCGAGCTTTCAAAGGACATGGCGACCTGTAAGTAACTGCTATTCATTGTTCGGTAACTATTACCGCTTCGTTGCGTAATAGTTACTCGTCTTATGGCAAATCTGACACTAAAAACCTTCCTGAATATAGTAAGGCATTGAAAATAATAAAATTATTAATGCTGGCATTGTTCTGGCTTGTTAATTGTTGCAGAGACATTCTGTAGCGAAAAATAAATCGCAATCAGTTAATGAGTTATCCGCTGCGACGGGATGAACTCGATTGTTACATTGTTAACAGGAGAATGATTATGACGAACATAAATATTTGGCAAGGTAAATGGAAACAGCTTAAAGGTAACGTCAAGCAACAGTGGGGTAAACTCACCGATGACGATCTGGATAAAATTGAAGGCCGCGAAGAAGAGATTGTCGGCTTGATCCAGGAGCGTTATGGAATAGCCGAGGAACAAGCAAAGGCCGAGTATCATGCCTGGATGAGTAAGCAATAGTGGTATATTGTTTGCGCCAATATGTTTTTACTGGCGCAAACAAAATATTTCAAGGAAATATATGAACGGTAATATTCGCGCCAATATCCAACCCGGTATAAAAGTTTCTATTGTGTTAAAGCAGGATCAACGCACCGGTGCGCTAACCCAAGGGGTTGTACAACGGATTTTAACCAACTCCCCTAACCATCCTCATGGAATCAAAGTGAGATTAGAGGACGGTCAAGTGGGGCGGGTGAAACAAATCCATACTAGCGAAGATTAAACTTTCGTACACAGATTTATTAAAAAATATTCATTTTTGTCAATTACTTGCTGTTTTTGGCTTCAATCCACTGCGCCATATATTGGGTACTTTTCATGCTGTGATGGCGCAGCATCATCCCGGTAAAATGGCGTTGACGATGTTCAGCCAAATTTTCGACAATATGGTTAATTTGCTGAATGAATTGCTTTTGGATTAGGACTTTGGCAAACCGTTGCTCGATCACATCGTATCCGTTTTGTTGATACTGTTGCCATTGTGATCGGGCAGAATAAAGCGACACTGCGGCATCGGCAAAATTATCAGCCTCGTTGGCAATTATCCCGCTCCATTGATCATCCTCGATGAATCCCTCAGCGCCAATATCGGTGGTAATATTGGGGGTTCCACATTGCATAGCATCGGCCAGTTTACCTTTGAGTCCGGCTCCAAAGCGTAATGGAGCTAAACAAATTCGAGCCTGTTGCATCACTTTTTTGGCATCTTCTACCCAACCTTTGACTAAAAAGCCCTGCTTGGGGTGGTGTAAATCGGTGGCTTTTTTGGGAGGGTAAGCGCCGTAAACATGCAGCTCGGCTTGAGGTAACTGTTTACGGATGAGCGGCCAAATTTGCTGCTTGAGCCACAATACGGCATCCCAGTTGGGTTCGTGGCGGAAGTTACCAATACTGATAAAGTGCTGGCGCTGCTCAAAATCAGGATTATCAGCATGCACACCATCGAGCATAAAAGGACAGTAATGCAGAATACTGGCCGGAATGCCAAACTGATTTTGCAATAATGCCATTTCAAATTTTGAAATCACCAAGGTTATATCACAACGGTGAATGGCAGCGATTTCGCGGATAGCCAGCTCGGTATGCAAGTCCTGCGGAGCTAAAGTTTGTTGCTTTTTGAATGCCTGCTGGCGAGCCTGACGTAAAAAATGCGCGTCTTCCATATCCAGAATACGTAATGCATCCGGACAATGTTTTTCTACTCGCCAACCAAACTGTTCTTCCATCATAAAGCGGTCAAACATCACCATATCCGGTTTTAACTTGAGGATAAACTCGTCAAAGCTGCCGTTATTCAGTTCGATACTGACTTCATCAATATCCAACGCTTTTAAATCGGTACGATGTTCTGAGAGCTGGGCCGGACTGGCAAAGGTGACTTGCCATTGTTCAGCCACAAAGCTGTTAATTAACGCCATCATCCGGCTGCCTGCAGCAGATGAGTTCGGTTCCGGCCAGACATAGCCAATAATTAGTATTTTCATAAAAATAAATTTTTAAGGTAATGTCAGATTTCCATGAAAATACTTTAACTAGTATTATCAATGGATTACTAACGCTTAGATTTACCTATAGTACTAGAGCGTGTTGATCTTTTCGGTATATTTTTGCAACGAGTTGCGGGGTATTTAAACAATGAAGCACGAATGTGGTGTAGTTGTTCTACATAAATGAGTGCTGAAGCCGTAGAAATGCCGCGCAAACGTTGCCCGAAGGGTTCGTTCTAAACGCTTTTTACTCTTTGTTGCTTATTTTTGACTTAATCCATTAGGCCTGCAAATAAGCGTCGCGATTAAAAAGCGTTTAGTTAGAACAAAATTCATACAGCAAAGATCAACACGCTCTAATAAAACGGAATCATATAGAGGGAATTAATGAAATTAATCAAAAAGCTTTACTTAATACTCACCGTTTGGTTGACGCTTACCACCATTGTTTGTGCTGACGTGCCGGATTTAGAAGACTTTCTGCGAGAGGCGGATTATAAACAAGCCGTTATTTCACCAAGTGGACGTTATCTTGCCCAGCTTTGGAATCGGGATAGCGATGGAGCCCGCATTGTTACTATTTCGGATTTAGCAAAAGACGGTAATCCTACAATCGGTAAAACTTCCGATCGTTTGGTTCGTCCTTATGCGATTAGCTGGGCTAATGATGAACGCCTCCTGTTGCATGTGTTGGTGCCTTACAACACCGAGTCGGTGCAAGAGGATATGGAAGAAAAAGACGACTTTGATATTGATGATTATTATATGTTTAGTCGCACGCTGGCGATCGATGTGGACGCCAAAAACCCGGTTGTATTGCTGGATGACGATTGGCGAACTCGTTCTAATCGTAATTTGTCTAGAATCAAGCACTTTTTGCCGGATGATCCTAAGCATATATTGATGGAAGCATGGAGAAATAAACGTAGGTCGCTGTATAAAGTTAATGTATACACTGGTGAATCTGAGGTGCTTGTCGTTGGAGGACAACGTACCTTTGCTTTTCTCAGTGATGACGAAGGTAATCCGTTATACAGATTAGACTATTTGCCCATATCGAAGCGTATCGATGTATTTGAACTGGATCAGGACAACGATTGGGTAAACAGTCGTTCCATACCGCTGGATAATGAAGATGATGAACAGCAAGAACTCCAAACAGCTGATTTATTAGGGTTATATGGCGATAAGTTGGTATATCGCCAAAGGAATGAGAAAAGCGGATATTATGAATTGGTTACCTTTAATGACGAGAAAGACAAGCATCCACAAATATTAGCATCCGTTCCAGACAAAGATATTTTGTACCCGTTAACTAACCGCCGTTCAGATACCATAGTCGGGTACGCTGTTGATGGTGATAACATACGCTACAAGTTTTTCGACTCGGGGCTGCAATCTTTTTACGACAAAATAGCCCTTCAGGTTGGTGAAGCTAACTTCCAGTTTACTTCAAGTTCTACAGACGGCCTTCTTTCTACCGTATTGATAAGCGGTGCTGATATTCCAGCTAGTTATTTTCTTTATCATCGTGAAAAAAATGAGCTGACGTTTTTGCGCAATGGCTACTCAGGAATTAATACCACAGCGCTGTCGCAACTCACCACCGTGAACTATATGTCGCGTGACGGAAAACCAATCAGCGCATATTTGTATTATCCTAGAAATTATAAAGATGGTCTTCATTATCCTTTAGTCTTATTACCTCATGGCGGACCGCATGCAAGAGATCGTGCTAGTTATGATGATTTTGCCCAGTTTATAGCAACCCGAGGTTATTTAGTCTTAAAACCAAACTTCAGGGGGTCGACCGGTTTTGGTAAAGACTTTGAAGAGGCCGGCTACAAGCAATGGGGGCAGAATATGCAAAATGACCTGACAGATGCCGTCACTGACATGGTGAAAAGTGGCCTTGCCGATCCTAAACGGGTTTGTATTGTGGGTATTTCTTATGGTGGTTATGCCGCTCTGATTGGCCCAGTCAAAACACCAGAATTATATGCGTGTGCGATAAGCATAAATGGTATATCTGATTTAAACGAGATGATTGAGTTTGATGAAGACAAGCTGGATAGCGATAAACTTATAAAACGCTATGTTTATGATCGGGTTGGTGATCCGGTGGCAGATGCTAAAATGTTACGCGATAATTCACCGATTAATTTTGTTGCCCAAATAAAAACACCTATGCTCATTATTGCCAGCACTAAAGATGAAATTGTAGATTTTGAGCAATCAGAGAATATGGCCGATGCACTAGAAGATTTGGAAAAGGTGCATAAATTTATCACCTTAGAAGATTCAGGACATAACCCGTTTCGATACAGGGAGGATATGCGTAAGGTATATTCGGAAGTTGAGTCTTTTTTAGCAAGTTACTTAAATTAATATAATGAGCCTAGTCCTGACATAAATATCTACTCATGTCAGGACTAGCATATGTTAATTACGGCCTAAGAGCCTTTTCGCCTCGAGCAATACCGCACACACCGGAACGGCTGGTTTCTATCACTTCAGCGACATCACTAACTGATTGTAAAAAAGCATCGAGTTTGTCAGACGGGCCAACAATCTGAATGCTGTAGTTTTTAGTGCTGACATCGACAATCTGGGCGCGAAAAATATCCACTGTGCGTTTAACTTCACTGCGGGCATGTTCGTTGCGGGTGGCTAATTTAACCAGCATTAATTCCCGTTCAATATGGGTGCCATCAGTCAGGTCGATGACTTTTAGTACATCGATCAATTTATTCATTTGCTTGGTGATTTGTTCGATCACCTTATCATCACCATGAGTCGTGATCGTCAGGCGTGACAAACTACCGTCATCGATGGGTGCTACGCATAATGTATCGACGTTGTAACCCCGTTGTGAGAATACACCGACAATTCGTGACAAGGCACCAGGTTCATTTTCCATTAATACCGATAGAATACGTCTCATTAGGTGCGCTCCGTCTTACTTAATCTCATATCATCCATGGCTCCGAACTTAATCTGCATGGGGTAAACATGTTCACTTTGATCCACCAGAATATCCATAAATACCACGCGGTTTTTCTCGGCAAAGCAGCGCGCCATGGCATCGTCCAGTTCTTCGGGTTTATTCACCTGAATACCAATATGACCGTAAGCTTCAGCCAGTTTGATAAAGTCAGGTAGTGAATCCATATAGGAATGAGAATGACGACCTTTATAGATCATATCCTGCCACTGGCGAACCATGCCCAGTGCGCGGTTATTGATTGAAATAATTTTGACCGGCAAATTGTATTGTAAACACGTCGCCAGTTCCTGAATGTTCATTTGAATACTGCCGTCACCGGTCACACAGGCGACAACGGCATCAGGGTGGGCCTTTTGTACTCCCATCGCGGCTGGTAAGCCGAATCCCATGGTGCCAAGCCCCCCGGAATTGATCCAGCGACGTGGTTTATCGAACGGATAATACAAGGCGGCAAACATCTGATGCTGACCTACATCTGAAGTCACATAAGCATCGCCATTAGTGTGCTTGTACAGTGATTCAATAACCTGTTGAGGTTTAATCTGGGCAGGATCAGTTTGATAGCTCAAACACTTCTTTTCACGCCATTGATTTATTTGTTGCCACCAGTCGGCTAATTTTTCAGTTTGTGCCTGAGTATCAAAATCATTCATTTGCTCAAAAAACTGTTCTAATACCGAGTCCACAGAACCCACCACAGGAATATGAGCGGCAATGGTTTTAGAAATTGAAGCCGGATCTATATCAACATGCACAATAGTGGCGTGAGGACAGAATTTTTCCACATTGTTGGTCACGCGGTCATCAAAACGGGCACCCAGGGCAATAATACAATCGGCATTATGCATGGTTTTGTTTGCTTCGAAGGTACCGTGCATGCCGAGCATACCGATAAACTGCGGATGTACGCCGGAAAATACCCCTAATCCCATCAAGGTTGAGGTGACTGGAGCGCCTAATGTTTCCGCGAAACGGGTTAATAGTTCGCTCGCTTCGGCAGCAATGGCACCACCTCCAACGTAAATAACCGGACGTTTGGCTGCACTAAAAGCCTCAACGGATTTTTTAATTTGCTTACCATGCCCTTTGACTGTTGGATTATAAGAGCGCATTTGAACTGAAGAGGGAAATTCGTACGGATGTTCTTCTTGAACATTAACAATGTCTTTAGGTAAATCGATAACTACCGGACCTGGACGGCCGCTATTAGCAATGTAGTAGGCCTTGGCAATGGCCATGGGAATATCGACAGCGCGTTTGACCAAAAAGCTATGTTTTACAATCGGCCGTGAGCAACCGACCATATCGGTTTCCTGAAACGCATCTTCACCAATTAGCGATGTGGCAACCTGACCGGATAACACCACCATCGGAATAGAGTCCATATAGGCAGTGGCAATACCTGTAATGGTATTGGTTGCGCCGGGACCGGAAGTAACAAGGACGGTACCGGTTTGACCTGTTGAACGAGCATAACCGTCAGCCATGTGTGCCGCAGCTTGTTCGTGTCTAACTAGAATATGTTCTACATCTGTTTGTGCATATAATGCATCATAAATATCGAGAACTGCGCCACCGGGATAACCAAAAACGTGTTTCACCCCTACATCTTTTAGCGCCCTCACCACCATTGCGGCGCCTGACATCATCTCCACTTTCTATACTCCTCTCTCAGTTTGGTTTTCAGCGGCTCTTAATTGCATATTTGAACCCCAGACTATACTTGACTGAGTTAAAAGTTGAAACGGAATTTAGGCTAAAATAAGGATAAATATTTCAGAAAAGGGCAAAGATAGGATAATTATACTAATAATAGAATATATAAGAGATAAAAAATCTAAAAAGATTAAAGGTGCCCGTTAGGGCACCACATATTAATCGTCGTATTCAGCCTCTAATTCAGCACTATCAACAGAGTAATCATCCATCGATGCTGGTTTTGAGCCATAAATACTGGCCGGCTTCGGCTGCTCAATAATACGTTGATACCTTACCCACGCTTTTTCAGCGACGCTAGTCGGCTCTTGCTGGCCTAGCGCAACAGCAAGTAACGATGCATCTTCTTTATTAGACGGTTCGATAACCCCATCTAATAATGCACAGATTAACTGGCCGTATTTGCTTAACGCCTGACTTTCTTTAATAGAAAAATCACCGGAGCGAGAAAAACCATATGGATAGTTTTTGTAATCATTAAAGATTTGTTTAAGTAAAGTTTCTCTAGTTTGTTTTGCCATTTCGGCATCCCCAACAAAATTAGGAATTACAACCGTGAAGATGCTCGACCGATTGTGCTGGTCGAACCGCTTCGTTCCAGTGTTAAATATGCCCAAATTGGTAATCTGTCAACTATTTTTAGAACTATTTTTATGAAAGAAAAATGACCCTTATTGGAATGTCAACGTTACGGGTAAAAAAGTCCCCGTTGGAGGCAGTCAAATAGTGCGCCAAAACAGCGCATAAAAGGGGTGTACAGGGGAATGTGTTGCAGGGATCAAGATCAGCAGGAAAGGGATTAACGCAGGTGTTTATCCTCTGCGTTTTGGGATCCATGCCCAGATGATATTGCATTCTATTGGAGTGTCACCGTTCGCGTCGGTTACTTCCACCTTAACGACGGTTTCGCCTTTTTCTTGTTGCTGCATTAGCGTGATTTGTTCATCAGTAAGAGTTGCCGTGGCAGTCATATCTCCACTCGAACGGCGCACAAATTTTACATCCATCTGTTTAACTAAAGGGAGTTTATCGCCCGGTAAATTAATGCCGGTGATAAAACCGGTGGCAGATTCGGCTAATAAAATCATCGCTGCGGCATGAATACTCTCAATATGATTTTGAGCTTTACGAATATTACGTTGACGAAAGGTGACAGTTTTACCGTCAGTGGACAGAATGTCGATTTTGCAGGTGCCCGCCAGTTTTACTTTGTGACGAAATAACCATGTCATTAATCTGCTGCTAAGCCAATTAGGATAATGATTAACTTTATCGACAAACTTTCGCAATGGATTGGGAGCTGACATAATAACGTTACCTCTGGTTAGACCAGTTGATAGTGTGCCTATTCTCTGTCTGGGATGCAATATAAACCGATCGTATTGTTATACAATGTTGGCAAATTGCCCGTTGGTTAAGCGACCAAGATCGTTGGCCGATAACGCAATTTCTAGACCGCGTTTCCCCGCGCTAACAAATATGTGCTCAAAGTGTGTGGCCGAATGATCAATAATAGTTAACAGTGATTTTTTTTGCCCGAGAGGGCTCACCCCACCCAGCACATAACCAGTGCTGCGTTGTACATCGGCTTTATCCGCCATTGCCGCCTTCTTGACACCGCAGGCCTTGGCAAACTGTTTTAAATTCAATTTATCCGATACCGGCACTACCGCCACTGCTAGCTTGCCGTTATCCAGCTGGGCAACCAGGGTTTTAAACACCTGCGCCGCATTCAGATTCAGCTTTTCCACCGCTTCCAGCCCAAACGCCTGGTTATCCGGATCATGCTGGTATTCATGAATGTGGTAGCGAATCTTGGCCTTGTTGGCGGCATTAATTGCGGGAGTCATAGGGTCCTTTGATACAATGGTTATACAGAAACGGAAATTCGGTTGAGTAAAATAACAATTTTAATACGGGCAGGTACAGTAGCAGAGGGATAAAGTTTAATACCGGAATGTAAAATAAAGATTCATACTGAATGAGTGTTTTGCCAATAGTGTACGTTTAATTTGAATTTGGTCATTACTGATCTAAGAGCTTCATGGTGTTTGGATCTACGCGTTCGCTATCGAAAGCAACAACGTTTCCTTCGTAATCATACACGACCCCATCACGCTGTTTATTTCTGATCCCTTCGTCTATCAGTATTTGAACTGCTTCAAAATATTCACGGTTTGAGCACCCTAGCTTACTTTTTACAATACGATTTACTCCAGGCTTCCAAGGTTGCTCAGGGAGCAGTTCATTCACTTTGAGTGCAAATTCCATATCTATCACATGATTTTGTCTTTCTTTGATAGGGTTTGCTTCATGAGTATATACCCAAAATTCCTTCGCCTTTTCTATCCTATCTGGATTTGATATCGAAAATGCAGCAGATGCTTCTTTACATAGCTTTACGAAGAAACCTTTTCCCTTTAATCTCTTATCTGCTACATCTGATGAATATGTTTCTTCTATAAATTTCCATGTTTCTTCGACCAAATCTGTGGAGTATCTCGAAACCTGGAACTCTGATAGATCTTGACCAGTAAAATCATATTTTCCAAACAATCTTGATACTGCAATCAAGCTCGTGATCTGCCTCCATCTCTTTAGGAAACGCTCACCTTGTAAACCACTCCTGCTTCGAAAACTTTCTAATCCTTGATCAGTTGTTTTTAATACTGAAGCAACAATTGGGTAAATACTGATTGGTAGGTGCTCTGAAAATACTAAGTTATACGCTTCATCTGATCTCATAAACTTTGATTTGAGGTTGGATGCTTTTTGCGGGAGTTTTAGAATAAGATTAACAACACCAGATGCCAGATATAGGGGTGTGATTGTTTTTGAAGAAGGATTGCCAATGTTGTGATGATAGTTTTTTCTTCTTTCGTAATAGAAATCCGAACGTTCAAATACATCTTCAATATCTCTTTGTATCTTGTCAGTAGCATGGAGAGAAGCTAATTCAACATCGGTCTGATTATTTGTTGCTCGTATTATTGAATCTCGAACCTCTTCTTCTTGTGAAACGATTACTTTTACTAATACCGAACGTTTTGAGCTATCAATACCACCTGCTTCAAAGTATCGAAATATTGATTCGGATGTTTGTAGTCCATTGACAATTTGGATGTCCTCTAAATTTATACTATCACCCACAACGCTAGCAGATGTTGCTAACAATGTTACTCCATTATTCAGACACCAAAAATCTGTTGATCCATTGTTTTCTAAGGTGGATTTAATATCTTCATTGACTCGATTTAGACCCATAAAATCACGAACATTAGAATCAAAAAGATATCTTCTCAATTTTCCGTTATCTGAAATGAATTGATAGTAATCGTTGAGGTTGGCAAGAAGAACGTATCGTTCTCCACTCGAAAGGACTTCCGAAAACTTTAACTCTAGACTAAAGTTCGGAATCATTCTATGAAGTGCTATTAGTTCGCTTGCACCAACAAACTCAAATTGGGCCTCACAATTTCCAAAAAAGTCTTTTGTAATCGAAGATATCTGTTTCGCTCGAGCAACTACTGCATCGCCTATGTCTTGGGTGTTTCCTCGTGATGCGTACGCGTAGGATATATTGAAGCTACTTAGTCGTGGGGATAACTTTCTGTAAGCAAATTTTAGATTTTCTCGACAGTTCACAACATCATTTGAATAATTTCCTTTCAGCTCATTGGTTTTTGTACTGAAGTCGAATAGCTCAGATAAACTTGCTGCCAGATTATCAAGGGGGGCTTGTTTAAAAGTCTCATGATGCTTACACGTGATAATTCGTATTTCTAACAAAGAGCCTGAACGCGGCCAAGCAAATCCTTCCAAATCCATCAGAAGGTGGCCATTAATAAATATATAAAACCCGTCTATTCCACCGTCATCACGTCCGTCAACGGATCCAAACAAAATTTCTTCCTTTGATAAATCATAAGGCTTGAGCCACTGCTCAAAAGCCAAGTATTCAAACGCTTCATCTCGCCTACATGAAGGGACCTGATTTTCTACTCGCTCATCGATTATTCCATCTAATAAAAAGGCATCATTTCTCGCCATAACACGTCCTAATTATATTTTGTGTACAAAAATTTAATATTGAGCAACTGGACCATTCTTCTACTGTAATTCGTCTCGCTCTGATTCTTAGCTTATTGATAGCAAATTTATGTAATGCTTACCAGAACGTATTTAATGGTAGATTAGTGAAAACTTTGAGCAGGTAAAACGACATTTTAGGTCGTATTCTTGATGAATAAAAAGGGTCGTATCTAAACTACCCTTCTCAGATAATCCCCACTCTTCATAAATGGTAGCGAGTTGGGCTACCAAGGTCCGCTTTTAGCTCTTGCAACCCTTCGCCAGTATAAAGCTATATTACTCTTCTACAGCGAAGGTAAAAAACATTTGTTAGAAATCACCCGGCGAATATAGCCGGGTGAGGATAGGGGAAACGGGAGAGTGGAATTACTGGCCCAGTTGCAGTGGGCCGGTGTTATGTTGCTGGTTGTTTATATCCGTTACCTTTAAGCTAAATTCCAGTTGGCGTTGTTCGGCGGGCAATTCAACCGTTAGCTCGTAGGGGAATTCATTATCGGATAGTGTTTGCTGTTGACCATTGCTATCGGTATAGGTCAATTCAAAGGATGATACCTTGCTGTCATCATCACGCAGGTAGATATAAGCCCGATTACCCAGTTCTCCTAGCTGGATCAGCATGGCGCGGGCATTGCCAGCTTCGATCTCAAGGTAGTCATTGTTGATGGGCTTGCCGTGTTTTTGCAGCTTATCCTTGAATATCACCTTGGTTTTGGCACCGGACAGTTTAACTACAGTGATACCCTGGGCTTTAACCTGAATACGCAAAGCGTTGCCATCCAGTTTGGCCTTATCGGTTAACTGGTTTTGTTGCCAGCTTTTTACTGATACCGAATCAGCCAAGTTGACCTTGTCCGGGTTAATGGTGGCGGTGGCATTAACTATCAGATCCGACTGGTTGGTAAAGGCAATAAACAAGTCATCGCCCCGATAACCGGCAATATAATTCAGCTCGACATTATCTATGCTCAGCAAACCTTTTGGCATCCACAGGTTAACGCCCTCTTCGTCATAGAACTTGCCGGGTTTGTGGCCATAAAACTTGTTCTGCAAATAGGCGTAGCCTTCGATATATTCCGACGGGAAACTGATTTGTCCGTCCGAACGGTTCAGCACATCGGTGACCAGATAATCCAGTAACATCGAGGCTTGCGGCAGAATATGGTTGTAATGGAACGAGTTCACGCTCAACTCTTTATGCTTGTGTAGCGGATAGTCCGGTTTTTCATAAATGGTGGTGCGTGCTGTATTGATATGGTAGCCGGGGAAGTTGCTGTAGCGGCCAATGATGGCGGCCTTGGCCACTTCTTTTAGGAAGCTGTCATTGCTGTAATAACCGATTCGCAGCATCCACGGCGCGTAGTTGGCCATAAAAATAGCGCGATGGCCGCTACTGGTTCCGGATGATTCCGGAGTTAACCCGGTTTCGGATAATTTCCAGGGCGCGACAAATTCTTCCTTGGCGTACATCTGTTTATGGCCTTTGGATTTCAGGTACCAATACATGGGAGCCAGCCCGTCTTTATTCACCAGTACATCCTGCTGAGGGATTTTGGGGGCCATCCAGGTAAACATAGTGTATTGGCGGGCGGCTTTTTGCGCGCCATCCAGATAACGCTGCTCTTGGGTGACTTCATACAATTCCAGCAGTTCAATAAACTTGGGTGTGTACTGGGTCCAGAAAAAACCGTGCTCGTCGAATTTTTCAGCCGGCTGGTTTACCCGGTTAGCCAAGTATTGATCGGCGCCTTCAATGGCTTTTTGCAGAAAGTTCTCGTCACCGGTGCTTTTGTAGATCCACAGCGCGTTATACCAGGTGTTGCCTTGCTGGGCGACATCCAGATTGCGTACACGTGAACTGTTAAAGGCTTCCTTGGCCAGGGTGACCAGAAACGGATTATTTTGTCCCAGAATATTGTACAACGAGGTCAGCTCGGACACCGGTGCAATAGGCCCCAGCATTTTACGTGAGGGATGTTGAATTTTTTGTTCAGGGTCCAGGCTGAACAGAAATTTTTCCCGTGACAGCATATATTCCAGCGTCGGATAGGCGCGTTTTTCAAACATGGTTTTATTGTCTGTCACCATGGCCAGCTCCAGCGCCGACAAACTGGTGACATTTTTAACCGCACCGGGCACATCGGTGGAATAGGCTGAACCTTTTAACTTGTCAACAAACCAGGCATAACTGGACAGTGAATAATCGACAATATTGTCGAAGGTGGTATTCAGCGAGGCAATTTCGTTGTGGCGATAATCACGGAATCCGTACACATCACGGGCAATATGTTCAAACGCACCACTAATTTGTTCGGCCTGCTGGTTAACCAGATAAAAGCGGAAATGGAATTTCTCATTGCTGCCCATATGGGATTCAATTCCACCCATTACCGGGGCGAACAGCATAGGTTGCGCGTCACCTTGTGTATTGCGTAATACAATCCCAAACCGGCTGTTATCGGCCAGGGGTAGTGGGCTAAAAGGGAATTCATCCGGATGGGCCAGCACACCGATATTGCTTTGACCTTGTCTAACCAATGTAGTCGGTAAAGGAGCGCGATAGGCCAGTGTCAGATAGCTGTTATCCGGAAATTTCTTTTCCTGCCAAATCATCGGTTGCCAGATTTCGTCGGCTTTGTTCAGGCTGATAGCGGGTGCACCGCTATAGCCTACCGAATAGTAACCCGCCTGTTTAGTATTTAACTCGAAGGAAACCAGAGGGTAAGGTTTGCTACTTATATCAACCGTAGCGCGCAGACTAAACCCGGGCTGTTCGACATAATCGACAAATACCAGCGAGCCTTCCTGCTGGATATGTTCGGGTGTGAGCTGAATATTGCGGCCACTGGCAAAATAGTTGTTGGTGCGGGAGTCGGCAGAGCCGTTCAGTATTGAGTCATCAAAACCGTCACCGGACTGGGAGGCATCACGTTTGATGGCTTTTACATCGGCCAAGTCCTGACGCACCGCCAGCCAGGTTGGCACGTTATATTTAACATTGGGAATGGACGCAGGCAGCAATTTCATTTTGGGATCGGATTCACGGTATAGCAGAGTGAAATTCAATCCAAAAGTTTGACTTTGGCCTGCTGCATCGCTGATAACCAACTGGTTATTTAACAATTTGGTGGTTGCTGTGGGGGGCGACGAAACTGTGCTTTCGTTGCTTTGACAAGCAAACAACAATACTGAACAGCTCAGTATTATTATTTTGAATGTTGGCTTAATCACTTCATCTATCCTCTTTATTCATAATAGCTGTTGGCGTTTTGGTGCTATTTCACAATCACTTCGAACAATGCAACGGGCACATGCTGGTTGGCCCGTTCAAGCTGAATTTTTAGCTGACGAACCTTGACCGGATTATCCAGTTTCAGGTGATTGAGTGACTGATAGTTATCTTTTACCGCTATCAGCAGGTTGTCGTTCTCGTCCACAATCCGGTAGTTGGCCACGCAAAACGGAATACGATCTTCCGGGTGTCCCATTAAAGAGGATTCCAGTGCGTGATCAAAATCGCCATCCAGATGCAGGATGATTTCACTGACGGTCTGCTCTTCTGGCCAGTCCAGCGTCAGTTCGGCGCTAGCCTGCTCGGTATCCGCCACCCAGGCGTTGGACTTAAGATAGGGGCGCGAATAACCGTTGGTCAGGTTGCTGGCAGAAAAGTCCTCGATAGCCGGACTAATGTGCATCGCAATATTGTGCCCGTTCGGGCGACGTTCCGGTGTCCAGAACTCAAACTCATGCATGCCGATATCACCTTCGACAATCTGCTTACCTTTGTTGGATACCGCCTTGTTTTCGCCGTTAAATACCGATACCAGTCCGCTGATACGGGTATGAGAACAGGCAATCTCGATATGTTCGTTTTGCAAAAAGCACAGCATGGCGTACAGATCTTGCTGCAGGGTGTTGTCGAATTTAATCGACAGATGATGATCACCGGCCTGTAGCTCAAATTGCTGCTGCTCTATTATCTGTTCAGGGGTGTAGTTTTGTGCTTGCTGGCTGACACAAAGTTGTGTCGTCAGTGTGGTTGGTTGGTGCACTTTAACCCGCACATCAAACTGGTATGCCGTGTCTTTTTTAAGCGGCAAAAACTGTCCGGCCGAGACTTTTAAGGGTTTCCAAAGTCCGTCATCGGGCAAGTTGGTCAGAGATAGTTCGCTACTGGCGGTAATTTGTGCCTTGGCGGCCAGATTGTTGCTACTTTGCATCGGCACACCGGGAATAAAATGGCCCTGTTGGTTAAGGGTTTGCTGTAATCGGCCTATATGCGTCGATTGCCATAATTCGGTAGGGGTAATCTGCTTTTGCAAGCAGTAGGCTACCGCGCTGCCAACTGCCTGTCCGCCATGTCCGCTGGTGGCCATAACCCGGGTTGAACCAAAGGCGATATGCGACACGCTGATAATGCGCCCCGCCAAAAACAGGTTATCCATATCCTTGCTGACAAAACAGCGCAACGGAATTTGGTAAACCCCTTTGGCATGATATTGGGTACAAGGCGGACGATCACTGTAAACGCCGTCACCGGGATGGTGATCGATTGCCCAGCCACCATAGGAAATGGCATCGTCGAATTGATGTTGTTCCACCACATCCTGCTGCACCATAAAATAGTGACCCATAAAACGGCGGCTCTCGCGTTTACCGGGGATATTACCCACCCATTCGAGAGTCAGGTTGTCTACCCCATCAAACTTGCCGCTGTTTTTAATGTAGTCCCATACACCATAAACGACTTTCCATAGCTCCCATTTGATCTCTTCGGTCTCGCCAATCGTGTCGCTGTTACCGCCGTATTCAAGCCACCACAAGCGTGGGCCAATATCATCGCGTTTAATCCGTTTAATCCGATCCAGCGCCATTTTGTCGATGGACGCATAGGATGGGGCGACAAACTTGACCGGTTTGCCGGCATCTTTGCTGTAAAAATAAATCGAGTGGCCGAGTAGTTCCTTATTTTCGTCAGGTGGCGCCATTTTCTCACCAAATTCATCGCGGGACTCTGCACCGATACGGAACGACGCACCCGCCTGAAAAGCCACAATACCGTCACCGGAAGCATCACAAAAATACTTGCCGGTTAGTTGATACATAATGGAATTCTGCGAACAGAAGGCTTCCACCGATTCAATTTTGGTGTCGGAACTTTTATGCGTGGCAAAAACCGCCGTATTCAGCAGTAACTTGATATTAGGTTCGCTGGTGACTTTATCCAGCAATATGGTGTCGAAAATTACCGTGTTACCTTCTTTGTTACGGAACATATTTTCCAGCAAAATTTCGTTAATCACCCCACCTTCGCGGGACCAACGGTTGTTGTTGCCCATATGCGAGGTGGCACCCAATATCCATAATCTGACTTCGCTTGAAGCGTTACCACCTAATACCGGACGATCTTGTACCAGAGTCACTTTCACTCCTGAGCGGGCAGCAGCAATAGCTGCGCACACTCCGGAAATGCCTCCGCCAACCACCACTAAATCTGCGTCAATGGTTTTATGGACTGATTGTCTGCCTTGTGGCATCGCTTGTTCGTTTAACATGTTTGGTTTCCTAAATTAACCTGCGGTCTTTTGGCTTTGGCTAAGCGCAGATGCACGGTGTTTTCTGAACATAAAAAATAACGGGGGAAGGGTAATGATTAACCCGACACTGATGGTTTCGGTATTGGCGGTATCTGTCATCACGCCAAGCGCGATGATTAGCAGGCCAATACATAACACGCCGATGGATAAAATCTGCAGGCCAAACTGATTGGCGTCGTTTGGGGTGCTGTTAATAGTTTCGACGTCGGCAATGGCTGCCTGACGTTGCTGCTCGGATTCTATATAGCGCTGATAGTCGGCATTGGGCTGTGCACGTTGTTTATATAGCATCTCGAAGGAAAACAGAATGACCACCGGCACCATGACTCCCACCATCATTTCGGTCGCCCGGGACAGGGTCAAGTCCAGCAGTGACGGGGTAACAAACTTGAACAGCAAGTTAATTGCCAGACTCAATAAGGTGGTGATTAGAATACTTTTGCCCGTTTGGCGTTTGGAAAAAACTGCCCAGATAGGTGGTAAATATAAAGGTGCGCCGGTGAGTGCCGCAACGCTTAATACTACCTCGACAATGCCGCCCATACCTTGCACTGATAGCGCTACGGCAATGGCCAGAAAACCGAATACAAAAGTCGACAGACGCGCCACCTTCATTAACTTTTCTGCCGGAAACTGCGGCTTGAATGCCTTGAAAATATCGTTAGTAAAGACTCCGGCGGCAATATTAATCGTGGTATTGACCGAACTGGCAGTGGCAAAAATCATTGAACCCAGGATCAAGCCCAGCAATCCGTCCGGCACCACTAACTTACTCATTAACAGGTAGGCTTCTTCGGCTTCGGTGCCCTGTAAATCGGGATTCACAATGCGGTAAATCATCGGTGGCAACATCCAGATAATGGGCGCCACCAGATATAAACTACCGAATAACCAGCCGACCTTGCGGGCGCTGGAAGGTTTGGAAACACTGGTATAGCGCTGTACGTAGGCCCAGTTACCACCAATAAAAACGGTGTTATAGATCAGGAAGGCGAGTAAAAATACCCAGCTGTATTCATCGTTATAAACAGAGGCAAAACCTTCCGGCAATTTGGCAAAAAACTGGCTGACACCGCCGATTTCACCGAAGGCCAGCGGAATAATAATAATCACCGCGGCGCTGAGTACCACAAATTGCAGCACGTCGGTGATTAGCACCGCCCATAATCCGCCCACTGTGGTGTAGGCAATAATGAAGAGCCCCAATACAATAATCGCCGTATCGAGCGGAAAACCGGTGGAAACTTCGATGATTTTGCCTACCGGATATAGAAAAGCACCGGCAGTAAACAAGTTAATAAACAGGAAAGCGGTGGAATACAGTTTTTGCACCGATTGGCCCAGTCGCCGGGTAATAAAGTCGGCTACAGTGATCGCGCCGGTTTTATTCCACGCCGGAGCGATAACAAAACCGATAACAAAGCCTGCAATCGCCATGGTGGTTTGGATTGCAACCGCGACAAAACCGCTGGTATAGGCAATAGAACCCCAAACCACAAAAGTACCCACCGAGAAAAAACTCATAAACAGCGATAAACCGCTGATCCACCAGGGAACATCGCCACCGGCAGCAAAAAAAGACTTCATGCTTTTTCCGCTGCGGGAAAACATCATGCCCAACACCAGTACTAATACTGAAAATGTCAGTGCGGTGTAGTAATCAAAGCTGTTCATATTTAATGCCATCAAGTTGTTGATTCATACGTCGAATCCTTAAATAAGTGGAAAGTAAACACTATGCATACCACTGAATATTTCCCGGTTAAACCTGAGTAAAGCAGATTGGGGTTGATAAATGCCCATCTATTTCTGCAATTGGCAATCTAATAGGATTATTCATTTCCATATTTAATATCGGAATAGGGCGCATTGTGTATCTATATGTGACATTTGTAAAGTGAGAAATGTTAATGAAGTGTCACTTATTCGTCTCTCGTTAGCACAACCAGTCCGTCAATTGTTAATATATCTGTTCGTCAGAGCCGGTGAAAACAGGGCTTGAAACAAGGTTAAGCAGTCTCTTTAAGGGACGGGATGAATTGCCGCAAGGCAATAAAGTTAATGCATTAGTCGATTTTGTTGTTTGTCTATTGAGCAACTTTGTTGGCTGTACAGGCCTTGTTGGTCGTGGGCTGCCACCAGATCAGGATAATAAATTGTTAAAAAAATGTTTTTTAGGGTTGAAGTATATCTAAAATAGCAACATAATGCGTCGACGTTATCAGCCGGAAGTTTATTAATATGAGTCTCAATCGCAACGCGCTGGACTCTTGCTTCGGGTAACTAAATAAAGAATGACGAATAAGACGCAATAACTAGCTATTTAGTGAAACGTTAAGACCCAAAAATAAAGATCCAACAGGAGATCTCAGACATGACTCAACAATTCGAGAAATCGAAATTAGCCAAACTGGTAACCGCAGTTTTGCTAACAGGAAGCATTCACTTTGCCTACGGGCAAGATCAATCCAGTACAGACAAAGACACAAAAGCAAAGAAAGACGATACCGAAGTGATTGAAGTGGTCGGTATTCGGGCCAGTCTGGCCGAAAACCTGAGCCGCAAACGTTTGTCCGATACTTTTACCGATGCTATCGTTGCCGAAGATATCGGTAAGTTACCCGATGAAAACCTGGCGGAAACACTGCAACGCGTTGCCGGTGTGCAGATTGAGCGTGAAGATGGTGAAGGCGCCAGTATTACTATTCGCGGTATTCGCGAAAACCGCCTGGAAGTGAATGGCCGTACACTGATTAGTGCTTATGGACGTGGCAGCAATGCCGGTCTGATGAATTACTTTCCCTCTGAAATTGTCGGTTCAGTGGAAGTGCAAAAAGTCTTAACCGCCGATATGACGGATGGTGCCTTGGGTGGAACGGTAAATATTACGACCCGTAAGCCACTGAATAAAAAAGGTCTATGGGGTGGTGCGACCGTTAAAGGCATGCTGAATGATTTAAATGATGATTCAGGTTACAAATTTAACGGCTTAATCAGTAATACCTTTAATGACGATACCATGGGTGCCATGATTGGTGTCGTGTATGAAGACCGTCCTATTACCGAAGATCGTTTTTACAGTAATGGTGACTGGCGTTCCGGTAAACCCTTCGACAAGCCACCTGCGGACTGGGACGAAAGTGTCACCAACTCTGTCCCCAATCCTTACTATTTTATGTATGACCTGCGTTATCAGCGCAAGCAGGAAGAACGCAAGAAAACCGCAGTAAATGCGGCATTCCAGTGGCGCCCTAGCGATATGCTGGATATTAACGCCGATATTCTATATGCGGAATATGACTACGACCGCAGTCGTGGCTGGATCCAGGCAGTGACCGATACCGATCTGGATCGCTATGTGAAAGATTCATGGGTGATTACCGAGCACGATGCACGGGTCGCCGGTAGCTTAACCAATTCGGTTTTAAGTAATCATGAAGGTTATCAGCAACCGCAGGATTTCCTGACCGGTGGTGTTAATGCCAAATGGTATGCCGACAGTGGTATGACGGTATTTGTCGAATATGCCTTTACTGAATCGAACGATGTCGGTGATCAGCAGTTTGTGCAATTGAACAAGACTAATGTTGACTTTTCTTATGACTTGCGCGGCGTCACTGTACCGCAGGTGAATCTGCCTGATTTGTCCGATCCTAACGGACTGGTGGCCGGTACCTTATATGACAACCGTACCATACGTGAAGCGACCGAAGATTCTTTCCGTCTGGATATCGAGATCCCGCTGAACGACGGCATTATCACAAATATTAAAACCGGTCTGCGTTATTCCGATGTCAGCGCTACCCGAGAAACCTGGGGTAAACGAGGCGTCGGCCCGGAAGGTGATCCTAGTGGTCGTGATTTTTCCGGTGCTGAAGTGACCAGTTTCACCCGCGCCGGTATTGTGACCTCTTCTGTAGTCAATACCGATTGGGCTCAAAATGCGTTTAAATATCTGGATATGTCGGACATTCTGCCCGGCGCAGACGTTGACTTACCTAACAAGATTGTGGTGATTGATACTCACCTGATTGGTAATGGCGGATTTGGTTATTCAGATGTGTTCTATGATGCGCCGGTGGTCAGTTTTGACGAGAAAGGCGCCATTGTGGATGACACCATCGCCTCTGCCTACGTGCGTTTTGACTTTGAAGCCGGTGAGTGGAAAGGTAACTTTGGTGCCCGCTATGCTAAAACCACCACGGATGTAAACAAATACGCGTTAGTCGACGGAGTGTTACAGCCTTACCACGACAAAGGCAGCTATTCGGATTTTCTGCCCAGTATTGTAGCAGTGCGTAACCTGACCGACGATTTGCTGTTGCGTTTGGGTGCCAGTAAAACCATTAGCCGTCCCAGCACCAATAACTACGCTCAGGCGGATCGTATTGTATTGGTAGCCGATGATCCTGCAACACCGAATACCGACGAGACTGAAAATTCATGGGCGTCATTGGCTAATGCTGATCTCCAGCCTCAGCGTGGAACCCAGTACGATGCCTCTTTGGAATGGTATTTCGACAAGCAGTCGGCACTGGCGTTAGCGGTGTTTTATAAAGAACTGGATAACCAGATTATTCAGGATTCAATGGAAGACACTATCGAAGGCTATGGTGATCAGATCTTCAGGATCACTACTCAGCTAAATGGCGGGGGGGGCGAGCTGAAAGGTTTCGAGATTGCCTATCAACAACATTTCAGCAATATGCCTTACGCCTTTATGGACAAAATGGGGATGTCGATTAACTACACCTATCTGGATAACTCCACCGATGAAATCGATCCTCGTACCAACAAATCCATCGGCATTGATGGTGTGTCAACCAACAGTGTCAATATCCAGCTTTATTATGAAGACGAAAAGTTAAGCACCAAGTTGTTATACAACTGGCGTGACGACTATTACGACCGTCTGGACCCCATCACCACCAGTACCGCTATTCATAACAAGGGGCAGCCGTCACTGGATGCCGTGGTCAGGTATAAAATCGCCAAAGGTTTCTCTGCTGAACTACGCGCAGTCAATTTGCTGGATAGCGCCAAAGAAGAGTATGCCGGCTGGGAGCAATATGTTGCTACCTATGCTGAAACAGGCACCCGCTACACCTTGGGTGTCAGCTACCGCTTCTAACCACTCTGCTGGCTAAGGGCTTCATCATCATCGGATGAAGCCCTTTTTTGCAATTTTTCTCGTTGTGACGTTTCACTATCCGAAGGCTAGAGATTTGTCGGCTGCCGGTCTGAATCAATCGAAATATTGCCATTTACACCACTATTGAATGAATGGATAAACAATATGAGAACCTTAACTTATCCCTTGAAGCCGGTATTAGCTTATCTGCTTCGCTATTATCAATTACTGCTACTGCTGACCGGTTTGCTTGGTTCATCGGTGGCTTATGCTGAGATGAGTGTTGAGCAATATCAGATGCTCGGCAATCAGCGGGTCAACCGCACCACATTTGAATACGAAGTCAAGCTAGTGGCGTTTAATGCCGGCACTACTGCAACCAATATCAAGGCTCGCATCAGTAGCGATGATCCGGCGATTGTGTTCAGTGATAACGAAGTCAGTTTTGCCGATCTGGACAGCCAGACGTCGGCCTTAAGCTCCGACAGCTTTCGGGTCCGAATCGACAGGCAAACGCCTTTTTCGACCGACAAGCTCAATGTGGCCTTCAGCTTTGAACAAGCCGGTCAGGATGAGGTCACCAGTGTCGTTGCAGGGCAAATTTATCAACTGGAAAATCTCGATTCCAACACCTATCTAACGGTTGAAACTAACGCCGTTTTAAACAGTTATGTCTCCATCAACAATCCTCGAATCGAGGATCTCACTCAGCTATGGACTTTTATTGAAGTCGCCGGTCAACCCGGTTATTACAATATTAAATCTCTGCATAGTGCTTACTATTTGCGCTGCTTTGATCCGGATCCGGCCCGAACTGACGAAGGCAATGGCGCCAACGTCACCGTAACCCATAACCCACAGCTTGACTCAGCTATGTGGGTCGCCACTTTCCTGCAAGAGCCTGATGCCGCAAGCTTTTCCATTAGCTGTAAAACCGGCGACTTTAATTTACGTGGCTATGATCCTTACGGTAATCCTAAACAGGGGGATGGCGCTTATGTCACCACTCAAAGCTGGTCAGATAACGCTGAGCTGAAATGGCGTTTGCATCAGGCTGATTTACCCGCAGGATTTGCCCAAATAAGCGTGACGCCCGGGCTGGGCAAATTTCAATTTGCTGACGTGAGCTTAACCGATCTACAGGGCAATAACCTCAATCCGGGCCATCCCGGAACGGGTATAACCGGGGTGGCCGATGTGCTGATCCCGACCAACCTGACAACACCGGTTATGATTCAGGTCAGCGGTAACAGTGACGCCAGCTACTATGATTTTCTATCCAACAGTGATGTTCCGCTGGGAGAAGACGAACGCCTGAGTGCGGTGATTAATCCGGGGGCTGCTGAGTTTGGTGTGACCGCCCTTACCGAGATTGCCGCTAATATTATCAGCCGCAGCGAGACAGTGGACGCGGGACTGGTTGATCAGGTCAATCAGGCCGTCACCAGTCATTATTCTGCCGGATTAAACAGTATTTTAATTGCGCCAACCATTATCGATGACCTACCAGCCGCAGGTTCGCTGGGAAATAGTCAGGCCGATGTATATACCGCTAACCTGATTGCGCTGGCTAACAGTGCTGATCATCAGAACTACAGCAGTATCCAGATAACGAATGCGTTGGCCGAAGACAGTCTGGACGGCAGTGTTGACGGTAAACTGGAAAGCTACGCCATTAACAATTTGCCCTATGGGGAATCCGGTTTTAGTAGTGTGTTCCTGAGTGAACTCGATACCGCTATGACAACTTACACAACGGTGGATATCAACACTGTTGATAGCTCCGCGACAACCTTTGAGTTGAGTGATATCCAGTCGGTCATCAGTAACCTGGATATTAGCGACCTGATTGCCAGTTATGAAAATCAGGCAACCACAGGTCATCGTAATAGCCTCTATGCCTTGTGGGATTTGAATGACGTGCAGAACAGTGGCTCACAGGCCAATGATAACTCGGGTCAGCAACGGCACCTGACTATCAGTGACTGGGACGGACTCAGTGTGGACGGGCAAAATTCGCCGGTGGCGAAACTGATTCTGGATGATCCTGCTGCGCAATCTGATTTGCACGGTGCCGTTCGGGGTAATGCTTTGGCCAACAACCCGCTGGATTCGTCATTTGTGCTGCACACCGCATTGGCTGAAGCGGATATGGCCGCCATGCAGGAAATGACCATTTCCATGTGGGTACGGCCTGCCGATAATCAGAAAGGCTATCTATGGTCATTACAGGATGACAATAACAAGTCCATCGGTTTGCAAATGTATAACAACGAGCGGCTGCGTTTTTATTCCGAATCTTCCACACCCAGAATGCCGGGATTTGTGACTACCAGCGTGCTAGCAACGCCCAAATTTAATGCGCCGGTACGCAATGATGATATCACCGCAGGCTGGATGCAGGTGGCGGTGGTGCTGAAAGCACAGCAAGGCGTGAAGTTTTATCTGGATGGTGAGTTGGTGGGCGAAGTCGCTATGCCTGCACTGGATCTTACCGGCATCCGGGATTTTCGTTTAGGGCAAACTTATGAAGCCAGCCCAACCCGGGCATTTGTAGGCTTGATGGATCAGGTCAGGATCTATCAAAAAGCCCTGACGACAGCCGAACTGCTCAGCGATTATATTGAAGATTCCACCCATGGTCCCTGGGCTTTCGAGATCGATCAGCCACAAGATGCCAACGGTTTGCATGAAGGCGATACCGGTGTGCAGATGGTGACAATCACACTGGATAGTCTGCAACCTACTAATGGACTGGAATACGATATCAGCCAGGCTAATCCAGCCGGTGCTGCGGATGTCATGAGTCATGGCGTACATAACGTCAATATTATTAAACAGGCGTTGTTTGATGCCAAAACCGATAGCAGCTATGCGGGTAAGATAGTCAAGATACAGTTTCCGGCTAATGGTGAATATTATGTCGGTGATAGCCGTTACTATGCTGGCGACAGTATCACGATGACAGGCATGCATGATGTGATTATCGATGGTAATGGCGCCAAACTGATTCATGTTGCGCGGCGTGGATTCTTTAGTCTTTATCAGGATGCCAATAACCAGCCTAATCAACGGATACTGATCCGCAATCTGACGCTGGATTATTTTAACGAGGTGTATCCGTTCCAGACCAAGGTCAGTATTGAAAAACTGGGTAATAATCAGGTGCGGCTGACGCCGTTAAGTAACGCGGCATACGACTACAAGCAGTATATCGATAATATCGGTGCCATGATCACCTGGGCAGGCACTGATACCGACTACCCCAGCAACAAAGTCGGTGTTTACAGCGGCACAGGTTCATCGCTGTTATTACCTTTTGAGAATCTGTATGCGCTGGATACCTTGACTGGCGGCATAGTCGGTGGGCAGGAAGAAGCCAATATCGGTTCATACCCGATTAGTATTGAAACCGATGGCACTGCTGTACTGGATTTAAGCAGCAAGCCCTCTTATTACAGTGATATGGTTGAAACGCGTGACTACATGGTCGCACATTACGGCGGTAAGCGAGCATTTTCGGTGCAGCAGACCGAGCATTTGAGTCTTGAAAATGTGCAGGTTATATCCAGTCCGGGTAATGCCTTGGCGGCTTTTGGTGGCGTCCGTTACTTGAAACTGGAAGATTTTGTCTCTGCCAAAGATCCTGACGAAACCGATCCCAATGCGGTGGTCGCGACTAAAGCCGACGGGGTATTTCTGTTCCACAATCGGGGGAACTACCTGTTCAAAAATATCCGCTTAGAAGGGGGAACTGAAGATCGTATGGTGATCCGTGAACTAACCGGATTTAACCCCCAGTATGTATCGGTTAACCAGATGGTGGTGTGTTACGCCTCCAATGCTCGTCCCGCCAGCTTGGCACTCCCTGGTGATATTTATGAGCTGCGTGACAAAGACATGAACTTTATCTGGCGCGGTGAGATAACCAGCAATGAAGTCATTGACGGGAAAAAAGATGATTATCTAAATGGTGAGATTGATCCCGAAACCGGTGAGGAAATCTTGCAAGTTGATCCCAGATGGGCGCTGTATAAGGATGCCCACTATTCGAACGGCACCGCTGAGGCCAAAGCTTGTAGCTTGCTGACTTTTAATCAGCCGGTACCGGGCGATTCTACTGCTGTTTATCGCACTGATACCATGGTGCATCACTTTAATCCGGACGGTAGCCGTTTTAGTTCCAACTACATTCTGATTGGTTCTTCTTTCGGTGAAAATCGCGGTAATGGTGCCAAATTCTCCTCACCGCATGCATTGATTGCCCACAACCGTTTTGCCAATAGTACCCATCAGGGCGTGAAGTTCCCGTTGATGATCGATATGAAGGCTTGTACTAATTCATGGGGAAATAACGGTTCCGGTGCCCGCAATGTGATTTTCTCGGATAACAGTATTCAAAATGTCGGTCGCTGGATTGCCATTGAAGGAAGTAACTTCAATACCATGCCACCGGCAGCATTGAGTATCTTTACCAATCGTTATAGTCCGCAAACCCAGCAAAATATAAGCTGTAGCCATATGACGCTGGATGCAGGGCAGAACCCGGTTGATATTCAATGGCAAAGCCACTTTGTGATCAAAGATAACCGGATTGCTGACTCACAGTGGGGAGGAATATCTATCCAGTCTTCCCGTTATGTTCTGGCACATAATAATGAATTGATTCGCACCAACCAACATGCAGGTCGCAATGGAGAGCCGGCCTATTTCAGTGGCGCCGGTGCCTTGCAGGCGACTCAGTCCAAACAGGTTGTTGCCTGGGATAACAAGGGACATGAACTGCCACAAAATTTGGATGTGGTTTATTTTGACGATCCGCTAACTGACGATCTGTACGACTTTAGTCAGCGCGCTTATCAGCCACAGTCCAACCTGCTGCTTAACGGCAACTATGAAAATATCCCGGCAGGGCAGGAAACGGCCACCGAGATTCAGGATATTCCCGGCTGGACCGAGTGGAATGATCTGGATGCCAGCTTTGTTCAACAGTCCGAATTTTCACACAGTGGGCAATATCAACTGGTACAGCAATCCAGCAGTGGACATTACGTGAGTAGCAAGCAGCTGGTCAGCGGATTGACTAATGGCACCTACCGGCTGGAGGCTTGGGTCAAACGTAATGGTGACTTCGACCTTGCCCGTTTGAGGGTGCTGGATCATGGTAGCAGCGAGATCAATCTGAATATTGAACAGGACAACAACTGGCACAAGCTGGTGCTGGACAATATTCCTGTTACCAGCGGCCAGTTACAAGTGGTACTGACTAGCAAAACCACTCAGGGTGGCGCTTCGGTGAAACTGGATGATGTGCTACTGAAGCGCATTGAATAAATAGCTGAAGTCGCCGGACTGTGTTGCACAGTTCGGCGCCGGAGGATGGAGAATTACAGATGAAAAACATAGCACTGGGAATAATCCTGCTGATGGTGAGTGCTCTCGCCAAGGCCAGTCTGATCGAGCGACAGCTTAGTCACCAATCAAACAATCGCTGGGTAGCGGAATATCGTCTAACCAACAACAGCCTGTCAGCGGATATTGAAGAGTTCAGTCTCTATTACGATTTTGGCCTGTTTGATAATTTGCAGCTGGTCGCCGCACCGGATGGCTGGGATGACAATCCTTTTATCGATAATCCCTTTCAGAATAGCGGTTTCGAGTTTGACGGTATTGTCGATTTTCTGGTGGATGTTGGTGCCGCCGGGATTGCCAGCGGCGAAACGTTGGGTGGCTTTATGGTCAGTTTTGACTGGCTGGGGCAGGGCGAAGTTGCTGATCAGGCGTTCGAGATACTCGATCCGGCCACTTTTTCGATTATCGACAGTGGCACCACTTTGCAGGTTAGCGTGGCCGAACCGGCAATGATGCTGCTGTATCTGTTAGGTCTGATTGCCCTGTTCGTCCCGCGTAACAGCAGACATTACCCTTGACCCAATAATTGAATGGAAAACAGAAAAATGTTGAGCAGTAAAATATTGAGTAAAATCCTCTGTTTATGCGTCTGGTTGCTGGCAACGCTGAGTCAGGTTGCTCAGGCGAGCAGCTTTAATCTTGTCGAGCAGCAGGATAGCGTTGAAATCCATACCGACAACTATTTGATGACAATAGACAAGGCAGGTTTTCGCTACGCCTTTGCCAAACCCGATGGCTCAGTATGGCTGGATAAACATGCTGATTCCGGCCTGACTTTTCTGAATTCCAATGTGGTCACAACGGAACTGCTTGAGCAGGATAAGCAGCAGGTGGTGTTCAAGGTGACCAATGAGCTGGGGATTGAGGCTCGGGTGACTGTTACCCCGTCGTCACACTATCTTAAAATGGCCATTGCGTTGCAAGATGAAGGCGAATTGCAAGGCTCTATACTGGCGCGCACCGCCGGATTGTCGCCGGCTTATGGTTTGGGTGATCATGCTGCACGTCGCAAAAATCAGAGCACAGAAGTAAGTGGTTACTCCAGTCGCCACTTTGGCGCGCTAACGGATGGCAAACCGTCACGTTTAACCTCAAATTTTGTGATTTTCCCCAGCCAAAAACTGGCACTGGTGAGTGTCGAACCTGACAAGAAAATCGTTAAAGTGACCCGCGATGAACTGGCGCAGGGGGTTGAATACGGTGCCAGTATCCCTGCGCTGTATTACTTTTTTGGTGAGCCTGAACAAATTTATGCTGACTTTAAGACTGTTCGCGATCAGGAGGGGTATAAGGTCTATGCCCCTAAATATGAATGGTTTGGCGTGGGTTGGGAAGCCTGGGGAGCGCTGGCATGGGACACCAATGAACAGACCATCAGACACAATGTTGACCAGTATTTGCAATTGGGCTTTCCGCTTGACTGGATGGTGGTAGGCTCGGGATTCTGGCCGAAAAAAGATCCCACCTTTCTAAGTACCACCAGCTTCGGCTTGTGGGACAAGACACTCTACCCCAATCCTGAACAGATGATTGAGTATTTCCATAACAAGGGACTGAAACTGATTTTGGGCTTGAGGATCGCCTTTATTCCCAACGGGCCATTTACTCAGGAAGGACTGGACAAAGGTTATTTCATCAAAAAAGATGGAAAAGCGCGCCTGTTCCGGGTGTCATTCCCCAAACCGGAAAGTTATTTTCTGGATGCCAATAATCCCGCTGCGGTGGACTGGTATATCGAACTGTGCAAAAAGTGGTTGTCCTTTGGGGTCGACGGCTTTAAAGAAGATCTGTTTGGCTATGAAATTGAAGATTTGCCCGACGATAAACTGGACCCGGTCAATGCCAGATTAATGGACATGGGCGCCTATGTCATGGGGCGTAACGGCTATTTAGGTTCGCCAATGGATTTGCATCGTTTTGAGGATTTTAACTACGACCAGAATCAGGATCGTGGCCCGATAAACGGCCTGGCGTTTGCGTATAGCGGCTTTCCCTACGTGTATCCGGATATTGTTGCTGGCAAAGGGCTGCACAATATGGAATTTGGTGATTTTTCCGGTCAACAGCTCAGAACCTACTTTATCCGCAACGCCCGCTATGCTTCGATGAATCCGTCGATGTCCTTTGGCTACGGCGTCTGGAACCTCGATGATCAGCACACTACGGATATGGTGCGTGATGCGGCACTCGATCATCATCGCCTGCAACCTTTTATCTACAGTGCCGCGATTCGGACTTATCAAACCGGCTTTCCCTATACTATGACGCCGCTACCGCTGGCGTTTCCGGATGACGCCAAAGTACATGGCCGTGAGAATAATCGGGTTCGTGGTTATCAATGGTTAATTAACGATACCTTGCTGGCCTATCCGCTTTATGGTGATGACTATGCCTCAAGTAACAGTCGTGATGTCTACTTACCGGCTGGCAAATGGATTGATTATGATGACGGAACCCTTTATCAGGGGCCAAGGCTGTTGAAGAACTTTGCCATTCCACTGGAAAAAACGCCGTTATTTGTTGGTGGCTCGGGTCTGGTGGTTGAGCAGCAGGATAGCGCGTTGGTGGGGCGTTTATATGCTACTGGTTTTACCGGTAACGTGCCATTTTTTGGCAAAGATGGCGTGACTCAATCCATTATCGAGATTAAGCATCCGGTGGGTAAATCGGTCACTGTCACAGATACTCATACCCAACAACAGGTGGAAGTGACGCGAGTGCGACATGCCTATCAATTCCGGTTTATTGCAGGACATAACTATGTGGTTGAATAAATGGTTAATGGCTGGACTGGTTTTACTGACACTGGCCGGTTGCGCCACTCCACAGCGACTGGACAGTCCGGATGGCGAAGTCCAGGCCGAAATTTATCTGGATCAGGACAATAGTCTCAAATACCGCTTGAGTTATCACCAAAAGCCGACGGTACTGGAGTCATCGATGGGATTTGTCACTGCTGAAGGAAATTATGGTCGTCAGGTCAGATCGATTAAGTTGCTGGATAGTAACAAGGTCAATGATGTCCGGCAAAACAGCTTTAATCCCAAGTCGGTAAAGGACGTCTATCAGTATTACCGGTTTGAAATTAGCCAGGACGCGGGTGACTTTATTCTGGAGGCGCGCTTATATAACCGCGGCTTTGCCTTTCGATATCTTGGCCACAACAGCAGTCCAGAGCATTTAACCAGTGAGTTGACGTCGTGGCAGATCCCGCGAGATGTAGATGTATGGTTTTTTGAACGTGACAGTGACTGGAAACTGAAATCCTACGCCGGTATCTGGACTAAAACCGCGATTGATTCGCTGCATAGTGTTTCGTCTCAGGGGCCTATCCAGGGCAAGCCGCTGGTGATGGCATTACCGCAAGGCGGTTATATGCTGCTAACCGAAGCCGCACTGGCTGATTATAGCGGTATGCGTTTTAGGGCAGATAAAAACCGTCAGTTAAGCGTTGATTTTACCGAGGGAGAGCAGGGATTTATCCTGAACAAACAGTTCCGCTCACCCTGGCGGCTTGTCCAGTTTGCTGATGATCTTGACCAGTTAGTTAATACTCACATTATCCAGAACCTCAATCCACTCCCTGTTCATGACCTGTTCCCCACCACCGACTGGATTAAACCGGGACGGGCGGTCTGGAGCTGGTGGTCCCGTGATGACAGTTATATGTCACTGGCCAATGAAAAACGCTTTATTGATCAGGCCGCAGAATTGAAGTTTGAGTATGCCTTGATTGATGATGGCTGGGAAAAGTGGCACAACCCCTGGCGACAATTAACCGAACTGGTCAATTATGCCGCTAGCAAGGGGATCAAGTTATGGGTCTGGAAAGATTCCAAATATCTGCTCCATCCAGCCCAGATGACCCGCTTTCTGGATCGGGTTAAACAGGCCGGTGCGGTGGGGATTAAAGTCGACTTTATGAACAGTGAGGCCAAACAGCTCATCGACTTTGATATCGAATTATTGCAACAGGCTGCCCGGCGTGAGCTGATGGTCAATTTTCATGGCTGCCAGACCTCAAGTGGTGAATATGTTTCTTACCCCAATGAACTCACCCGGGAAGGTATTCGCGGTATCGAACTGAACATTATGGGTCAACCGATTCCGGCATCGCATAATGCGGCGCTGCCTTTTACCCGCATGCTCACCGGACCGGCAGATTATACGCCGCTCGCTTTTAGCAAACCGGGTGATACCAGTTGGGGACATCAACTGGCGACGGCATTTATTTTTGATTCTTACCTGTTATCCATGGCTGAAGATCCGGGCTTTATTCTTGAGCAGCCGGGTTTGCATTCGATTGTTCCGTTATTGCAAGAACTGCCAGTGGTCTGGGATGAAACTCGGATCTTGCCACAGAGTGAGATTGGCAAGCTGGTGGTGATGATGCGGCGTAAGGGCGATGTGTGGTATTTGATGGCGCTTAATGGTGAGGCGCAAAGCAAACAGCTTGATATTAACTGGCAACAGCTTGATGGCCAGTTTAGTCAGATAGATAGCTGGCAGGATCAAGGACAACGATTTATTCGTCATCAAACCACTTCCATCGACCAGAGTAAAAACCTTTCAATCAATTTGCTGGCTAATGGCGGTGCAGTATTCAAATTGTCGCAGTAAATAATCAGGAACAAGACTATGTTTAGTTATAAACAAGCTATCAAACAATTATCGTTGTTACTTTGCAGCGGACTGCTGCTGTTTGGTGGACCATTACAGGCAGAAAAATTCGACAATCTGGCGATGACGCCACCGATGGGCTGGAATAGCTGGAATGATTTCCGTTGTGAAGTGGATGAGAAAATGCTGCGCGAAACCATCGATGCGATGGTCAGTTCAGGTATGCGTGATGTTGGCTATCAGTATGTGAATATTGATGATTGCTGGCATGGTGAGCGTGATGCGCAAGGGTTTATTCAGGAGAACAAGCAGCGCTTCCCCTCCGGAATGAAAGCATTGTCTGATTATGCACACAGTAAAGGACTCAAGTTAGGCATCTATTCGGATGCAGGCTGGCAGACCTGTGCACGTTTTCCGGGCAGTCGTGGACATGAATTTCAGGACGCCCAGGTTTATGCCAGTTGGGGAATTGATTATTTGAAATATGACTGGTGCTATTCAGAAGGTTTAAACGCCGAAGGGGCCTATCAGACTATGCGTGAAGCCTTGCATAAGGCTGGGCGGCCAATCTTGTTCAGTATCTGTGAATGGGGTGAAAGCAAACCCTGGGAATGGGCTAAAAATGTGGGCCATCTGTGGCGTACCACCGGTGATATTTACGCCTGCTGGGACTGCGAAAATAAATTCCCCACCTGGTCGACCTGGGGCGTATTGAAAATTCTGGATATGCAGGAAGGCCTGCGCAAATATGCTGGCCCGGGACACTGGAATGATCCGGATATGCTGGAAGTGGGCAATGGACTGACCTACGAACAAGATCGGTCCCATTTTGCCTTGTGGGCGATGCTGGCGGCGCCTTTGATTGCTGGCAATGATATTCGTCATATGAGTGAGCAAACCAAAGCGATTTTGACCAACAAAGGTATTATCGCGGTCAATCAGGATGTTCTGGGTATTCAGGCATTCAGGTTAAAGTCCTATAGTGATAACGATAATCTGCAGATCTGGTTCAAGCCGTTGGAAAACGGTGACTGGGCGATGGCAGTATTAAATCGTGGTGAAGATACCGAGAGCTTCCGTTTTGACTGGCGTCAGCAACAGGTAAAAGATGATCTTTTTCAGTATGATGCGGCGTTCGATAAAGCCAACTACCGTATTACCGATCTGTGGACTAACAAAGAACTGGGGCAGACACTTCAGCAAACCACCGAAGTACAAATAAAGTCGCACGATACCTTTATTGTCAGGCTAACAAAAATCTGACCGGACTGAATGGACTAACGGTGATGAATAGTTTTTACGGATTGCTATCAATTTAGGGTAAGCTTGTTGGATTATTTATCCTTGTTGGTCATTAGTTAAAAGAATATGCAGTTTTACGAAGCGAAATTAAAAAAACACGGAAGTCAGCTAAATCGCAGTCTGATCGACGGTATCGAAGTACTACAGGGACTAGCGTCGTTTGAACGCCCGGTTGGCTGTCGTGAGCTGGCACGTTATCTTGAGCTGGATATTACCCGGGTTAACCGGTTGTTGCGTACCTTGGCGTTTGTCGGTTTTGCTCGTCAGACGGACGACCGTAAATATACTACCGGACCGGCGATGCTGGTGCTGGCTGCACAAGGGTTGTTTGCCTCAGGAGCCACCTCAAAAGCAATTAAACCGTTGGAAGAGCTGCGTGTTTACGGGCTGGTGGTGGCGATGGGCGTGCTGTGGCACGACAAAGTGACTTATTTGTATCACTCCTTGCCGGATATGGGGTCTGAAAGTCCGTTAGGTCGCTTGGGCTACTTTCCGGCTACAGAATGCGGGGTGGGCATGTCGCTACTGTCCGAATTGGAAGATGAAGAAATTATTCATCTGTACGCGGACAAGGAAATTCCTGGTTATCCTGACGGAATTGACAGCCTGTTGCAGAATATTCAGCAAATCCGCGCACAGCAGTTTGTACGTATGGAAACGCATTATAAAACCCATTTACCTCACCATTCGGTCACGATCGCGGTTAATGTTAAAGGTTCAATGCACAGCGCCATTGCGCTGTCAGGCTGGATCCCGGATGCCGCCACCGATGAACTGGTAGATACACTGAATCGCATCGCCAAAGATATTGAAGAGCTATCGGATTAGGTTTTGACAGATAAAAAATTGGAGCGGGAAACGAGACTTGAACTCGCGACCCCAACCTTGGCAAGGTTGTGCTCTACCACTGAGCTATTCCCGCATATAGAAGTCATTGAAAACTAAATCCCTGTTTAGATCATTCAGGGTTAACTTGTTGCCTGAATATCTGCTATCAAAACATCCTGTCTTGATTGAGTTTAGAAAATTTGGAGCGGGAAACGAGACTTGAACTCGCGACCCCAACCTTGGCAAGGTTGTGCTCTACCACTGAGCTATTCCCGCATGATTAAATTTTCTAGCGCCTACAACAATAAGCGGACGCGCATTTTACAAAAATAATCGCCAGACGCAAGCCTTAATTGAGTTAAACCTGTCTAAATGCGCAGTAAATGTGCTGAAAATAGGGATACGACGATCCCGTTTATCATATTTTAAAAACGTGTTGGCGGTAATACGCCAATTCGGCAATAGACTCGCGAATATCATCTAACGCCAGATGTACGCCTTTTTTGCTAAAACCGTCGAGTAACTCCGGTTGCCAGCGTCGAACCAGTTCCTTAATGGTACTAACGTCAATACTACGATAATGAAAATACGCTTCCAGTGTAGGCATATGACGGAACATAAAACGGCGATCCTGGCCAATGCTATTACCACACAAAGGTGAATCGCCTTTGCCTACGTATTTTTCAAGAAACTGAATGGTTTGGCGCACGGCTTGGTCTTCATCAACCTGACTGTCTTTACAACGTTGAGTAAGGCCTGAATTACCGTGGGTAGTCGTGCACCACTCATCCATGCCGTCTAAGACGTTGTCTGGTTGGTGGATTGCCAGTACCGGACCTTCAGCCAATACATTTAGCTCAGAATCGGTCACAATGGTGGCGATTTCCAGTATTTTATCGCTATCGGGATCCAGTCCGGTCATTTCTAAATCGATCCAAACCAAATTGGTTTTGCTCAGAGTCATGGGTAAAAATCCTTAGTCAGTGTCAATCCGCAGATGGGCAGGGTATTATAGCGGCTTACTATAATCCAACCGTAGATATTGTGGCAAAAAGAAACAAACTCACTCAACGACAAAAACGCCGTGTGTCATCCAATTTGCAAAAGCGATTGGCACAACCGGCAGATTTACTGGCTGACGAGCAATTAGGCGAACAGCAAGCCGGTATTGTGATTGGCCGTTTTGGTCAGCATGCCGATATTGAAGCTGATCAGCAGATCTATCGTTGTCATATTCGACGTAATATTCAAGATGTGGTGTGCGGTGATCGGGTTTTGTTTCGGCCCGGTAATGATTCCAACGCCAATGTCAGTGGTGTACTTGAAGCGGTTGAACCTCGTTCATCGGTATTGACCCGCCCGGACTATTACGACGGAGTGAAACCGATTGCGTCGAATATCGATCAAATCATTATTGTCAGTTCAGTGTTACCTGCATTGTCACTGAATATTATTGATCGCTATGTGGTTGCCTCGGAAGATGTGGAAATTCCACCGGTAATTCTGCTGAATAAAGTGGATTTATTGTCAGCCGAACAGCGTGAAGACGTCGAGGCGCAATTGGCATTATATGAGGATATTGGTTATCCACTGCTTTATTTAAGCTGCAAGACCGGTGAAGGTATGCCGGAACTAGCCGCATTATTAAAAGATCGAACCAGTATTTTTGTTGGTCAGTCGGGGGTGGGTAAATCCAGTTTGATTAATCAGCTATTGCCTGATGCCGAGGAAATCATCGGTGATGTTTCGGATAATTCCGGTTTAGGCCAGCACACCACTACCGCTGCAAAATTATTACATATCCCAGCCGGTGGCGATTTAATTGATTCGCCGGGCGTGCGTGAATTTTCATTATGGCACTTGCCCATTGAACGTTTAACATCCGGGTTTATTGAGTTTCGTGATTATCTTGGCGGCTGTAAATTCCGGGATTGCAAACACAAGGATGATCCGGGTTGCTTGCTACGTGAAGCAGTGGATCAGGGTAAAATAAGTCAACAGCGTTTTGATAGTTATCATAAAATACTGGGCGGGTTGAATGAGCATCGTCCAGCATATTCGACGGATAAAAAATAATAGTTAATCTGATCTAAGTTAGAATAGGTTAAAATATCGATTCAAATCACAGGAAGTACCGTTTTGTCTGATAATCTAAAAGTAAAACTTCAGTATATTATGCCTAAACATGCGCTTTCTCGCTTGGTGGGTAAGCTCGCCGCTGCGCGTGCGGGAATATTAACTACTTGGCTAATTAAGCTGTTTATCAAGCAGTATAAAGTCGATATGGACGAAGCATTACATTCTGATCCCAGCTATTACCCTACTTTTAATGAATTTTTTACCCGGGAATTGAAGCCCGGTGTACGGGAGATCAATCAGGATCCCTTGGCAATGGTTCAGCCTGTGGATGGTGCCATCAGTCAGATGGGGGATATTGAACAGGAGCAGATTTTTCAGGCTAAAGGCCATCATTACAGCTTAACGGCTTTATTGGGTGGCGATAAATTGCTTGCTGAACCCTTTGTTGACGGTAAATTTGCCACTATTTATTTGGCTCCTACCGATTATCATCGTATTCATATGCCGGTAACAGGCACCTTAACCGATATGATTTATGTGCCGGGCGAGCTGTTTTCGGTAAATCCGTTAACGGCGGCTAATGTTCCTGGCTTGTTTGCTCGCAACGAGCGAGTAGTGGCGTTGTTTGATACCAAATTTGGCAAAATGGGCTTGGTATTAGTTGGCGCTACCATTGTCGCTAGCATTGAAACCGTGTGGGCCGGAACGGTCACGCCACCCACCGGTAGTAAAGTCAATCACTGGACCTACCCTGCTCGTGGTAAACATGCCATTACCTTGAAAAAAGGAGAGGAAATGGGCCGATTCAAATTAGGCTCTACAGTGGTGGCGGTATTCTCGCCAGATATGCTGGATTTTGAATCTTTACAGGCGGGTGATCAAACTCGACTAGGACAAACCCTGGCCACCTTGATCCCGTGAATCCGGTTAGTCGCAGTCTCTATTCGCTTCACCTGGCAGTAATGCTGCTAGGTTTTACCGCGTTATTTTCGAAAGTTATCCCGCTATCGGCGACGGATATTACGTTTGGCCGTTCAATTGTGGCAACTATTACCCTGATTATATTGGTGAAGCTAACCAAAGGGTCGCTAAAATTGTACAGTCTCAAAGACTACGGTATCGCCATTTTACTTGGGCTATTGATGGCCGTGCATTGGGTTACCTATTTTGCCGCGATGCAATATTCGTCAGTCTCTGTGGGCATGATTGCCCTGTTTACCTTTCCGGTTATAACGGTGTTTTTAGAACCGTTCTTTGAAGGTATAAAGCTGGTTTGGCAGGATATTTTCAGTGCTATGGTGGTATTTTTTGGCATCTTTTTGATTGTACCGGATGTGTCACTGGACAATGATATTACGCTGGGTATCTGTATTGGAATTTTATCCGCTTGCTTGTATTCCTTGCGTAATTTAATCCATCGAAAATATTTTAATCACTATTCCGGTGCCCATGCGATGGCTTATCAAACGTTGGTCATTGCTGCCTGTTTAGTCTTTTTTATCTCCCCGGATATTGCTAATGCATCGACATCCACTTTGGGATTACTTGTCTTATTAGGCACCGTTTGTACGGCTGCTCCTCATGCGCTTATTGCCGCCTCCCTGCAACATTTGCGCGCCAAAACCTTTTCATTAGTTGCCTGTATGCAGCCTTTTTATGGTGTCACGATGGCAATGATTGTGATTGATGAAAAACCGGACTGGCAAACTATTGTGGGTGGCTTACTGGTAATCTCAGCCGCTATCTACGAAACTATCAACGCTCATAAGTTACATAACCTCAACTCAGATTAAGAGAGGGTTTTTATGCTGATTATTGCTCATCGTGGAGCGAGTGCCGCCGCTCCGGAAAATACCCTGCTTGCATTTGAAAAAGCCATTGCTTTGGGGGTGGATGGGATTGAGATTGATATTCATTCTGTCGGTGATCAATTGTTGGTGATCCATGATCGCTGGCTACAGCGTACCACCAAAACCCAGGGGCAGCTTAGCGATTATAGTTTTGAGCAATTACGTAAACTGGATGCGGGAATGGGGCAACAAATTCCCACGTTATGGGAAACGATGCAATGCCTGAATGGCCAGTGTTCGTTAAATATTGAGCTTAAAGGTATCAACGATGTGCTGCCGGTGCTTAAACATATAGACGATGCGGTAGAACAGCTTAATTTTCAATTGCATCAATTTTTGCTTTCTTCATTTAATCATCATTTATTATTTGAAATAAAACAATTACGTCCTGATATTCAGATTGGTGCATTAACCTCATCTTGTCCGCTCGACTATGCCTTGTTTGCCCAGCAATTGAATGCACTTTCGATACATATAGATATTAATTGTGTCCAACCTAAATTTATTCAGGATGCAAAACAACGGGGACTGCAGGTATATGTGTTTACCGTGGATGAAATTGCCGATTTGGATCAGTTAGCATTAATGGGAGTCGATGGTTTTTTTACTAACACGCCGGATAAAGCGCTAATACGCAGGGCGCATCAATATACGGGAGAGTTTTTAGGCTAACCTAATGATCCTCACAGGCTTTGCAATCACTGCATAACTTAAGATTAACAATATGCGCACTGATTAACAGGAAGGCGCCTACCGCAATAGTGAGAGGTTCGTAGGCGTCACCAAACATGCCTTTATTCCAGTAAATCAAACCACCAACACTCAAGCTATATAGTGGATATAACTGTCGATGGTAGCGATAAAAACCGGAAAATAATGCCCAAAATCCTACCAGTAATGAAAGAGACAGTATTGTACGTTCAAACCAGGCATCAGCAAAAAAGCTGGCTCCGATTAAAGGAGCAATAGGCAATAAAATGGGCAAGGCAAGACAATGAACAGCACATAAGCTGCTGATCCAAATGCCTACTTTATCAAGGATCCCATTTTTAGTGATGGTCATAATGAAATGTACTTATCTGCCTGAATGATTAATTAACGTTATAATATAACATTTCGTCAGTCATGCAAACGGCTATTTTAATAACCTACCGAGGCGAGTACTGTAAATATGTCCTAGCGAACGTTTTTAGCGGCGGCTAATTTGAACAATAAATTAGGGGAAAAACGTTTAATCACAGGGGCTAATCGACTAATTCCAGTGCCAATAACAATTTCATTTTTATCGGCCACAATGGCGTGAATTATTTTTTCAGCACAGCGCTGAACAGGGATGCCATTTTTAATCGAATCGACCATTTGTCCAACCGCTTGCCCATTTTCCGCTAACGCATTCACCGAGATATTGGTTTGCACAAAACCAGGGCAAACCGTTAAGACCTTTAAGCCGTTAGGGGATTCTTCTGCTCTAAGGCAATCCATATAGCCGATAATGGCATGCTTAGAAGCAGAATAACCGGACATACCTTTACCGCCAACCTTACCTGCCACACTGGCAATGGTCACTATCATGCCCTGTTGGTTGAGCAGCGTCGGTAACAATGCTTGGGTGAGGGCAATCGTGCCAAAATAATTCACTTCCATTACATTGCGCTGTACGTGCAGTAATGTATCGCGTGCGCTGCCCCGTTGGGATAAACCCGCATTGTTAATTAGCATATCAACCTGTAACCCTGCTGCTAGCTGCTGGTCAACCAAAGCGGCTACGGTTTCAGGTCGGGATAAATCCAGTGGCACAATACTATGCTGTTGGCTATTGGTGAGCTCATTTTTAAGCTGCTGGAGTTTTTCAGCATTACGTGCCGACAGGATTAACAGTGCTCCTTGATCGGCCAGTTGCCGAGCCAGCTCTTCGCCAATTCCAGAGGATGCTCCTGTGAGCCAGATGGTTTTGTTGTCTATCTTCATTGACTATCCGGTGCCAGTTGAACTGCTTTAGGCGTAGCGGGCTGCTTTTCGTGTTTGTTGGCCAGCAACAGATGTTCAGCGCGAAAATCAAAGATCTGACTGGCGGGAATTAACTCAATTCCGGCCGCGTGAAGCTCGGGCAAATGCTGTTGTAAAAATTGGATAGTCATCGGGTGTGGGTGAGCAATGCCAACCGCCTGCCGATATTTTTTGGCGATCTTGACCAGGCGCTGAAACTGAATATTCATTTGTACCGGATCTAAAGTGTGATCAATAAATACATTACGGTGCCAGGCTAATACTCCGGTTTTATGGGCAATTTTTTCAGCTTTGCTATATCGGGTGGTGCGGCTATCCACAAAAAATAGTCCTCGTTTGCGCAAAAAGTCCATAGTGGTGGACATTGGCAAAGTCAGTTGGGTAAGTTTGCTGCCCATGTGATTATTGATCCCCACTGCATTGGGAATATCGTCTAAGGCACTTTGTAACTTTCGCGTGATTAATTCCGGTTGCATGGCTGAGGTAATTGTTCCGGGACCGGGATTGTTGCCAGCCAATGATTCCATTGGCATGTGTAACATCACTTCACGGTTTTGCTGTGCTGAACGATGGGAAAATTCGGCCGAAAAAGGCGTGTGTGGCAAAATTGCAAACGTTACTGCAGCAGGTAAATCGAAGGCACTTTCATCGATTCGGCTATTACCCATATCATCGATAATTAAGGCAATACTGCCAGCGTGCAACAAAAATGCACAACTGTAGCTCATTAAAAATAGTATCGTTCGTTTCATCAATCCGTCTGCTGTTAACGGCTAAGCCATTGACTGGGGTTCACCGGTGAACCTTTATGCCTAATCTCAAAATATAGTCCGGGACGAGACTGTCCTCCGCTTTGTCCCACCAATGCTATGGTATCGCCTTTTCGCACGGTTTCGCCCACTTCTTTTAGTAGTGCTTGATTATGTCCGTATAAACTCATATACCCTTCACCGTGATCCAGCGCAATCACCAATCCAAAGCCTTTTAACCAGTCGGCATATAACACCTGGGCATCCTGAACGGCCTGTACCGGTGCGCCTTCATTGCTGTAAATCAATATGCCTTTCCAGCGTACTTGCCCTTGTCGCCTATCGCCAAACAGTCTGCGCATCTGACCTTTTACCGGATGTAGCAAGTGGCCTTTTAATTTGCCTAATCCGACTAGCGACACCGCCCCTGTGGAACTTTGTCGTTCAGCGCGCTCTTGAGCAGCCTGCAAAGCTTGTAACAAGGTTTGCTCATTGATTTGTAATTGCTCGACTTTGGCCGCTTCCGAGTCAATCTTTTTATTCAGCGATGCCAAGGTGACCTGTCGTGATTTTTGCTGGGCTGCGAGTTGTTTCTGTTGCTGTTTTTGTTCTGCTTGCAATGATTCTAGTTGTTGCTGTTTGCTAATCAGTTGCTTGGCAATATCATCGAGTTCAATGCCCAGTTGCTTGAACTCATCTATTTGTTGCTGACGTTCAGCGTTGAGATACTGGTAATAGGTCAGCATGCGTTCAAATTTACTGGCACTTTGCAAATTAAATATCATTTTTGCGTAGTCATGATTACCGGCCATATAAGCAGAACGCAGTTGTTTGGCTAACACTGCTTCTTGTTGAGCCTGTTTTTTTTGTAGTTTTTTTTGTCGTTCTGTTAACGCGTTTTGTTGCTGCTGGTTATCGGCCAGTTGTTTGCCTGTTTCATCTAACTTTTTGGCACTGCTGGCGATAGCTAATTCTTGTTTTTGTAGTTGAGCCTGGAGTTCTTTGGCGGTGGCTAGATTTGATTCAATCAGTTTTTGCTTTTGTTTGATTTGCTGTTGTAAATCTTGCAGCTGTTGCTTGTCTTCTTCTTGGCTATGAGCCACACAACAAAACAGCATGGCGCCCGCGAAAAGGCAGTGTCGCCATGTGTTCAACTTAACGCAAGATAAATAGGGCAACAGCCGCTTACCTAGTCTTTTAGTGTCATGATCGGGGTGCCTGTCATTTCAGCCGGTTGAGGCATACCCATCAGATGTAACATAGTAGGAGCCACGTCACTTAAGGTGCCTCCGCTACGTACATTGGCATCACGACCAAAATAAATAAAGGGTACCGGTCCACTGGTGTGGGCGGTATGTGCCTGACCACTGTCTGCATCAACCATTTTTTCGGCATTCCCATGGTCGGCTGTAATCAGACATTCGCCACCGACCTTTTGTAAGGCTTCGGTAACCCGTCCAATACAATGGTCTACTGCTTCGCACGCTTTTATCGCCGCTGATAACACGCCAGTATGACCAACCATATCACCGTTTGGATAGTTGCAAATAATCACATCAAATTTGCCTGATTCGATCGCCCCTACCAGCTTGTCGGTCAGTTCGGTTGAGTTCATTTCTGGTTGCAAATCATAGGTTGCTACATCGGGAGAAGGCACCAAAATGCGTTCTTCACCGTCATAGAGTTCTTCCCGGCCACCACTATAGAAAAAGGTAACATGGGCATATTTTTCGGTTTCAGAAATACGCAATTGGGTTTTGTGATGCTGGGCCAACCAGTCACCCATTACATTTTTTAATTCTTCTGGTGCAAAGGCGATAGGGGCATCAATACTCGCAGCGTATTGGGTAAGCATGACAAAGGCGGCAAGTTGCGGCGTGCTTTGACGTTCAAAACCGTCAAAGTCTTTATCCACAAACGCGTGAGTAATTTCGCGCGCGCGGTCAGCCCGGAAGTTTAAAAATAATAATGTATCACCGTCTTCCATTGGTACGGCGTCACCAATCACGGTGGCGGGAACGAATTCGTCATTTTTGTCGTTAGCATAAGCGGCTTGTAAACCTTCTACCGCACTGTTCGCTTGGCTGCCTTTGCCTTGTGTCATCAGATCATAAGCGGCTTGTACCCGATCCCAGCGGTTATCCCGATCCATTGCATAGTAACGACCTACAATAGTTGCGGTTTTGCCTACACCCAGTTCTGCAAATAAAGCATCCGCTTGTTTTAATGCCCCTTCAGCGCTTCTGGGTGGCGTGTCACGGCCATCCATAAAGGCATGCAAATAAATTTTCTTCGCACCTCGTTGAGCGGCCAGTTTAATGGCGGCAAAAATGTGATCCTGATGGCTATGTACGCCTCCATCAGAAAGTAACCCCATTAAATGCACGGCCTTGTCGGCCTTTACCGCTTTATCGATACTGTCGACCAAAACCGGATTGCTGAAAAAGTCACCATCCTGAATAGATTTGGTAATACGGGTGAAGTCTTGATAAACAATACGACCGGCGCCCAAGTTAACATGGCCGACTTCGGAGTTACCCATTTGCCCGTCTGGCAAACCTACGTCTAATCCTGAACCTGAAATTAGTGTATTAGGATATTGCTCAACTAATTTGTCCAGAACCGGAGTATTGGCCTGAGCAACAGCATTGTTGGTGGTATCTTCGCGATAGCCCCAGCCATCCATAATGATCAGTACCAAAGGTTTGCGATTTGACATTTAATAGCTCCATAGTGATTGATGACAGCCCATTTTAGCCTGACTGGGGTGATAAACAACAGGGGATCCCGCAGTTATTGTGCTTATCGGCCAAAATATTTACAGCTCTGCCAATAAGTTATCGATGTGAATCAGCTTTAGGCTGGTTTAAAGATGGTTTTTCTATATACTTTGCAGTCATTTTTTCACCATCCCGTCATTCATTTTTAAGGGGAAAAGATCAACATGCAGCAATTAATAGAATTTGTGGGTAACCATTATTGGTTAGCCGGTGCTTGGGTTGTATTATTTTTTGCCATTCTGTTTGGTTTTATTTCGGCGAATATGTCGCCAATCAAAGAAATTGGTACTCATGATGCAACATTACTGATCAATAAAAATGACGCAGTTGTGGTCGATATTCGTCCTGCAGCGGAATTTAAAAAAGGTCATATACTGGATGCCAAGCAGCTTAAAGCCGAACAAGTTAAAAATGCTGACTTTGGAACACTTGAAAAATATCGCGACAAACCCATTATTGTAGTTTGTGCCATGGGTATGACGGCAAAACGCACTGCCGGTCAAATGCTCAAAGCTGGTTTTTCTCAAGTGAAAGTACTCAAAGGCGGTATGAACACTTGGTTAGGTGCAAATCTTCCAGTAAGTAAATAGGCGTAAAATGGCAAAGGTAGAAATTTACACTAAGGCATATTGTCCCTATTGCATGCGGGCTAAAGCGCTATTAGCGCAAAAAAACATTACCTATCAAGAATATAAAATTGATCAACAACCAGAACTTCGGCCGCTAATGATAGAGCGGGCGAGCGGAGGTTCAACCGTACCGCAGATCTTTATTGATGATCAGCATATCGGTGGTTGTGATGAGATGATGATGCTAGAAGCTCGAGGTGGACTCGATCCCCTGTTATCGCTCTAAGGTAAATATTAATATATAACCATCCACTATTTTAGCCATTTGGCGAAATCAAAAAATTTAGGAATAATCATGACTGATGAAGTTAATAACAACGGCGTTGATGCCGCAGCAGCACCAGAGGCTCAAGCACCACAGTTCGCCATTCAACGTATTTATTTAAAAGATCTTTCTTACGAAGCTCCACATGCGCCAACGGTTTTCAAAAAAGAATGGAAACCGGAAATCAAACTGGATGTAGATACGCGCAGCAATAAAATTGAAGAAAATTTGTATGAAGTCGTGTTGTCGATTACTGCAACAGCATCATTAGGTGAAGAAACCGCCTTTTTAATCGAAGTACAGCAAGCCGGTTTATTTGCTATCGGTGACATGCCCGAATTGCAAGGCGCACAAATGTTGGGTGCATATTGCCCTAATGTCTTGTTCCCTTATGCCCGTGAAGCCATTTCCAATATGGTTAACCGTGGCACTTTCCCACCGCTGAATTTGAATCCGGTTAACTTTGATGCCGTATTTGCCGCTTACATGCAAAAACGAGCTCAGGAAGCTCAAGCTGCCAAGCAGCAAGCGGATGCATCTGCTGCTGACGCATGAAGCAATGTACCGGTAAATTAACGGTTTTAGGAGCGGGCTCTTATGGCACCGCTCTGGCTATTTGCTTTGCTCGCAATGGCATCGATACCTGTTTGTGGGGTAGAAATACTGCCCAAATGGAGTTGCTTGCCAGCGACGGGATTAATCAGCAATATTTACCGGATGCTCCTTTTCCTGAAGCGTTACATGTCGAACTGGATCTAGCCACTGCACTTGCACATAGCCAAGATATATTAGTGGTGGTGCCAAGCCACGCGTTTAGCGATATGTTGCGTCAAATAGAACCATTTTTAACCCCGCAACATCGTGTCGCCTGGGCTACCAAAGGGTTGGAGCCAGAAACAGGCGGTTTATTGCAAGATGTTGCCCGCGGCATTTTAGGCCAACAACGCGCGTTGGCGGTATTGTCAGGCCCAACATTTGCCAAAGAAATGGCGGCGGGATTGCCGACGGCTATTTCTGTTGCCTCCACTGATGAAATGTTTGGTGATGATATTGCCAGAATGCTGCATTGCGGCAAAACCTTCCGGGTTTATCGTAACAATGACTTTATTGGTATTCAGCTAGGTGGCGCGGTTAAAAACGTGATTGCCATTGGGGCCGGGTTAGCCGACGGTATTGGTTTTGGTGCCAATGCCCGTACCGCATTAATCACCCGCGGATTAGCCGAGCTGACTCGCTTAGGTGCCGCGCTGGGGGCTAAACCCGAAACCTTTATGGGAATGGCCGGCTTAGGCGACTTAGTGCTCACTTGCACCGATAATCAATCACGTAATCGTCGTTTTGGTTTGGCATTGGGTCAAGGTAAGTCGATTGAACAAGCCATGAAAGAAATTGGTCAAGTGGTAGAAGGTTATCGAAATACTAAAGAGGTACATTTGTTGTCACAACGGGAAAAGGTAGAAATGCCAATTACCGAACAAATCTACCAAGTATTATACCAAGGCAAGGCACCCAAAGAGGCCGCGTTAGCTTTGTTGGGACGTTCACAAAAAACCGAATAATCCCCTTTTTAAGGCTATTTGTCCGCCTTTAACTGTATAACAACTTGCAGTCCACCTTCAGGCTGATTGACCGCAAAAAGTTTTCCTCCCATACCTTCTATTGCTTTGGCGGCAATGGCTAACCCAAGCCCTACACCACCGGAGTCGCGACTGCGGGATTCTGCGGTCCGATAAAACGGAGTGAAAATTTTCTCCAGCTCAGCCTCCGGAACCCCCGGTCCATCGTCCATAATGGTTAATTCAATCTGGTTGTTGGCGGTTTTATGCAAGGCTATGTGTACTCGATTAGTCGCGTATTTAATCCCATTGCGTAGCAGGTTTTCGATCGCGCTGGCGAGTAATGCTTGGTTCGCATAAACAGTAATATCACTAAGCAGCGTTGTCTGGATGGTTTTATTTAACGCGTTAGCTTCGAAAATGGCATCATCGATTAGCGGTTCTAGTAGGGTATCTAACTGAACAGGCTGAAAAACAATCTTGTTTTGCTGAGCATCCAATCGTGACAGGGCTAAAATTTGCGCCAACATGGCATCAATCCGTTGCGCCTCGGTTTCGATTCGTTGCAACTGCGGAATTTCCTGTTCAGCGTTTTGCTGGGCAATACCAATAGCAACCTGTAACCGGGCTAGTGGTGAGCGAAGTTCATGGGATATATCAGCTAACATGCGTTTTTGGCCGGTGACCAGTTGCTCAAGTTGAGTCGCCATTTGATCAAACTCTCGTCCAAGCTGGCCAATTTCATCGTGTCGATAACGGGTTTCACCCGAGCGGGTAGTTAAATCACCCGCCGCCATTTTAATCGCGGCTGATTTGAGGCGGCGTAACGGTTTTACCAGAGACCAAGTGAGCAATAAGCACAATAAGCCACTGATTAAGATAGCAATGCCGATCAATAAAATGGGAGGCTGATGCTTCATATCGCGAAAAAAGGTCGGGGGCAAGCGTTTACCCACGAACAGCCGATAGTGTTGTTGATCGATGGTAATTGTAGCCGGTCCGATAAACCTCCATCCAGGCAGCATGATTGAAAACGCAGAAGGCTGGTCGATCAGATCTAAAAATACGTCCTGCATCGGTAAGTGTTGTGGTGCAAAGCCATAAATAAATTGGTTATTTTGTGGATTGAGTAATAACCAGTTTGAATGGCTGCGAGATCCCAAACGACCAAGTAACTGGGATATTTCCTGTTTTTCCAGATCTCGCTTGTCGCGCTTTTCAATATACTGATTTAACCGTTTTACCGAGTTAGTCAGGATTTGCTGATCCTGACTTTGCATGGGCTGCAACGTTCTTTCCATGGCGATCTGTCTGGCAATCCACGCGGTACTGAAAATAATCAGCAACATCGCTAACCAGAACCACAAAAAAATTCGTCCAAATAGACTGTTTAACGGATTGAATTTGGTGAGCGATATCATAGTAGCGACTCGATAAAGATGTATCCGGATCCACGTACGGTTTTGATTTTTTCTTTATCGCTATATTGAGCGAGTTTTTTGCGTAGGTTACTGACATGCATGTCGATACTGCGATCGAAGGCGGCCAGTTTGCGTCCTAAAACTTGTTCGTTAAGTTGTTGTTTACTCACTAATGTACCGGCATGACTCATTAAAATCTGTAACACCCCGAATTCAGTGCCGGTCAATTCGACAGGTTGGCCGTTGCATTGCAAACTTTGATTAGTTGGATTTAATGACAGTTCAACACTATTGATCGATAACATTTGGGTATGATTGGCCAGATTGTCTATGCGACGCACAATTGCCTTGATTCGAGCTGAAAGCTCACGGGGATTAAATGGTTTGGGCAGGTAATCATCTGCGCCCAATTCCAGACCGAAAATACGATCAAAGTCATCTCCTTTGGCGGTTAACATCAGTACCGGAGTTAAATGGGTTTGACGCAGTTTTTTTAACACCTCAAAGCCGTCCATCACCGGTAACATTACGTCCAATAGGATCAGGTCAAAATGATTAGAAGACGTTGCCATGGCCAAACCGCTTTGCCCATCATGTGCCACTGCAATGCTGTACTCTTGTGGTGACAGGTATTCGGTTAACAGGTCAGTCAGTTCCAGATCATCATCGATCAATAGAATGGATTTGGGCTGCATCAATGTGACTCCTAACTTAGATAACCCTAATGCTACTGGCTAAGCATAATATGCAAAAGGATTTCGCCTCACCTTTACACAAGCTTTACAGTTGCTTTGCGTAACTTTGCATTGTAACGCCTAAGCTGTATTCGACTATTCGAAAGAGGAATTAATATGCAACAGATTAAAGTTCTACCTAAATTTATTAAACCCATTACGTCATTATTGTTAGTGGCGGCATTATTTTCACAACCTGTTTTGGCTCATCCTGATGGTGGTAAACCTGCCGGATTGCGAGGAGTACTTAGCCAGTTAGCACTTACAACGGAGCAACGACAGGCTATTCATGAACTCGTTAAGCAAGGACGAGAAAGCGGCCATGAGTATTGGCAAGATCGTTACCGCGTGGGTGAACAACTTAAATCATTGATTCAATCAGACCGTTTTGATCAAACCGCAATAACGGAGCTATTCAATAGTGATATGCAGCAAAAGACGCAAAAGCAATGGCAAAAAGCCCAGATGCTGCACTCGATCTGGAGTCAATTAACTGAACAACAGAAGCAAAAATGGGCAGACTTAGCCGAGGAGAGAGATTTTTTCGTTGAACTTCATCATCGGGATGAACCACGTTTAGGCCGGCTAGAATTAAGCGATGCCCAAAAGCAGCAGATCAAATTGCTGCGCGGTGATATGCAAGCAATAAGTGAAACATTCCATAGTGAAATGCAGGTCATCAAACAGCAGCAGCGTGCCTTGATCACCAGTGAACAGTTAAATGAACAGGAATGGCAACGTCTGCAACAGCAGAGTGTGCCTAAAATGGTAGCCTTTGCGGTTGCACGGGCAGAAAACAAACACAATATTTGGCAAGTTCTGACTCCGCAACAACAGCAAAAACTGCAACAGCGAATGGAACACCGTCAACAAAATGGTTATCAACAACCGCATCACCGATTGTTTTCATAACAATTTCGGCAGACAGGTTAGGGTAACGGTCAACAACGATCCGTTACCCTGATGACTATACGGCGCCGGAAAAATCCAGTTGGCGCCAGGCTTCATAGACAAATACTGAAACGGCGTTAGATAAATTCATACTACGACTATTAGGCAACATAGGAATGCGTAATCGCTGCTCCATGGGGAGGGAATCGATAATATCCATTGGAAGACCGCGGGTTTCAGGGCCAAATAATAATGCGTCACCTGCCTGATATTGAGCATCTGCAAAATTGGCCGTGCCTTTGGTGGTACAGGCAAATAGTCTTTTGGGTTGTCGCTGTGCCAGGTAACTCTCCAGATCGGGATAACGCTTCACATTGGCAAATTCATGATAATCCAGTCCGGCACGACGTACTTTTTTGTCTTCCCAATCAAAACCCAAGGGTTCGATTAAATGTAATGCAAAGCCAGTGTTTGCGCACAGACGAATAATATTGCCAGTATTAGGGGGAATTTCAGGTTGATATAAAACAATATCCAGCATTGAATTCTCATTATGTTGTTAGCCGTTAATAACACGGTAAGTCAGCAAAAATAGGCGCCAGCATAGGAAAAGCGCAATAGGGTAAATTTATCTCATCCGGTGCGGACTACGCTACTTTTTACTCATATTAGCCAATTTGCGCAGAAAACTTTCAAGTTGACCATTATCGCTATAATCCAAATTATATTTGCCATGAAAATACAGGGTCAGTGTGACCTGATTAAATTTTAAAAAGCAGGTGTAACCATCAAAATCATGCCAGGCTTCCATGTCCTGATAGTAATAATGGGTCTCGCGTTTCTCACCTTTTTCACATACCTGATTAAACACGCTCAGTGCTTGCTTTGTATTCAGTTCATTTTCCAAGATAAGCTCCGTATTGAGGTTAAGTGATTATCTTACCGCATCTGGCGGTGTTTCTGCCATTACATCAGGTTATACTAGCCCTATCAGAGTTTGTTAAAGATAGAATATTCAACCAGTTATGCAGTCACATCAACATACCGAACATTATGGTTTTTGGGTTAAATTAGCGACCACGTTGGCGCTGGTCGCAGCGGCGAGCATGATTGTGGTCAAGGTTATCGCCTGGTATCAAACCGATTCAGCCACGATGCTGGCGTCGTTAACCGATTCGATATTTGATGTGATGGCCTCAGTGATCAATTTCTTTGTGGTGCGTTACGCCTTGATGCCTGCTGATGATGATCATCGTTTTGGCCACGGTAAAGCTGAGTCATTAGCCGGATTGGCGCAAGCCGCTTTTATTATTGGCTCGGCGTTGTTGCTGATATTTCATAGTATTGATCGACTCAAGAATCCCCATCCGGTTAGTCGCCCTGAACTGGCAATCTATGCCACTATTTTCAGTGTGGTAATTACTTTGTTGCTGGTTCTGGTGCAGCGTATTGCGATCCGTAAAACTCAATCGGTGGCGTTAAAAGCCGACTCGATGCATTACCAGTCGGATTTACTAATGAATATGGCCGTCCTTTTAGCCATTTGGCTAACGACTAAAGGATTTTCCAGTGTGGATGGCTGGTTTGCCATTGGTATTGCCATCTATCTTATTTGGGGGGCACGAGAAATTGCAATGGAATCGGCTGCGGCGTTGATGGATAAAGAGTTACCTGCCGAGTTTACCCAGCAAATTGAGCAAATAGTTAAGCAGCAACCCCTGGTTTATGGTGTGCATGATATTCGCACTCGCCAATCGGGTATGACCAAGTTTGTGCAGTTTCATTTAGAGCTAAATGACGATATGAGTTTATTTGATGCCCATCGGATTTCGGATAAAGTCGAGGCAGACATTATGGCTGCCATCCCAGAAGCGGATGTACTGATCCACCAGGATCCAATTTCAGTGGTGAAAAAAGATTAGTTGACGGCCACCTCTAATGACCTTGGAAAAATGTCAGAATATGGTTCATGACAGGAATACGGTATTGGTCTTTTTCCATCAGTAATTCGTGATTGGCTCCTTCGATTACCATTTTGGCGCAATGGGGGATGTTGTCACACACTTCATTCTGAGCCTTATTGTCCACAATAATATCATTACCGGCCTGCAATACTAATGTAGGCAGAGCAATTTGCGCGGCACGTAAGTGAATTGAATCTATTGCTGAAAGAGCGCTATCCAGCCATTTAAAGGTCACTCCCCCTAACTTGGTTTGCGGGGTGTTTTCATATTCTTGTCTAAATATTTTATAACGCAGTTTGCTATGACTCAGGGTATTGACAGCAAAGGGAACCGAAAGGTAATCCGTCTGCCCGATAAAATACCAGCTCTTATCTGAAAATAGCCCGTTGAGCGCAAGGCCGGAGCTAATTAACGGCGTACCAAGCCAATCGGGCAATGGTGACTTTATTCCAAACATGGGCGAAGAAAACGCCACGGCAGAAAAATCATCGGGATAACGCAACACATATAACGCCCCAATCGCACCACCCATAGAATGACACAGCAATTTGGGTTTATGCTTGGAATGAGGTTGCACCACCTGAGTGTAAAACTGTTTTAAATCATCGACGTAATCATTAAAGTCATCGACATAGCCTCGCTGCGGATCTTCAATCATGCGGCCTGATAATCCCTGGCCACGGTGATCGTTGATAAAAACCGAATAACCATTGTGATACAGGTCATAAATGACTTCTTTGTATTTTAACAAGGTCTCAATCCGGCCAGAGGAAATCACAATGCTGCCGATTGCATCAGGGTTAATCACATAGGCATATTCAATGGTTATATTATTTACGCCAGTGAAATTACCGGTGATGATATGTTGCTGCCAAAAAGGGACAATTTGTTCGGGGTATTGCTGTTCTAGATGTGCTTCAACAGATAAAGGAAACGCTTCAGGCATAGTATCGGCTACCGCTTGGTGAATAAACAGGATAATGAACCAGTGCCATCGCAGAAAGCTTTTCGTCATTAATCTGTTTGATCGTGAAATACGCATAGGGGGTTATTATGGCATGTAATGTAGGCAGAGATTCAATCAGAAATTAAAATTATGCGATTGAAACCCGTGACCCGGAAATACTCCGGACCACGGGTTGGTAGTTAAGCCGCGGTTTTAACTTCTTCGATCCAGTTTTCGATACGTCGTTGTAAAATCTCCAGAGGCAGTGCACCACCATCTAGTACAGTATCGTGGAAGGCTCGGATATCAAATTTTTCACCGAGCTGCTGTTCGGCCATATGGCGCAATTCGAGTATCTTAAGCATACCGATTTTGTAAGATGTCGCCTGTCCCGGCAACACCGTATAACGGCGAACTTCAGATTTTATCGCTTCGGCGGCAATGGGCGTTTTTTCCTTAAAGTAGGCAATCGCTTGTTCTTCACTCCAGCCCTTGGCATGAATACCGGTATCAACTACCAAACGCACGGCGCGCCACATTTCAGTGATGAGTCGGCCAAAATCCGAATAATCGTTCTGGTAAGCGCCCATTTCTTTGGCGAGTAATTCTGCGTATAGCGCCCAGCCTTCTATATAAGCGGTAAATCCGGCTTGAGTTCTGAATTCAGGTACCGAGGTGAGTTCCTGAGCAATAGAAATTTGCATATGATGCCCGGGCAGACCTTCATGATAAGCCACTGCTTCCATTTCGTTTTTGGGCATGGCACGCATATCGGATAAATGAGCATAGTAAATGCCGGGGCGCGATCCGTCCGGAGTACCGGGGAAATAATGCTGTGCTGCACCGGGTTGTTCGCGGAAGGCCTCCACCCGTTTTACGATTAAATCGGCTTTAGGTAAGGTGCCAAAGTATTCCGGTAGTTTTTGTTTAATAAAATCCAGATAGGCTTGGGCATCATCCAGATAGGCTTGACGTCCTTCGTCAGTATCCGGATAGAAAAATTGATCGTCGGTACGAATAAATTCGAAGAATGCATGAAGATCTCCATCAAAACCGACTTTGTTTTTTATTGCTTCCATTTCTGCGGTAAGACGTTCGACTTCATTTAAACCTAATTGATGGATTTCATCGGCAGTTAAATGGGTCGTGGTACTTTTTTGCAATTGATAGTTATAGTAAGCCATCCCATCAGGCAAGCTTGCTGCCCCTTTAGCTTGTTCATCACTGTTGGGCATATCTTTAGAGAACCAGTCGATCAATTCCTGATAGGCGGGTTGAAATTCAGTCAGTAATGCCTGCTTGGTTTCTTGCAGTATTTCATTCGCGCGTTCTTCGCTAACATTTTTATCGGCCATTAAAGCCAGAATCTTGGCTTTGGCATCCGCCCATAGTGGTGAATCGTCATCACTTTGAGTAAACGGATTGCCGGTAATTTGCGCAGTGGCTTCTTTGATTACGGCTTCATACGCATAGCGAGGAGGACGCACTGAATGGTCGGTATTCACTTGAGCTTGAGTCAGTAAATCATGGATGGCGGTGGATACCCCTCCAATACGTTTGTTATAGGCTAGCATATCGCTTTCATCGTCTACTTTATGAAAGCTGATTAGGAATTGGGCCATAAACGATTGTATGCCCTGCATCTGAGTAAAAATATAGCGGTTATGCACAAATTGCTGACCGGCAAGCTCTAGTTCGTACTGATAAACCCAAATGTCGTAGGAGGTTTTCGCTTCCAAATCCAATTTGTCATAGTCAAAGTTAGCCTTCATTTCTTTGACGGTTTCACCTTGCCAGGCTAGCATTTTTTGCTCGGCGGCCAGTGACATATCATCGATTTGGTCATATTTGTCTTTGCGGCCCAGAAAGGTCATTTCAATCGGACTCATTTGCAATTTTTCTTCGTATTTTTTGGCAAACCAGCGATTGAGTCTTTGAGTTTCGGTGAGCTTGGCTTTTGCCGCTTCCGGTGTTTTGGTGGTGGACTGCGACGTTGAATCGTTAGGCTGGCAGGCTGCCAGCAATCCAACTAAGGCGCATAATATCAGAGCATGGCGCATATTATTTTTCCTTATTGATGCCTGAGTGAGTGAATAATGCAAATGTGTTCCAATGGAAAATATATACCTAAAATCAATAAATCGCATAACTATTTGATTGCTAAGCCTTAAAGCGGCTTAGCTTGCAAGTAGCGTCGTTGTCATTTTGTTTGCTGCGATTAAGCGTTTGATGGTGGCAAACAAACCTGTCCAATCATTTTACGCAATAACGTGACAGTCGGATCAATGTAGTCCAGCGCTAAAAATTCATCTGGTTGATGTGCTTGATTAATGCTGCCCGGCCCTAATACCAGCGTGTCACAGCCCAATGAACTAATAAACGGAGCTTCGGTACAATAGTTGGCACTTTGTGCCTTGAATCCGGTTAGTTTCTCGGCGAGTTGGATAATGTCGGCTTCCTGACGGCAGGAAAAAGACGGCACGGTGGCGTACATCAATTCGCGAGTGATCCGCCCTGGCCACTGTTGCTGCAACGGCGCTAACAATTCATCCAGTTGATTGATGACTTGTTCATCGGACATACCGGGTAATAAACGAATATCAAAATTAAGTTGGCAATGCCCGCAGATGCGATTCTCGCCATCTCCGCCATGAATATGACCCAAATTCATGGTCGCTTCAGGTACGTCAAAACTGCTATCCAATCGAGCCGCTAACTGTTGTTTGAGCTTCAATAATTCGCCTATTGCCTGGTAGGTAATCTCGATGGCATTAACCCCTTTGGCTGGCGCGCTGGAATGACCGGCCTGACCTTTTATATTAAGGCTATGGGCCATGTGGCCTTTATGTTTATATATGGGCTTGAGTTCAGTTGGTTCGCCGATGATTGCCACATCGGGTTTACACCATTGCTGACTGGCAAAAAAGCGCGCCCCTGCCATGGACGTTTCTTCATCCGCACTGGCTAAAATATATAACGGTTTTTGCAGTTTATTCAGTGGAATATCTCTGAGAGCCTCTAATATAAAAGCGAAAAAACCCTTCATGTCACAGGTACCCAAACCGAACAAACGGTTGTCCTGTTCGAGCAAGGTAAACGGATCTGAATTCCATTTCCCTTCATCAAACGGCACGGTATCGGAATGACCGGCAAGCAGCAAACCACCGGTTCCCGAGCCGATTTTGGCAACTAAATTAAATTTATTCCGTGTCTCAGGCACAGGTTGAATAGATATTTCGAATCCTAAATTAGCAAAATGCTCGGCCAGATACTGAATCAGCACATGATTCGACTGGTCTAACCCTTCATCAAAGGCGCTAATTGTCGGCATTGCGATGATATTTTGGTAATGCTGTAAAAAATTCATTGTATAAACACCAAATAATTATGCAAAAAAGTTGAATAAATATGTTTGTAGTGGCATTCTTAACGTAATCTTGATTTAACGCAATCTTAATATTAAATGAAACCGATTAATGCCAACATACGGATACAGGCGATCTCCCTATTTCAGCGACGATCCTAGCTAAAGGAATAGTTAGTCACGCTGTCTTTTTTAATTTTTCTATAATTTAACAAAACCTTATTAAGTCTGATATGAAAATAAAATCCTGTATTTTTGGTGCCAGTGGTTACGCTGGTGTTGAGCTGATTAGTTTATTGCTAGCGCATCCCGAGTATTCGCTGGAAGCTTTATTTGTATCTGAAAATAGCGCCGATGCAGGTAAAACAATGGGTGAGCTGTACCCGCAGCGCCCAGTTATGGCGGATTGGGTTTTGCAAGCTGGTACACAAGCGAAATTAAAAACGATGGCAGAGGAAATGGATGTTATTTTCCTGGCGACTCCCCATGAATTCAGCCATGACATTATGCCATTATTAACCTCGGGCAAAGCGCGGGTAATGGACTTGTCCGGCGCATTCAGAATTAAAGATCGTGACATTTTTGCCAGTCATTATGGATTCACCCATCAACATCAGCAATTACTTGAGCAGGCTGTTTATGGTTTGGTGGACTGGCATGCCGATGCATTGGCTGGCGCCAAGGTGGTAGCGGTGCCAGGCTGTTATCCCACGGCGTCTTTATTGGCACTCAAACCCTTATTCGAGAATCAATTGCTGGATAGCCAGGTGCGTCCGGTGATTAATGCGGTGTCTGGCGTCAGTGGTGCCGGACGGAAGGCCGCGTTGAACAGTAGTTTCTGTGAAGTCAGTTTACAGGCTTATGGTGTGTTGAGTCATCGTCATCAACCTGAAATTGAAAGCTGGTTGGGCACTCCTGTGATCTTCACGCCGCACTTAGGTAATTTTAAACGGGGAATTTTGGCGACCATCACGGTTAAATTAAATGCCGGTGTGACACAACAGCAGATCGATGACGCCTTTAATCAGGCTTATGCCAATAATCCGCAAATTCAATTACGCAAGACCTTCCCTAAAGTTGAAGATGTCGTCAATACCGGACGCTGTGACTTGGGGTGGAAATATGATTCTGCCAGCGGTTATCTGGTGATTTGTAGTGCTATTGATAACTTGCTTAAAGGAGCGGCTTCACAAGCATTGCAATGTGCCAACCTGAGTTTTGGTCTGGACAAAAACAGCGGGTTGCCGTTATGAGTCGCCAAGGCTTGTCACCATTGGTGATTAAAGTCGGCGGAGCCTTGTTGGATAGCCAAGAGCATCTCATCAAGTTATTTGCTGTTATTGCGCAATTGCAGCAAGTTCGGCCGATTTTGTTGGTACACGGTGGCGGCTCACTGGTGGAACAGTGGTTAACCGCCTTGGGCAAGCAATCAATAAAAATTGATGGATTAAGAGTTACTCCTCAAGATCAAATTGCGTTTGTGGTAGGTGCGCTGTCCGGTGCAGCCAATAAACAGTTAGTTGCACAGGCCAAAACTCATCAAATTAACGCTGTAGGCGTAAGTCTCGCGGATGGTGATATTGCCATCAGTCAGGCGCTCGATGCCAAATTTGGTTGCGTTGGCAGTGCACTGGGGGGCAATGGTGAGTTGCTAACGCTGTTATTGAGCAAGCATTATGTGCCAATTATCAGTTCTATTGGTTGTGATGCAAGTGGTCAATTGCTGAACGTCAATGCCGATCAAGCTGCTGTTGCCGTGGCCCAGAGTATCGGCGCGGAACTGTTATTGCTCTCCGATGTGCCGGGAGTTTTGGATGCTAAGCGTGAGTTGATCCCCAGTTTAAATGGCGAAAAAATTCAACAGTTGATTGAACAACAAGTGATCCTTGATGGCATGGCTGTTAAGGTGAACGCCGCATTAGCAACCGCTAATTTAATTGGCAAACCGGTCATTATCGCGGGCTGGAAGTCACCGGAAAAACTGGCTGAACTCAGTCAAATCGAGGCGGTGGGAACCACAATCTACCCCGATGCGAATAATCAAATTAACGTCAGTGTCAGCGCTGAATCAGTGAAGGAGAGTTAAATGCAGCAAGGTTTATTAACGTTCGCCGAACACAGCGCAGAACAGATCAACCAATTACTCAATCTAGCCAAAGATTTTAAGGCTAATCCGGCCAAATATAGTCAGGTATTAGCCGGTAAATCCATTGTGGGATTATTTGAAAAGCCATCTTTACGTACTCGCGTCAGTTTTGATATTGGGATCAATAAACTGGGTGGTCATTTTGTCTATCTGGATTGTCAGGATGGTCAGTTGTCCGGTCGTGAAACCCTCAAAGATATCGGCGGCAATCTGGCTTGTTGGGCCGATGGTATTGTGGCTCGAGTATTTAAACATCAAACCTTGCATGAGCTGGGTGCCGGTGCCGATATTCCGGTAATTAATGCCTTGTGTGATTTGTACCACCCCTGCCAGGGTTTGGCGGATTACCTTACCCTGAGCGAAGCCTTTGGTGATGTTAAAGGTTTGAAGATCGCTTATGTAGGTGATGGCAATAACGTCACTCACTCACTCATGATCGTCGGAGCTATTTTAGGCTGTGAAGTAAGAGCGGTTTGCCCTGAAGGGTATTTCCCCGATCCAGCCATGGTAGCCAAAGCCCAAGAACTTGCCGCTAAGCATGGTGGCAAAATATCCGTCAGTAGCCAGATTGAAGACTTGAACGGCGTTGATGTACTTTACACTGACACATGGATTTCCATGGGTGATAACACTAAGCTGGAAGAAATTGAACAGGCCTTTATGCCTTATCAGTTAAATATGTCGCAGTTCAATCAATCCGGTGCTAAATATGTGCTGCATTGCCAGCCCGCGCATCGCGGACAAGAGATTACCAGTGAGTTGATGGATAGCGGCTATTCATTATTATTGCAGCAAGCTGAAAACAGAATGCATGCACAAAACGCCATATTAATTAGTTTGTTTAAATAAGAGAGAAATTTCGTGACTGCACAATCAATCAAAAAAGTTGTTTTAGCCTATTCAGGCGGTTTGGATACCTCGGCCATTATCCCGTGGTTGAAAGAGAATTATGACTGTGAAGTAGTGGCGTTTGCTGCCGATGTGGGCCAAGGCGACGAAGAGCTGGAAGGCCTGCGCGAAAAAGCCCTGGCGACCGGTGCCAGCGAATGTTACATCGTTGATCTTAAAGAAGAATTCGTCCGCGATTATATTTACCCCACTATTACTACCGGTGCGGTGTATGAAGGCCAATATTTGCTGGGCACGTCAATGGCACGTCCGGTTATCGCCAAAGCACAAGTGGAAATCGCCCGTAAAGTGGGTGCCGACGCACTGTGTCATGGTTGTACTGGTAAAGGTAACGATCAGGTGCGTTTTGAAGGGGCATTTGCGTCACTGGCGCCTGATTTAACCGTGATTGCTCCATGGCGTGAGTGGGATATGCATTCCCGTGAAGATTTATTGGATTATCTGGCCGAACGCAAGATTAAAACGTCTGCGTCAGCCACCAAAATATACAGCCGTGATGCTAACGCCTGGCATATTTCTCACGAAGGTGGCGAGCTGGAAGATCCGTGGTGTGAGCCATCTAAAGGCGTGTGGACCTTAACCACCGATCCGGAAGATGCACCCAATACCCCAGAGCGCATTATGCTCAGCTTTGAAGCCGGTAAATTAGTCGCTATCAATGATGAAAAACTTAGCCCTTATCAGGCACTGGTGAAACTAAACAGCTTAGCCGCACCGCATGGTGTCGGTCGTATCGACATTGTTGAAAACCGTTTAGTGGGAATGAAATCCCGTGGTTGTTATGAAACTCCAGGCGGCACCGTATTAATGGCCGCTTATAAAGCACTGGAATTATTAGTGCTGGATAAGCGTTCCATGCAATACCGTGAACAGCAAGCCATTGAGTTTTCTCACTTGGTATATGACGGCCGCTGGTTTACGCCATTATGTAATGCCATGTTAGCCAGCGCGGCAGAATTTGCTGCCAAGCTAACTGGTGACATCGTGGTTAAATTGTATAAAGGTCAAGCCACGGTAGTGCAACGTCGCTCACCGAACAGCTTGTATTCTGAAGATTTTGCTACCTTTAGCAAAGATGAAGTCTATGACCAGAAACATGCCGAAGGTTTCATTCGTTTATTCAGCTTGTCGAGCCGTATTCAAGCGCTGAAAAACCAGAACGGTAAAGTCTAATGGCGTTGTGGGGAGGACGTTTTCAGTCCGGCAGCAGCGACATGTTCAAACAGGTTAATGATTCACTGCCGTTTGATCAGGTGATGGCCAGCCAGGATATTCGCGGCTCGATTGTCTGGTCACGGGCTATTGCTAAAGCCGGAGTGCTCACCAGTGATGAACAGCAACAGCTTGAACAAGCTCTAAATGAATTGTTGGCCAAAGCCGAAGCCGGTGAACTGGATTTTGCCAACTCACCGGAAGAAGATATTCACAGTTTTGTCGAAGCGGCACTGACAGACAAGCTCGGTGATATTGCGCGTAAGTTGCATACCGGCCGTAGTCGTAACGATCAGGTTGCCACCGATTTTCGCCTGTGGGTGCGTGAGCATTGCGAGCAACTGCTGAATGATTTACAGCAATTGCGCGCCTCGTTGGTCAATACCGCCAAGCGCAACGAAACAGTGATATTGCCCGGTTATACCCATTTGCAGCGGGCGCAGCCGGTCCGTTTTCCCCATTGGTGTTTAGCCTACGTGGAAATGTTCAAACGCGATATTAGCCGCCTTGAAGATCTTACCCAGCGTTTAAACCAGTGTCCGCTTGGCAGCGGTGCTTTGGCTGGCACCACTTATCCAATTGATCGTCAGGAAATTGCCGAGCAGTTGGGGTTTGCCAGCCCGTGTGTCAATAGTCTTGATGCAGTATCGGATCGTGATTACGTGCTGGAGCTACTGTTTGTTGCCAGTACCAGCATGATGCATATGTCACGTATGGCGGAAGATTTGATTTTCTTTAATTCCGGTGAATCCGGTTTTATTCGTCTGGGCGATCATGTCACCTCGGGCTCTTCGTTAATGCCGCAAAAGAAAAATCCGGATGCCCTTGAGCTGATGCGTGGTAAATGTGGTCGGGTATTCGGCAGCTTGCAAGGGTTGCTGGTTACTATGAAAGGGCTACCGCTGGCGTATAACAAAGATATGCAGGAAGACAAGGAAGGCGCCTTTGATGCCGTCAACCAATGGCATATCTGTTTAGTGATTGCCAGCGAAGTGGTGGATAGTATTGAACTGGATGCCGAGCGCTGTGCACAGGCCGCCAAAGAAGGTTATGCCAATGCCACTGAATTAGCCGATTATCTGGTGGGCAAAGGTGTACCGTTTAGAACCGCTCATGATATTTCCGGTCAGGTGGTATTAGCCGCGTTAGCGGCTGGTAAACCCATTGAAGACTTGTCGGTCAAGGAACTGCAACAATATTCTGATTTAATTGAAGATGATGTTTATCCCATTCTTCAACTGGAGTATTTAGTCGACAAGCGCAATATTCTCGGTGGAACCGGTGTTGAACCAGTGAGTGCCGCCTTGCAACAAGAATTGGCGGCTATCGCGGCCCGTTAAATTAATTAAGTGGAAAAGGAAAGTAGCTAGTGGGCGGATCTCATCACGAAAGTGTTAAATTATTTCGTCATTCGGCACCATACATTAATTCACATCGGGGCAAGACGTTTGTCCTGATGTTTGGTGGTGAAGCTGTCGAGCATGCCAATTTTGCTAATATCATCAACGATATTGCGTTGTTGAATAGCTTGGGAGTTCGACTGGTATTAGTCCATGGTGCACGTCCACAAATTGATCAGCGGGTGGCATTGCGTAACATGCCGCTGCGTTTTCACGATAATGTTCGCCTCACCGATAAACAGACCATCGAATGCGTTAAAGATGCTGCTGGCTCAGTGCGGTCACAGATTGAAGCGCTGTTGACCATGGGACTGGCAAATTCGCCCATGCATGGTTCGCAAATTCGGGTTTGTTCCGGCAATTTGGTGGTGGCCATGCCAATTGGTGTGCGTGATGGTATCGACTTTGAGCATACCGGTTTGGTTCGTCGTATTGATGTGCATGGTATTAACGATCATTTAAATGATGGCTCGATTGTGTTGCTTGGCCCTATGGGTTATTCGCCGACAGGAGAAGTATTTAATCTGTCTCATGAAGATGTGGCGACTCAGGCGGCCATTTCATTAAATGCCGATAAACTGATCGTGTTTTCCCAGCAGGAAGGGGTACTGGATCAGGATGGTAAACTCATGCGTAATATCGAGAGCCGTCAATTACAGGATTTGCTGGATAATCCTTATTATTATGAGCAAACCGGTATTCTAAGTGCTTTTTCTGCCAGCCTTGCTGCGGGGATCCGCCGTTGTCATTGTGTCAGTTATGAAGATGACGGAGCGTTACTGCAAGAACTGTTTACCCGCGATGGAGCAGGCTCGCTCATTTCGCAAAATTATTACGAGCAATTACGTGGCGCGACCATCGATGATGTCGGCGGGATCCTTAAATTAATCAATCCGTTGGAAGAAAAAGGCATTCTGGTTAAACGCTCGCGGGAATTGCTAGAAAATGAAATCGGCTGTTTTACCGTGATTGAGCGGGATGGCACTATCATCGCGTGCGCTGCGTTGTATCCTTATTATGACGAAAAATGTGCCGAACTCGCCTGTGTGGCTACCCATCAGGATTATCGTGGTGCTAACCGAGGCGAGCGATTGATGGATGCGATTTGCGAAAAAGCTCAGAATATGGGGCTTGACCGTATTTTTGTACTCACCACCGTCACCGGCCACTGGTTTCGTGAATACGGCTTTTTGCCTTCCACTATCGATGAACTGCCAGATGGTAAAAAACGTTTATACAACTACCAGCGTAACTCCAAGGTATTGATGCTCAACCTGGATTGAGGTGTCCGCAATTCAACCTGTCGGGTTGAAAAACGGCATCTGATATTAAATACTGGTCGTTAATAAATCTCACAATTGGATAAGGTCAACACGCCCTAATGAATATTGAAAAATGGGAAGCCACCAGAACAAAAGGTAAAAAGCGTTTTATTTGGATTAACGGATTCATTGGATGGGGAATTACCACGGCCGTGTTATGGTCGTTGATAATGCAAATTATCCAGCCCCAGGACGAGATATGGGTTCGCCCTTTGATTGCTTTGCTGCTTTTTCCTTTAGGTGGTTTGGTTTGGGCACATTTTGTATGGCAGGCGACAGAAAAGAAGTATCTAAAAGATAAAGATACCCCATCATAACCAGCCGGTTATCGACAGCCGTTATTATTGTTTGTCGCGTACAGCCAAGATTTCTCAGTGGCTAAATAGTTGATAGTCAAATCTATTCCATTAAATGCTTGAGTCATCTAAGATGAACTTTAATGTTCAGTTGTGTGGGAAGTATTGTATTTAATGTTGTTAAATTTTTTGCGTCCCAACCATTTATCTCAAAAAATGTTACGCGTGGTTTTTTCTATTTATTTAGGCGTAACCTGTCTTATCACTGGCACGCAGTTTTTGACCGAATACTTAAAAACCCAACATTCCATTTCAAGTGAGTTAAATCAGTTACAGGCCACAGTGCGGGATCCTATTGCGGCTAGCTTGTGGCAATACAATCAGACTCAGCTGGATGTGCTGGTAGACGGTCTGGTTAAAATGCCTATTATCCAAGGCGTCGATGTTTTTGATCAGGATGGCAATAGTATTGTTACTAACCGATCTTACGCCCCAACTGACCGTCCTCTGTCAGTTTTTAGCGTAAAATCCGAATTAAGCTGGACACTGATGGGTAAAAAAGTCCTGTTAGGTTCATTGGTTCTATATTCATCGTCGCAAGTCATTTTTGATCGTGTTTTGTTTGGTTTTTTGTTGATTGCACTAACGGCCATCATCAAGTTGTCGTTGTTGTTTTGGCTGTTTGTCTGGGCCTTTGATCGCTATTTGGCTCAGCCGCTAAAAACATTGATGTCGCAAGTGGAAGAGGTACAACTGAACCACAATGCCAGTCAACGGATCCATTTACCGGACATTGAAAACAATGAACTCAAACAGCTCCAGGAGCATATGAACAAGATGCTCGGTGCGATCGAGAAGGATAAGCAACGGTTATTGGAAGACGAGCAGGAAAAGCGCAACTGGTTAGAAGATGCCGTTACTGAGCGTACCGCAGAATTACAAGTTTTGAACGACAAGCTCAAAAATCTGGCTACCAGAGATTCATTAACCGGAACATTGAATCGAGGCAGTTTTTTTGAAACCGCAGAACATATGCGGAAACTGGCGCAACGCCAACAATCTTCGGCCTCGTTTGTATTGATGGATTTGGATCACTTTAAGCGGATAAATGACACTTATGGCCACTTTATTGGTGATCAGGTACTGATCCATTTCACTAAAACCACACAGTCATTTTTGCGAAAATCGGATCTGCTTGGTCGATTAGGCGGCGAAGAATTTGCCCTGTTTCTTTCCGACACGGGAGTTGATGATGCTTTCTTGCTGGCCGAGAGAGTGCGAAAAGCCATTACCGATTCAACCTTGCAGATAGATGGAAAAACCGTGACTTACACGGTAAGTTTTGGGGTGGTTTGTGCTGAGCCAACCGATCAGTCAATCAGTGACTTGTTTAAACGGGCCGATTTGAAATTATATGGCGCCAAAGAGCATGGACGTGACCGTGTTGAAAGGTAAGGCAATGGAGCGGTTATTGTTACTGCTGCTGGTTTGGCTAGGCACAGCCAATATCGGTCAGGCTGCAACCTTAAAAGTGTGTTACGACCAATGGCCTCCGATGACCATCTTTCCTTCTGAAACAGCATCCGAGCGTGGTGTGGTTATCGATATGCTAGAGCAAATATACAGCGCAAAAGGTTACACACTGGAATACTATGAAGTGCCCCTGGCAAGAGGATTAGCCATGGTAGCAGACGGTACTTGCGATATGTTGCCGGAATACCTGTTTTCAAAAAGTGCAGAAACGGGGTTTGTGTATGCCAGCCAAAGCACCTTTTCCTACCCTACCGCTTTTGTTATCAGGCGTGATGATCCTTGGCGCTATAAAGGGATCCAGTCCATTCAGGGCAAGCGTATCGCTACCGGGCCGGGGTGGGATTACAGCTCCATGAGTGCCGATTATCAAAATTATATCGATGATCCCGACAACCTGAATTTTATCGAAGTGATTGCCGGTTCTGACGATGTGATCGAACGGGCCTTTCGCATGATTAAACAGCGTCGAGTGGATTTATATGCGGATAACGTGCTTGTGCTTCAATACGTCTTAAATAAGCTTAACCTGCATGATGAGCTGCAAATCGTGCATCCCGGTTTGGAAAAAAACTTGGTTGAAATGCCCATTTTTTCCACACAAATTCCGCCTCAAAAAAGACAGCAATTAATAAAAATCTGGGATGAGGGCCGTCTGGCAATCAAGGGCAACAAACAACAACAGCTACTCAAAAAGTATCGGGTAACATTCGCAGAGTAACGCTATGCTCGGTTTTATCTGTCACGTTGATAGCGGCGGTCTTTCTTGCAACAAGTAAGCTGACAAGATTTATGAAAAAAGGCAATTTGGTGCTTTTTTTGGGGGGTGAAATTTCTGAAAATAATGCGGTATTAGTTGATCTTGCAACTGGCATTATTATTGCTTTACCTATGCTAAAGAGAATGCACATTAATGGATCTAATCGAGGGAATACTATGCTCTCATCCGTTGCTGAATTAACACAAGACTCAGTACAGTTACTGATTAAACGTGGCTTAACCACCGATCAAGTGGGCGATTTTGAGGCGCTCCTGCAGCAAGCTCAACATCAATTACAGACGGAATCACAGTCGGCAAAACAAATATTACGGCAAATGTCTGCCGATGATTTAGCCGTATTGCAAAAAGCGGCCTGTCTGGCTAAGCCAATTAATATTAATAGCCTATCTAATGAAGGAGCGCAAAACCTGCTCGCCCAGCCGGATCATTCCAATATGGTCGATCTGAATAATGATGGTTTGGTTGAAATTGGTGAAGGTAAAACGATGATTTTCCCGCCGGTCAATGCCCCTGCTTCGGTGAAAGCGGCATGGGAAAAGGCTACCAATGGCATGTCTGAGAGCGATAAAATGATGGCCGAATTGAACATGCATCTGGCTGTGTATGGTGCCTATATTGACGGGGTATCGGCTAAACCCGCCGTACCACCAGACCAGCAGTGGTCAACATCAGGTTGGCAGGAATTAATGGAGCAGGTTCGTTCAGGGCTAGACTTTGCTGTCTCAATGGATGGCTGGACTGAGCATAATAAAATGCTGAAAGGATTTTATGCTCGCTTTGAGCAGGAACTGTCTTCATCATCAAACATGGTATAAACAGGTGTTGGTTAATTATTCTTTTAGAGAAAACGGGTTCAAAAACTGCCGTCTCCAAAATAGTTTGCGATCTACTTCAGTTAACTGTGCTTCGTCACATACCGATTGCCAGTTATTTTCGATAACAGACTTTTGATGCTCGAAAATCCCATAGGCTTGTTCTTTGCTGAGTAGGAAATTTGGCGCGGCAGCCAAACATGTTTTGAACTGGCTTAAATTGTTTTGTCCGATAATTCGCATGGCTTGCCCTGCTTCATTGCCTGCGCGCCCTTGGGGACAAATATCATAGGCTGGCGTTAGGCTTAAGTTTTGGCCATCCCAAAATGCAGCATGGTTTCTGGCATGATCGTCGGTGTTGCCGCACAGAATGTTAAATACTAGACGTGAGAAAAGCTCCTTGAGGGTATCTTTAGGCGCAATAAATCGATGGCGAATAATTTCGGCTAATGTCTCATAGCTGGCGTAGCGCGCCATCATATCATCCAGACCAAAAAGAGTGAGGGCAGATACTATCGACTTGCGTGTCCAGCTTTTGTCACTATTTTTTGTTGTTGTCAGCTCACGATCAAAGCGCTCTATGAGCAGTACATCTTTATTGGCCGCTTTTACTATTTTGACAGGAGCAACGTCAATATCGGCCAGTTTTGCCAGTCGCATAGCGATAAATTCTGCCTTTACGACGCTATATAAATCGTTAGTGGCCGAGAACTTGGCAATGTATTTTGTGCCATCTTGTTCGATTAATGCTTTAGGCCGCGCGCCGCCAATCGAGCTGCCATGATAAAGAGCCTGGTCTAATTCGGCTGTGAGTGGCACACCATTTTCAACACGCTCTGCTGATTGCAGCAATTCTTCCATACTGACATTTTTGGCCGAACGTGGAATATATTGAGTAGGGGTTAGTTGAAAATCTAACGCGCCAATTCGATCTGAACCGGATTCTAATAAATAGGTAAGTTCATCAAATATTGCCGTATCGGTGTTTGTACCTTTTAAGCCGAGCTTTTTGTTAATTATCACCCGACGGCCCCACGCATCGGGTGCACTATCACGGATACATCCGGGCATTTTCAATCCATCCAGATTAGCCAGTGCCCCGGCTTTTAATGGCAGTTCAGGCACATAGATAGCAATGGCGGGCGGTGTATCTTTAATACGCTCCAAGTAACTTTTACCGTAGTTAAACAAAAGGTTGTCGCCATCAGTTTCAAGCTTTCCGGCAACAACCGGCTGTGTTTCGCCGGGCAGCCAGATCCAGACATAAGCCTCTTTATAGTTATTGTTAGAAGTCATCATCGACTACCTTGGTTTTTTTACGGGCTTTTTGAGGTAGCAGAGTTAGCTTCTCTTCGGTTTGCTGGATATGTCTTGCTAAGGTAAAAGAAGACGGCTCAGCGTCAAAGAGATTAACCCCCACAATGTTCGCCACTTCAAATACAGCACCTATCTCGCATTTTAGGTCGCCTTTTTCAATACGTTGAAACATGCTTCTGGATATACCTGCACGTTCAGCCACTTCTTGGGCAGTTAATTTGCGTGCTAATCTGGCAGCACGAATGAGTCCGGCGAGCAGTGTTATTGCTTCACCGGTAAAGCGAGAGTATGAGCGTGTGACGGATTTGGGCATATTTGTCTTATATATGAGTCAATAAGTCAGTTATAGGTTTATATGTAAATCATAGGATAGATTGAAAATGAGAATTATCAAGTTGATTTTGACTTGTATATAAACCATTAAGTGCTCTATTGATTTATATATGACTCATTTTTATCTATCGGATACAGTGTTAACACTATTTTATGCGCCAGCATATGTTGTTGCATTAGGGCGATATTATGTTCAAGCAGTTGGCTGATCAGTGGTAGATTTTGCTGGCGTAAGTAGCCGATTGAAGCGTGTTGTTTGATATGTAAGTCGGGTTGATTGAGCTTTAAGTTAAGTAATTGCTCAATACCTTCTTGGCTTGGTGCTAATAATTGGTTCACTTTGGGTGTGGTGAAAGCAATTTCCAGCCCCTTGGGATCAAGATCGGCAAACATAATGACTTGGCATTGTGCTGGCAATAACGTCAATAATGTTTTTAGTCCACCACTGATGGACTTCTCATGGCCGCGATACACCACCAATGCGTTTTGTAATGCTGTCGGTAAACAGGCCAAGTGCCAGTAATCGATGATATCCAGATTTTCTACGATGATCAGTTGGCGGATATTTGCCAGATCAAGTTGCGCCACGTTAACCCGTAAACTACACCCCACTGGCAATAGGCAACTAATACCAAACGGATTTAAATCAGGCTGTTGGCTGGTAATCAGTGCCACATCATCATCGGGCTTTAGGGCGGCGAGTTTTTCATTGGCGGCAATACCGGCCATTTCCAGGCGATTAAGATCTTTTGGTAAGCCTCGCAGAAAGTTGATATTTGGGTAATCTTTTTCCAGTTCAATACGCAGTTGTCGTTTTAATTTCGAGTCAAATCGTAGCTCTTTACCGTTATCGGGGATGTCGATATATCCGCGCAACCAGTCGGCCAACTTGCCTTTGTTGGATAAATGCAGCTTGCTATGATCACAAAAGAAGCCACTTAATTGGGCAATATGGGTTTTGCTTAATGCCATCTAGCGTATTCCATTTAAGGCCCTAATCAGCCGACGCGTTAGCAGTCGACTCGATTGACTTGTTAACTTGCTTAGCCTTCTTCTTGTCTCTAACCCAAAGAACAGATCCATTTGTTTTCTTCATTTCAAATAGATCAATCGCTTGAAATAGATCACTTAGCTTTTTAAAGCCATAATTTCGCTGATCAAAGGATGCGTGATTGGATATATGAGTACCAATTGGCCCTAACATAGCCCAGCCATCATCTTCCTCAACCGCTTCAATTGCCTGCCTAAGCAAGTTAATTAATTTCGTATCACTTTTTATATTCTTTGTTTGCTTTTGGATTGGTATTTCTTTCTCGCTATCTTCGTCAAGGTAAAGAAAACGAGAACAACTATTTACAAAAGCCATTGGTGCTTTTCGTTCACCAAATCCAATTACGAATTTTCCATCCGCTAACGAACGAGTTACCAATGGAGTAAAATCACAATCCGATGACACCAAGCAAATAACATCAATGTCTTTTGTATACAGAACATCCATTACATCAATTACCAACGCCATATCTGTCGCATTCTTTCCTTTAGTAAGGTCAAATTGCTGAATTGGCTGTATAGCATACTCATGAAGCGTATCTTCCCACGGCTTCAAATTTTGATTTTTCCAGTTCCCATACGCTTTGCGAATATTGACAACACCATAGCGAGCCAACTCTGAAAGCACCTTATCTATCTTTTTTGCAGGTGCATTATCAGCATCAATGAATACTGCAATTTTTTCTTTATCTCTCACGGATGCCTCCTTGTAACTTAACGCCTTGCTCACCGGAAAATTAGGAGCGCAGCGGAAAATTTGTCCGACAGCAGCGCCTTGTTAGCTGTGGCATTCATGCTCGATCCAGTCCTGTATCTTCGCAGCTCTCGACTTCAAATCTTCGTTATCTGATTTTAGTATTTTACTAAGCGTGTAATTGCACTTTGTAAGCTTTTGCCGCAAGTGCTTATCTTTATGTCTATCTTCTAAGTTTTGGAACTTTGACTGCATCCTCTCCATGTAGTCTATTGATTGCTCGAGGTCACCTGACTTTGATAAATCGTCAGCTCTCCTATATAAAACCTGAATTTCAGTATCAAAGTACATTTTAATAAGATGATCATCTGCAGTAATAATGACGTCAGAAAGCTCCGTTATAATATTCTGTGTTTTGTCAAACTCATGCTGAAATAAATATCCCCTTGCCAAGGCTAGAGAGACCTCAATAGCCTTTACATCCAGATTGTGGGCTTTTTCGAATTGTTCAACAGCCTCTTCTACGTTCTCCTCTGAGTGAAGCAGAAATTTACCAAACCAATAATGAAGCTGAGCCGTGTTAGGAGCAAGAAGAATTGCAAGCTCATATTGCTCTCTAGCCTCTGAAAAATTTCCACTTTTTTGATAAAAATATGCCATAAATCTGGCCACTTCAAAATAATCAGGAGCCAAGCGCTGAGCCTCCTGTAAAATTTCAAAGGCGAGATCGTGCTCTGAGTTCCTAATATGATTCTGAGCATCATAGAGTTTTCTGGCAATCACCCTATCTGACTTGTCTCTAAATTTAATGTTTTTGGTTAAATATTTGTTGCCTGTTCTTCGACTCATCTGTTCTTCGAACATCGAGTTAAGCCTATTTCTTTTGTCTCTAATTTCCTTCTGAAAAGCTTGTGATGGCTTATGATGCTTTCCGAGATAGGCACGAGCCAGTTCTGACAATTGATAAGATGTTTTTACACTCGCACCTTTTGCTACGGATGATTGCGACAACATGTTTGTAGCCATAAGCTCTTGAATAGCTTTTTGCGCCTGTAAAGCATCAAAGTCATTTAAATATGACAGCTCTGGAATATCCCTCAGCCCTTGTGCGCATTGCATTGACCGGGTTAATTTTTGCGCATCAGATGATAGATACTGGTAAACATTAGACATACAAAAATTTAGGAAGTCATCAGAGTTTTGAAGAACTGCTTCTGGGCTTAAACCAGTCTGAACAGAACTCACAAACCATTTAATATAGCTGGGGTTTCGATGCATCCGATTAACAAAACCGCGAAGTACCTTTTCCTGCAACTTTGACAGAGCATCAACACCTCTAATTTTTGCGACTGTTCGTAGCAGTTGAGATGCATATGATTCTCCAACACCCTGCAGCTTTATTGGGTATTCATATGCACCAAGCCCTATTCTGGATGTGATTATAATTTTACTACCTTGGGGAAGAGCACCAACAAATTGTCGAATATTATCATCCAAAATGGTTTCGAGGTTATCAATAAATAGAGCTATTTTGAATGCTGACAAGTACTCAATTACTTCATCAAGATTATTGCTATCATATTCATTTCCAACAACATTTCTCCCTATTTCTTGAATCACACCAATAGAATTATCTATAGCTCCTTTAATTTCTTTTATTTCATTTAATGTTATTTGCGTGGTTTTTGAAGTCACCCAAACAACAGCATCAAAGGGAGAGTCATTTTCGATTAATTCATAAGCAACCTTTAGTGCTAGGGCCGATTTTCCAACTCCACCTTCACCTACAATAGAGATGACGGGAAACCCGCCTAGACATAGCTGCTTTACTTGATCTACTTCGTTATCACGACCAATTAGCCCAGTTTCATCGAAATCCGGCATGGGCAGATTGTGATTAATTGTTTGATCATCGTCATAATTAACAATGTCCAGAGCAAGAACGAAGCTTGGGTCATCATCAAGCTTTTGGATAGTTTCTCGTACATTATTCCATGTAATAGAATTTTCGGAATTTAATAGATTTTTACAGAATTCACTTACTATAGGTAGGTCATCAAAATTCAGCGGGCGAATGTGCATGACTCTATTTCTAACAGAAACTATCGATTCAAAACTCTTAGTCAGTGTTTTAATAAGTTTTGAAACATGCTCGGGGAAGCAGGCCCGATTGGCATTAATAGTTTGAAAAGTATCTCCAAGATCAAAATAATCAATAATGTCATTTAAATCTAAATCACTAAATAAGCTGCCTATATCCTTTTCAATTCGACTTTTAGATCTTGAAACCAACTCGGAATCTATGAGATTCACATTGTCTATATGCTCCTTTACTAAAAAGCGAAGATCTTCTTCTAATGCTGCGACAAGTGCATAAATTGTCATTCTTGTTAGATTAAATGCCATTCTACTCTCTCTATTCCTTGGTACAGCTAACAATTTAATAGAAGGAATTAATCCAGCATTCGTACCGGGTGAAATTCCTTCTTTCCTGATTTATTTTTCCGACAATACTCTGGATATTTAACTAAATCAATTTGTTAGCTGTGAGTTATTTATGAGTCAGAAAACAAACAAGGCTTTTCACCCGCAAGTTGCTGGATACCCGCCAAGGCGGGAATGACTCGGTGTAATAATGAAGGATCAGATCCAACGGTTCTTAATATTTTGTCCGCCATTGAGAATACTTACAGTGTTGGTTTTACCCTCCCTTTGCAGTCAACAAAAATCTTGTTCAGATTAGCCTACCAATATTCGAGCCATGGATGGCGAGAAAGCGCTAACTGAAGGGATGTGGATTTAGCGCGTTATTGGTATGCCTGAACAAGGTTTTTGTGCTTTTACTGCAAGGGTGCCGTGGGGTTCTTAGGGGACTGCGGCAGCACAGTCCCCTAAGCTGCCGTCGCCAGCGCGACACCACTATTTGATTTAATGACTCAGCCGATTTGCGCAGCAATAAACCGAATGTTTGGGTTTGAGGTATCTGAATGCAGTTGGCGCAGCCAATCAAAAACAGGCTATCGCAACCCCAACTCTACATCTTCAACTATAAAATTACCGGTATACAACGGGTGTGGGTGACCGTTGGTATCCAGGGCAAAATATTGTTGTTCTTCCATCGGTAGTGATTGGTAACCATCAATGACCCGATACAGCCACACTTCCGGATCAAATTCTAATTGCTGCTGTTGCAGATATTGCAGTGCAGTCAGGCGCTCGCCGCTATCAATTACATAGCAAAAATAGGCTTCCACCGCTTTTTTAAGCTGGTTTTCAACCTGCGGTGCTTGGGTTTGCTGGGCAACGTTGATTTGTCCGGCCTGTCGCTCGGGTTGAGGTCTGTTGTTGCGTTGCAGGGCTTTAATCCGCCCGACCAGTTCCTGCAATACCGATTCATGGGCCACGCTGTTGACATCGGCACTGGCGGCGCCGATCAGTTTACTGGCCTGATTAAATAGCATTGGCACACTGGATAATGCGCTGTAATCCGGTGGCTGGAAATCCGGATGTTGCTCCTGATGGAGTAAGAATCCTTTTAATAAACGACTGCGCCCACGGAATTCGCGGAAACGCCCCAGCAATTCCAGTAATCGCGCCTGTACGATGGATAACTCCTGAGTCACCCGCGAAAATGCCTGTTGCAGGGTCACAATCAGCAATAAACGTAATTCCCGGTTACTACCGGCGGTTTCCGATAGCTCATCAAAGCGAAACAGTTCAATTTGATTGAGCAACTCCGATACCTGACTTTGTGCCAGTTCATTTTCACGAATTTTGGCATCAATCGAGGCCACATAACCAAATTCGTTATTGATGCGGCTGAACAGCACCCGCACACTGTTACTCAATGATTCGGTCAAGCTGTATACATGCTCGCGTAAATCACTTAAATAGCCTTGTGATTCGGCAAAACGACTGTGATGGAGTGCTTCTTTATAATGGCCTGCCAGCGTTTTTAAACTGGCTAAGGCCGAGCCGATATTGGCATCAATCTGGCGATTACGTTCATCATGCAGGCTGCTTTCCAGTAAATTACGTACCGCACTTTTCAAACGCAGTTCGGCCTCCGGTTCCGGCCGCCATACAATGCCGAGTTTTTTAAGGTTTTCAATTACCTGAGGTGTGGTGCTGGTTTCATCCAGACTACCGGATAAATATACCTGCATGATCACATCGCTATGCCGGCTCATGGCATTAAGTAAGGTGATTCCGGCTTGATAAAGATTCTGGCTCACAGTAACGATCCCTGCATGGTGGCCTGTTCGGCTTGCTCACTGAGGGATAGCGATTCGGTTTCGTCAATAAAACGCAGTACTTCAAATAAATAATCCACTTTGCCGGTGGCCAGATAGATTTGTTTATCCGGATTAGGGCGCAGCAAATAGCCTAACTCAGTGAGCTTTTTAAACAGTTGTTTTAACTGGCCATCCACTTCCATGCTGGTGGAGTTAAATAACCGGTAGCGGGCGATTTTGCCTAACTGTTCCTTAAAAGCCGGTGTATCTTCAATTTGAGTCTGTAGCTCAGGTAGCCGAATGGCCTGACCCTGACTTAATGGCATATCGTTTCCGGCGGCTTCTTGCACCAGTAATAACCATTCGACCAAGGGCAATAACCCGGCGGCAGTTTCCTGAAACTGATTTCCTAGCACTTTGCGTTCCGCCTCACCTAACGTGAGGTAAGCGGCATAAAACACTTCGCCATCGGCACAATGGGTAAGGGTGCGATTGAGAATATTTAACTGCTGTTCAATACGCTCGGCTTGGGCGCTGTTTTTAAGATAACGCCAACTGTCTTCGTCACTGATTTGGCAAATAAAGCTACCGGACAGCAGTTGTTCCAGTACGCGGCCTTGTTCTGTCATCATGCCGTTTGCTCCTGTTGTTGACGTTGCTTCAATCGCTCGGTGATGGCGCTGACCCGGGGTTGCACAATCTGTAACTGGCGGGAGGTTTTATCAATTAAATAACGGTTGGCGAACAGGGTTAATACATCGGATTCAGGGTTCGGGAACGCTCCCAATACGCAAATGTTATTGTTTTGGCAGGCATCAAAGATTTTTTTCACATTGCTTTGATGCAAGGTGCCGAGTTCGTCTATTGGCCAGTGAATAGTCACATCGGCATTGCCCCGCAATAAGCGGGTAAAGGCTAGCAAGAATTTACATAAAATCAGGTAGGCCATACCGTGGCTGGAGGATTCATTTAGCTGTCTATCGGTACGAATAATCAGATGACTGTTGCCTTCTTTTAAATGCAGCTCGATGTCCAGCAAGTTAATAATGCCCCCGCTGAGCGCAGCGCGGCCAAGAATATCCATCACCCGGCGCATACTTTGTGCGTAATCTTCTTTGGGGAGCTGATTGGCACCGCTTTGCAGCCATTCGTCATACAGGCTCTGAAATTGACTGAGTTCTGGCCAAAATTCCAGTTCACTGATTTTTGAACGGATTTTAACTGCCGATTCGGATACGCCATCAAGAAACAGTTCATCATCCACTTCTTTGCTGATGCGTTGGCTTTGTCCGGCAATGCGCTTATCAATATCCGCTAACACATGGTAATACTGGCTTAGATCGGCACCAAAGATACGCCCCTGCTCACGCAGACCGGCCAGTTTTTGCGGCACAATCTGGTTAAGTAAGCGGTTAAGATGGCTGACCAATTTACGATGATCCAACAGGCGCAGCCCCTGAGGATTAATCGCGGTGCATTCCTCACGGGATTTTTCCCAGGTGTCGGATAACCCGGTGCCTGCCTGTTGGGCGATCAGTTTGTCGAAATGATCCACATAAGCGCGAATATCTGTCAGCAACTGTTCGCGCTGCTGCAACAGTTCCTGCCCTTCGGAAATACGCTGGCTAAATTGGCTGGCTTCAAATTTATCGGCTCCAATGGATACCGGAGTGAGTTTTAAGCGTACCAATGCATTATGTAAGGTTTGGATTGAACCTTGTTGTTCATTAGCGGTTTTAAGTTGTTGTTCCAGCTGGCTTTGTCGCGCTTTGTCTGCCTCTTGTTGGTGATGATAGGCGCTTTGTTGTTTTTTCAGTTCACGTTCGGCGTGGCTGGCCTGTTTTTTGGCTTTTTCCAGTTGATCCTGCCACGTCACTTTATGACCATTAAAGACCGTTTTGTACCAGCGTTGGTATTCTTCCACTTTATGTCGATTGCTTTCGGTATGCTGAATATCCTGCTTAAGCTGGGCAATCTGTTTTTTCAGGCCGCCGATTTCATCAATATCTACGCCCCGTTTGTTTAATTCGTCTTCCAGCCATTGCTGACATTTTTTACGCTCTAATTCAGCCTGCTGACGAGTCTTTTGTTCCAGGGTTTGCAACTGGTTAATCTGCGCGGTGATATCGCCTAGCACTTGTTGCCAGTGAAATTGCCGCTCGGTTTCGGCTTCAGTTTGCTGCTCATGCAAATTCTCCAGCGCCTGTTCTTGTTGCGCCTTGACCTTATCTTGCTCTTGCCGATTTTTTTGTTGGCGTTTTTGGGCCTGTTTTTTACGCTCGCTCAAGGCGCTGAGATATTCCTGTCGGCTATGCTCTTTATCTTGCTGCGCCCGTTTGCGATTGGCTTCGGCGCTACGACAGGCCGATTCGGCTTTGGTTTGGGCCAGTTCGGCATTACGCAGTGCTTCGGTGGCTTTACTGAGTGCCTGTTCAGCTTGATTATGCTGCTCAATGAGTTCGTCCAATAGCGTTTTGGCCTGATGCAATTGTGCCTGTAATTGCTGTTCGGTTTGCGCGTATTGCGGCGCATCGAGGTTGTGCAAATCCAGTTGTAGCCCAAACAGACTGTCGCTGTTTTCAGCGCTTTGGGGTTTAAGATCTTTGCGTTGTAATAAGTCGGGGTGGATCACTTTACCTAGCTGGTTTTCCCAGCCCGGTTGTTCGCGGCGTAAAAATTCCAGTAAGGTGTTGTCACCGGGATAAAGCAAGGTTTCAATGTTATCCACCTGTTGCTGTTGTTGTTGCTGGCGACGGTTAGCCTCATCCAGAGCTTCGCGGCATTGCTGGCGTTGTTGCTGATGTTGCTGCACGGTCTGGCGCTGGGCATTCAGTTTTTCTCTGGCGCTATCTTCGATTTGGCTGGCTTCGCTGATGGTCGCTTCGAGCAAATCCAGCTGGCTTTGCTCAAATTCATTAAAACCGGCATTTTTTAACTGGCTGCTCAGATCGGCCTGTTCAATTCTTAAGGTTTCCAATTGTTGGGAAAAGTCGGCGTTTAGTTGTTCACGTTGTTTCGCGTAGTCATCTCTAATCGCCTGCACGTTAGCCCGTTCGGCGTCTTTTTTATCCGCCTGTTGTTGTTGCAACTGTTGTAATTGCTGATGGTAATTATCCAGTTGCTGCTGCAGATTTTCGTTCAAATCGGCAAGGCGCTTATTGTGCGCCGATTCAATATCCTGATGTTTTTCCGTGAGTAAAACATAGCGGCTATTGAGAGAGGCTAACTCGGTATGCCATTGGGGCAATTGTTGTACATTTTTTTGCAGCTCCTCGATATTCTGGTTTTGCCACTGGTCAAATTCCTGTTCCACATGATCGAGTTCACTGGTGAGCTTTTTAACATCGGCATTGGCAGCCGATAATGACTGATTCAACGTATCGCGGCTTTCATTCCACTGTTTTTCATGACTTTTAAGCGTATGCACCACATCATTGTGCTGCCCTTGGTATTCGACAATATTGGCCGCGAGCAGACTTAAGTCGTGGCTAAATTGCTGTTGTAGTGCGGCCAGTCTTGCTTCGGCCTGAGTTAATTGATCATCAGCCTGTTCCAGCTTGCTAAACTCCGGACGAATGGCATCAAATTCCTGAATCAAATGAGACTCACGGATCCAGTCTTCCACCCGTTGGCGACTTAAACTGGAGCTGGGCGGTTGTACCCCATCTTCTTCCAAAATAGCGGCAATCATCGCTTTGATGGTTTCCATTTTGCCTTCTTTGGAATGGACTGCTTTAGCCAATTTTTCGATATGGCGCAAGTTACCGGTTTGACCCGACAGGCTAAAAATTTTGGCATAGCCTAATAGTTCGCGACTATTGGCGCGGCCCGTTAGCGTGCTTTTATCCTGTTGAATAATGGCGCGAAATTCAGTGGTATTGAGTAAATTGGTGGTCAACACATTACTGCGATTAAGGGTGCGCGCCAGCTCTTTAATCGATACGCTATGATGCTCACCGGCATTGTTTTTATATAAATAATCATTTAACTCAAAGGGCTTGGCGATAAACCGGTACTGCACGCCATTGCCGTTAGAACTCAGTACCACTTGACATAAATCGCCTTCGGCACGGGTATATTCATAAATAATAAAACTGGATTCGCGAGGTAAATACCAGCGCTCAAAACTGTCACGGGTGGCGGGTACGACGCGGCTGGGGTATTCACCGTAAAACACTGGGATTAAGCGTTGCAAAGTGGTTTTACCGGAGGCATTGGTGCCGCAAATATTGGTGTGGCCGTTAAGTTTAAGTTCTACCACGCCGGGTAGATGGGTATCGATAAGTATGATGCGCTGTAAACCGGGCATACGACTCCTTGTTAAAATCAGGTTCCCGTCATAACACCAACGGGATAGAGGCTGATTCTAGCCCGATTCTGCGGCTAAAAACACTGTCTGTTTGGGCTTTACCCAATTCAATTTAACAACAGGTTAAAAAGTATCATAGGGAAGGGATGATAATCTGGCGCAGAGATTGCTTTGAATGTGTTCATACGCTAATTATTTTTTAAGTGATGCAGGCAATATTATGCAAATCCAGACAACCGGACTTTCGCTGTTTGATTATATGTCCGACCCCGACAAAAGTGATCAGACCCTTAAATCATTGGCACAAAAGCAACAACAGGACTTGGCTGGCGAACTTGGTAATCTGACCAGCACTATTAGTTTAGGTCAAACCGATAACCCGTTGCAGGTGCTCGAATCCGGTATGGGCAACGTCAATCTGAAAACAGTGAATAATATGATTGCCTTTAATATGCGTCCGGTTGCCGAAGACCTGCAACAAATGGCCGATCGACTCGGCATAAAAGAGCCGATTGAAATTAAACAGGTGGACGGTAAATGGCAAGTGCAGGGATTAACCGACGATAAACCGGCTACTGAAGCTGACGAGGAGCTTGCCGCCAGTGACACCGACGCGGAAACTACAGAGACGTCAGAATCTGAAGCAGAGCCCGCAACAGAAGTTACCGATCCGGCAGAGGATACGGCTGATCAGGCCGAGCTAGCAGCACACAATCAGGCGTTACAACGTTTGCAAGATTATCTCGATCGCAATGAGGGGTTGCAGAAAAAACTCGATCAACTCAACGCCATGTCGGAGTTTTATGAATTTGGTCAAACTCAGCAATTCGCCAAGCAATTGCAGGAAGCGGATGTACCTGAAGCCGATGTGGTGAACTTTTTAACCAGCAGCCGTGAGTATATTCAAGGGCTAGACAGTTTTAGTTTATCTGCCAATGGATTAGATCTGACCTCTCGTGGTGAGTCTGATGCGTTGATTGACGTTGCGACAAAACAGTTTGATTTAGATGCGGGCGAATAGATTCGGCAAGATGTTAGTGCTGATTGAATGCGCCCTTTAGCCACTGTTTTAGCGGTACTAGCCATTCCTCGCGGGGAAGGTAAAAAGCGCCATGTTCTTTGCCGGTAGAAATGGACAACTCAGTATAAGTGGTCGCGTTATTACTACGCTGGTTAACAGCATCACAGGAACCAATCTGATCAGAGGTTTCATAAATGGATAAAATGCGTCCATAGAATTGAAACTCAGGATGGTTGATTACCGAATCACCGCAACCGGCCAAAATGGCAAAGTTGACCTGGCTATTCTTTAATTGGTTGGAAGCCACAATAGTAATAAAGCCCCCGCGCGAAAAACCGACCAGCGCGATATGTTGCGGGGGCACACCGGCGTCTATGAGCTGATTAACGTTTTTCGCCAGTAATGCTGCGTATTCGCGCGGATCAGTACCTTTTGGGCGGTGATAGGCGATCAACTGGTAGCCATCATCACTTAATTGGTTTTTAACGGCGGGAAAGTCATATTTCCCCCATTTTGGGTGAACAGGCGTGGCATTTTCTCCCTCAACAATAAAACCGTGGGAGTAGAACACATAGTTATGCTCGGGGTTTATCTTATCGGGGAAAACATCCTGCACTTGTGCCGCTAATCCTGCCAATGAAAAAGTGATGGTTACAATGCCGATAAGAAAGCGAGTTAACATATTGATCCTTGTTCAGTAGCTTTTGGGTTGAGCATATTCAAATAATATTGTGCTTAAAAATTTGTCAGAATAATACGTAAAGTAACCTAATTATTTAGGTTTAAATATCGGTGCATTATTCCTTTACTACCTCTTGGCGTTCACGCCTATATTCTTCATAGGATTTTTTGGTCCGTTCAATACATTCCTGATAAACGGACGGCAGTTCATCCAGGCATTGGATACGTTGATGTTGTTGCATATTTTCATATACCGCCCTGTTACTGCAGGCCGTTATTTGAGTGAGTGCCACTAGTATCAGGAATTTATTCATTGTCTTTACATCCCCCATTTTGCTCAAAATAGCGAACCATTAATAACATCGCATTCTGTTGTTGCGATTCATTACTATGGGTCTGGATAAAACCAATGATTGCCGCCACGTCGAATAATTGTTTGGATTGCTTGCAATATAGTTTATCCAGATAGTTTGTCTGCTCATTTAATGTCGCGAGTAAATCCAGAGCGCCACCGACGTAGGCTTGCAGCGTACCATTATTACTGCAATCACCCGGAGTAGATTGACAGATTTGATTAAACTGTTCTGCGGTTAAAGCAGCCGCATTAAATGAAGAAAACATCACTAGTAACCATATTGTGACCTTGAATAAGCGTTTCATATATCGATCTCTGATTAATAAAATGATTGTAAAACGATAATTTATTGCTATATTACAATCATGTCAACTCTGTTAAGGAAGAAATATGGTCCGTCAATTGTCTTTGCTGATTGCCTGGGGATGTCTGGTCATCATGGTTATCACTCCTGTTGCCGCTGCGTACTTGTTCGTCGATCTTGATGCGTTTATCGCACTGGCCAGAAACAGTCTCAACCTGCCAATTCACTGGCATAGTGTGACACCCGGTCAGTGGCAGGGGTTATGGCTGCTTAGCGTACTTTACGTTGCGATTGCTGTGGTGGGCTTGTACTTTCTGCGCCGCGCTTTTGCCAACTTTGCCAAAGGTGAGTTGTTTAATCTGAGCAACAGTCGCGATCTGCGCTGGTTCTCAATCATGTTGTTTATTCAGGCGCTCGCCAAACCTGTGCATTTGGCGCTTTCAAGTCTGCTGTTGTCGTGGAATCATCCGGCCGGGCAAAAAATGTTAACGCTTTCGATGGGGAGTGATGAAATCAAAATGGTGGCTCTGGCAATGATTTTATGGGTAATGAGTGAGTTGTTAATTAAAGGCAACAAGCTTGAGGATGAGAACAAGCAGTTTATTTAAGAGGTGGTGCAATTTTAAGGAGGCGGGACAATGGCGATTGTGGTTAATCTGGATGTGATGCTAGCCAAGCGTAAGATTCGTGGCAAGGAACTGGCCACTGCTGTCGGGATCACAGAGCAAAACTTGTCGCTGCTACGCACAGGTAAGGTTAAGGGAGTACGCTTTGCCACTCTTGAACTGATTTGCAAGGTATTGGACTGTCAGCCGGGTGATATTCTGGAGTATGTGGAGGATGAATAACGTGTAGTGACTCATACCTGATCTGACACATTTTGCTAAGTAGGCTAGATTCACCCTGACAGCGAATAACGAACATTCAATAGACAAATATTTGTAATCGCAATACATCGAGTAAATTGAGAATATTACTATGAAATGTCAGTAACGTTTGTGCTGTGTGGCAGGTTATGATAACAAATATGCAAAGACGATGAAAAACGCCTGAGAGCAGTACTTAATAGGCTTTGAGATTTTTATAGGATGGTGGTGTTTTGAAAATAATTCTTTTTTTAATTCTTTGGTCTTTAGTAAGTGGATGTGAACCTGCGTCTAAACAAAATATTTTCCTGACCGATGTTGGCTGTGAAAGTATTGATACTGTCCATAGCAAGCTTAGTGATTACAAGGTTAGTATTAATTTCATAAATAAGAACTATCCAAAAGCCAATTTGTACTGGGTCGATTTTGAAGGGAAAGAGGTGCTTTATAATATTATTGATAAGGGTAAAGAGGCTATTCAGGAAACCTTTACTACTCACATCTGGGTCATACGCGATGATTCTGGTAAATGCCTTCGAGTTTTTGTCCCTTCTAATGAAGGTGCTTTTCAGGCAGAAATATAGGCTTGATATACAAGCTGGTTAGGAAAAGCCCATGGCTAGGTGTTAACCAGATCACATGGACACGCTTATTAAAAATCTACCTCAGTTAATTTGGCCATTTATTGTAGATACTTCTATCTACAATCTAGGTTGTTTTTTGACATTATTTGTTCAGACAAAAAATCATCGACCTCAACCATACTTGGCCCCCAACTATAATGATCTCCATCGAATTCAAGGTGCTCGAAATGGTGAGAGAAGTTATTCAATGTTAAGCGCGCCATCATCATTTCTGACATAGCCGATGAAGGCCAAAGATTATCGTATTTACCCGAGACCATAAAAATGGCTCCATTAATATTTTCTACCTTAATTGTGGCCAACTTTACTGCCGACTTATTTGCTAGCATATCTTCGTAAAAACCAAGAAAATCACCACTAAAGCCTTTTAGTTTAGCTTTCCAACTCGCAGGAACAAATGGTAATGACTTACCGTCGATTGAAAAAGATGGAGTGTCCATGACCAAAGGGAATGATATCTTTACCATAGGATTTGTTGTTGATGTAAAATTAACGTTGCTTGGTGATAGAGCAACTACGGCCTTATATTCAGGGTAGTAACTTGCTAGTAACAATGCCAATTCAGCACCCTTAGATACTCCAATAATTGCAATGCAGTTTTCATTTATATTTGGGTTTTTAGCGGCATTCAAAACCGCCTCATGCACACCGTTTAATGCGATGCGATCTAACTTTTCTGGTATTCCATCTAATCCAAAATATGCGATAGGCAAAAAAGCATACCCTCGTTCATTCAGAAATTTCCTATAGCCCACACTCGCATTCCAAGAGTTTCCCCCTTCGGAACCTCCTAATGCGACTATTAGTGGCTGTCTTTTACCTTTTCCCAAATGAAGCTCAGTTTGAACCTTACCATAATTTTTTGGTAACTGATGTTCGTCATAAAGCCACTCTGTGAGTAATTCAAACGATAGAACAATCACAGTTGGTATTAATAACAAACCTAAACACCAGATAAATATTCTGGGAATGATTTTTTTCATTTGTGCTTAAATAGACGGATAAACTTTTCATTTAAGTTAATTATGGTAACTACCCAATATCAGTTAATCTGAGAATATGAAATGTAACTCTGATAACATCTCATGATTTCAATCTACTAGCAAATAGGTGAATTAAGTCATTTAAAATAGTGACGTACGTAGGCTACTCAGTAAATAAAAAAAACTGCAGTAATTAGTTTAATTAAAATAAATAAGAATGAGGGAGTGGCACAAAGCAGACTGTCAGATTTAGTTAACCTCTATAATAAAAAGTGTCAGATGAAGTTGTAACTATTCCAAATAACGTCGCTAATATTGTGATCGGCAGGTATATGAGCTGAAATTCGATTATTGGCGCAGAATTTTGTCCATGGCTTTACCTTTGGCCAGTTCGTCTATCAGCTTGTCCAGATAACGTATTTTTTGCATCAGCGGATCATCAATGTCTTCAATTCGCACTCCACACACCACGCCTTTAATCTGTGAACAATTGGGATGAAGCTGCGGTGCCTGGGCAAAAAAAGTAGCAAAATCGTTTTGTTGCTCAATTTGTTGTTCTAGTCCTGCCTGATCATAACCGGTCAACCAACAAATAATCTGGTCCACTTCTTCTCTAGTGCGGTTCTTGCGCTCGGCCTTTTGAACGTACATGGGATACACCTTGGCAAAGGCCATTTTAAAAATACGATGTTCAGGCATAGCATTTCTCCTTTAACAACGCGGACCGCGAAGTCCTTTATGGATTTACAGTGTTGTCACCTAATTCTAACGATCGTACTCCCTGCTGAACAACGGGTAGTAATTGTTCCGGTCCTAAACCCGCGCGGGCAAGCCCGGCGGTTCCATGCAACAGTGTGCTCAGAAATCTGGCGTGTTGTTCAGCGTTACTACTCAGACCTTGTTGCATGGCTTCCGGATCGTTCTGGAAAATTTCCCGCAACGCCTTGTAGATTCCCTGTATACGTTCATCCAGCACCAACTTTATCGCTTCTGGAATATCAGAATTGGCTGACTCGGAAACACCGGCACACAAAAAGCATCCTTTAGGACTTTGATCATCACATTGGCTGTTAACGATGGCTGTCAAAAAGTTTGTGATACGTTGTTTCAGGTCAACGCCTTCGGTGTAAAGCAACGAAAAATATGTTTCTTCAACCTGAGTGCTGTATTTATTCAGCGCCTGAATAAACAAGGCTTCCTTGTTGCCGAAGGCACTGTATAAGCTAGGTTTATTTATCTGCATCGCGTCGGTTAGCTCAGACAATGATGCGCCCACGTAACCTTTGTGCCAGAACACCTTCATCGCTGCATCTAAGGCAATGTCTTTATCAAAGGCTAATTTTCTACCTGCAGTCATAAGATATTTCTCATCGCTCTAAATATATTTTGCATTATTGTACCGATTGGTATAATTTAATCAACACTGTACCGATCGGTACAATTTATAATTCACTAATTGGAGCTAGAACAATGAGTCAGAAAATAGAAAATAAAGTGGTGTTGGTAACCGGTGCTAACCGCGGAATCGGTAAGCAGATTGTGGAAACGTTTTTAGCTCGTGGTGCAAAGAAGGTTTATCTCGCCGTAAGGGATGTGACATCTACCAAAGAGCTTGAAGATCTCTATGCTAGTCGGGTTGAAGCAATAGCGCTGGATATAACCGACAAGGATGCCATTAAACGGGCGGCAGAGCATGCCGATGACGTCGATATTCTAGTCAATAATGCCGGTGTGTTGGTGCCTAAAGGCCCGTTGGAAGATGATACCGAACAGGCGCTGAATTATGAGTTGGAAGTTAACTTATATGGTCTACTACGCTTGGCTAATGCCTTTGCGCCGGTGCTTGAAAAGAACCATGGTGTTCTGGTGCAGCTCAACTCGGTCGTGTCGATCCGGAACTTCTCCAATTCTGCTACTTATTCAATATCAAAAGCCGCTTCTTACTCTCTGACCCAGGCACTGCGAGAAGTGCTAATACCTAAAGGTGTTCAGGTGTTGAGTGTACATCCTGGTCCAATAGCCACGGATATGGGAGCTACTGCGGGTTTTTCTGACGCAGCCAGTCCAAAGGTTGTTGCCGACGGGATTATTACTGCAATAGAGAAAGGTGATTTTCATTTGTTTCCTGATGACGTTGCCCAGCAATTCTGGGGTGCCTATCAGGGCTACTCTGATGCTTTTGTTACCGCAAATTTATCAGGTGAATAGGCGGCGAAGCATAAACCCAACAGGCGCCCGATAAAGGGCGCCTGCTTGAAGGTTTAGTTTGCTGTGACTTCAAAGGGGGAGGCGGGTAAGCCTTCTTTATTATATAAATTGGCGTTTTCAGGATTATCCTGCCAGCCATAACGTACCGAAACCGGTGCCGCTACATCTTCACTGTGCAGTTCAACTTTATCGCCTTTGATGGTGGCTTCAGCCCAATGATAAATGCCATCTTCGCCTGCAATTGCAAAGCCAGTTAACTTGTCGCCTTTGACCTTTAAGCCACTGCCAGTGTGATTAAAGTTAACCACTAACGAATTGCCCATAGCTTGCGCACTTTGAGCGATGGGGCCGGAATAGACCAGATCTTCGCCATAGGCGATATGCTGCGCCGCCAGTGATAAACGCTGGCCAACAGTTTGTTTATCCAGTGGGTGAATATCATTCCATTCACCCACATCGGTAATGACTGCCATGCCGGTGTTGGGTTCCGATAAGGTGTCTAACTGTGCTTGACGTAGTTCTGCCCAGCCACTTTCTACTGGTTGGTCATGATAGGCCTGAAAATTGGCTAACTGCACAAACAGGAAAGGAAAATCACCCTGCCCCCAATGACGACGCCAGTCCTGGATCATGGTGGAAAATAGCGCATGGTAATCGCTTGGATGGCCGGTATTGGATTCACCTTGATACCAGATCACCCCTTCAATGGTATACGGCAATGCCGGAGAGATCATGGCGTTAAACAAGCCGGTGGGTTTGTATTGGATAAAGGTGTCGCTAGGCAAACGTTCTGCCGTGGCGCCAATTTTGTATTTCCAGCTACCGGTTAAATCAATATGCTGGTCTTCACTGCCTAACCAGTAAGGTTTGTCGGTGACAAAACCACCTCGCCCCTGACTATTGACTACCCGCACGACGATAGAGTTTTTTCCCTGTTTGAGCAGGCCTTGTGGCACGGTATAACGTCTTGGTGGATATTGATAAGTAATATTGCCCACTTGCTGACCATTAACAAACACCTGATCGGCATCGACGATGCGCCCCATCATTAATTTTTGGCTTTTTCCGGCCATGTCTGCCGGTATGTTGATGTCTTTGCGGAACCAGATAACCCCTTCTTTAGGCTCTAACATGCCATCAGGCCACATGCCGGGGAGCTGATAAGTTTGCCAGTCGCTATCATCCACATCGGGTTGTTGCCAGTTATGTTGCAGACCTAGATCACGACCATCCAGATCGCCATACCAATCGTCATTTTTTTGTTTATCTGCGGCTTTAACTTGGGCGATATAACCCTGTTGTTGATAGGGCGTGAGTTCTTTTACATAGGTAGGAAATGCCTGCAAGGCATCTTCGCTGATCCATGATTGCACTGGTGTACCGCCAATCGGGGTTTTAATAATCCCCACCGGCACATGATATTTTTGTTGCAGATCACGGGCAAAAAAGAATGCCACGGCGGAAAACTTCAATACACTTTGTGGTGTGGCTGCAACCCATTCGCCATTGGGATAATCGCTATGTTGTTTATTAAAGTCGTATTGCATACTGACATTAAACTGGCGAATCGTGGGGTAGTTGGCATCAGCGATGACTTGTGGAAAACGTTCTTTAACCCGTTCCATCGGCAGTTCCATATTGGATTGTCCACCAGCGACCCAGACTTCACCAAATAACACATCTTTAACCGTGAGTTTATTGTTGCCTTGCAGGCTGATGGTGTGAGTTTTACCCGCTTGTTGTGCAGGTAAGGTTAGTGACCATTCTCCCGTTGGGCTGGTAACACGGCCAACTAATTGCCCATCTAAACGGACGGTAACCGCTTCATTCGGGGCTGACCAGCCCCAAATGCGTACGGGTTTATCACGTTGTAAAATCATACCGTCAGAAATCAGTTTGGGCAGAGTTATATCTGCCAGTGCAGGTTGGCTTAAAATTAGCCCGCTCAGTAAAGATAAAGTCAGTTTACGCATTAGCCTTGTCCTGGTGCATAGGGAAATTTAAGGGATTGATAATATTCCAGACTGTGCTCGGGTCGTTCTAACCCCTCTGGAATAGGACGTTTAGAGAACGTTTGGAAATATAAAACACAGGCATCTCGCCACCATTTGGCTTCTTTTACCTGTATGGCCAGCGCCATTTTGACTTGTTCAAACTGGTTTGGCTCAATTTGATCTTTGATTGCCAGCCATTGCTTTTGCATTTTTTCCACGCCTTTGGCGCCATGGTAATAATGTTTTACCAGTTCATTCCAAAGCGTGTCACCGGAAGGCATTGTGTAATCCCAGCTTAGATGATGGAACCACAACAACAGTTCTTGCGGTGTTTTTTTCGGATCAGCAAAGATTTTTTGCCAGTAAGGGGCGTATTGTGAAATCGCGTTGGTGCCGGATGCGGTACGATCCAGTCCAATTCCCTGTTCATCGGCTCGGTGGTAATAAGTCGGGTTCCAGTCGGCACGGCCAAGATTATCGACCCAGGGGCCGGGACCATAGTGATGGCCGGTATCCATTAAATGGTGCAAACCGAGCGGGGTCATATAATCGACAATCAATTCGCGCGATCCCATCATCATGTCTTTGATGGTATTAACCGACTGTTTATCATCGGTCAGGGTCATTTTAATCCATTCATCGGCGATGTCAGCGGCACTAAGCTGATCATTCCAAGCCAGGCGACCAAACACATACCAGTTTGCCTGACCAAAAATATGTCCGGTCCAGTTTCTGTCCATACCAATATTGGCCACACCTGCCATCGCGGTAAGTGGTAACGAATCCAGACTACCGTCAATCACTTTGGCAACCGTCGAGCCCGGGCCTTCGGTGTGGGTATCTGCATCCAGCGCTTCTTCATACAGGGTACCCAAATATGCCAAGTGGGTGCTAAAACCTAAATATTCCTGTGTAATTTGAAATTCCATCGCAAGCGAGGTGTGCGGCATGGCACCAAATAACGGGCTGAAAGGTTCCCGTGGCTGAAAATCTATCGGCCCATTTTTAACTTGCACACTGACGTTGTCGTCAAATTTGCCGTCCAGTGGCACAAATTCGTTATAGGCTTGCAGACTGCGTTCGGCTTTGGCGTCATGGGCATAGACAAAGGCTCGCCACAGTACATTGCCGCCGTGAGGTTTTAACGCACGCGCCAACATATTGGCTCCTTCGGCATGAGTACGGCCGTAATCACCGGGGCCGGGCTGACCTTCAGAGTTGGCTTTAACCAAATAGCCGCCAAAATCCGGGATTAGTGCATAAATTTCGTCGGTTTTTTTCTGCCACCAGTCATGTACTTTCTGTTCGGCCGGATCGGAGGTGTCTAACCCACCAATCTGTTGTGGTGAGCTGAATTTAATCGACAGATAAACCTTGATGCCGTAGGGACGGAAGATATCGGCCAACGCTTTGACTTTTTGCAAATAAGCCGGGGTCAGGATCAGTGAATTGGCGTTAACGTTATTGGGTACAATGCCATTAATACCAATCGATGCATTGGCACGAGCGTAGTCGTAGTAGCGCTGTTCTTTGTAATCAGGCAGCTTGTGCCAGTCAAAAATAGATTCGCCCGCGTAACCCCGTTCGGTGTGGCGATCCAGATCATCCCAATGATTAAGCATACGTAACTGAATCTTGGGAATTTCAATGTGGTCTAGTTTGTTCAGTGACTGACCGGTTTGAATTCGTCTGAGTAGATCAAACGTGCCGTACAACAGGCCGATGTCGCTGTTGGCAATGATCAGCATCTGGTCAGCAGTAGAATGAAGTAAATAACCTTCCTGACCTAGTTTGTTCAGATCGTGATGGATTTTAAACTGCTTTAGCTCTGGGCTATCACTTTTAAGCATCAGCAAACTGGCCTGTTTGGCGTTGGCTGCCGGTTTTATTGGCTGACTCAATAAGCCATGGCTGGCAATTTTTAGTTCATGCTGGATGATGCGGGTTGTGTCGGATTGAGGCGCAATAAACAGTGACTGCAAAGTGTGGCTGTATTGCTGACGTTGCGCGTTATCCTCAATTAAATCGTATTTTAACCATAAGCGGTAACCGTCTTCGCCACTGAACTTGTCTTGCGCTATTGCTACTCTGCCGATTAACGACGACAGGACTACAAGCAACATAAAAAGTGTTTTCATTCTCATTGTTTATCCATCTGTTAGCTCTAACAAAAGCTTAACATTTAAGCTTGTGCTATCGGTACAGCAGTGATTTATTTCGTAGTCACAATGTTATAAATCATAAACTGGATAACCAACGGGGTAGAGATAGGCGTCAGGTTTTAGTAGCGCCAAAATGCCGGGAAGAACAATGCCATCACGGTAAAATATTCCAGTCTGCCAAGGATCATGGCAGCCGATAGCAGCACTGTGCCGGTGTCACTGACCGACTGAAAGTTGCTGGCGACATCACCAAAACCCGGGCCTAGTACATTAACGCAGGCTGCGACGGCAGTAAAAGCGGACCAAAAATCCATTCCGGTAATCACCAGTAGCAACGTGATTAACATTGTGATACCTGCCGCAAACGACATAAATGCCATCACGGCATTACGGGTATCACGGTTTACGGCGCGTTTTTGGTAGCGTAAAACCAAATCCGCACGTGGATGCAGTAGCTGGGCGATTTCCCGTCGAATCACTTTAAAGGTCACAATATCACGGATAATTTTGTTGCCACCGGCGGTGGAACCGGCACAGCCCCCCAGGTAACCGGCAAAAACTAAAAACATGGCGGTGGCTTCTGGCCATTGGCCAATATCATCACCGCCAAAACCGGTGCTGGTGATAAATGAGATCACATAGAAAAATGCATAACTCATGCTTTCAGCCAGGCTTTGGTAGCTGCCATTACTAAATAGGTAAAGGGTTAATACAATCGCCAGCGTGACAACAATTAACAGAAACACTCGTGTTTCTTCATCTTGCCAATACAGTTTCGGCCGCAATGAATTTAACACCCGAAAATGCAAGCCAAAACTGATTGCTCCGAGCAACATAAAAACATTGGCAATGGCAAAAATAAGATGACTGTTGAAATAGCCCAAGCTGTCATCGTGGGTGGAAAAACCGCCAGTGGAGACCGTGGTAAAACTATGGCCAATAGCATCGTATGCTGACATACCGGCTAACCAGTATGAGAATGCGCATAACACGGTAATGATTAAGTACACCATCCAGAAGTAATGGGCGGTGCTGGCAATACGTGGTGATAGCTTTTCATCTTTGACCGGTCCGGGAGTTTCGGCTTTGATTAGGCGCATGCCACCGACGTTGAGCATAGGTAAAACGGCTACCACAAAAATAACGATGCCTAAGCCGCCCATCCACTGTAAAAACTGACGATACATCAGGAATGATTTAGGCATATCGTCCAGCCCACTCAGTATCGTCGCCCCGGTTGTGGTGAGGGCACTGATCGATTCGAAAACCGCATCGATAAAACTGACCTTAGTGACAATTTCAATCGGTAGGGCGCCCAATATGCCACACAGCAGCCAGGTTAAGGTGGCAAAAAGTAACGCGTCACGGTTAGAAATTTGACTAAGATCGTTTTGTTTCAGGGCAAATAAGATCCCCAAGGATAAGGCTATTAAACTGATGCCCGGCTCAAAAAAGGCCGCCGCATTATTGTCGCGGAACAAAAATAATGACAGTAAACCAAAGCTGACTTGTACCGCACCCATCCATAACATCGGCATGGACAACAATCGGACTGTATTACTGGCATTCACCATTGGCTGGTTGTTTATCCTTTGCCCGTGGCCGCTGGATCAACCGGCTCTTGCACAAACCGGTAACCCACGCCAGGTTCCGTTTTGATAAAGGTTGGGTTATCGGGATCATCTTTGAGTTTTTTACGCAATAAGCTGACAAAAATCCGTAAATAGTGGGTATCACCCGAGTGGCTGGCACCCCATATTTTTTCCAGTAACTGCTGTTGGGTAACTAATTGATTTGGATGGCTGGCTAAAAAAGACAGCATGGCAAACTCTTTACGGGATAACGCTAATTTTTTGCCATGACACCATGCCTGATGATTAGGAATGTCCATGCGTAAATGAGTAAATTCCAATACACCAGAATGAGCGGATTGTTGATTATCAGTTAGATCCCGCAGCAATACTTTGATTCGGGCTATGAGTTCTTTAATCCCAAAGGGTTTGCTGAGGTAATCGTTGGCACCGCCCTCAAGCAGTTTGACCTTTTCATCTTCGGCATCGCGAGCCGTGAGTACCAGAACCGGAACGTTACTCCACTCGCGCAGTCGTTGTAATACCTTAAAGCCATCTTCATCGGGTAAACCGAGATCCAGAATGATCAGGTCGGGATTCTCTTGTGCAGCGAATTCCAGCCCTTCAGCAGCAGTCGTTGCCTCCAGAAATTCAAAATTTTCGGCCGTTAACGATATACGGATAAAGCGTCGAATTTGCGGTTCATCATCAATTACCAGAATACGTTGCATTATTTATTTTCCTTTTTCGCAGCAGGCAATCGAATGCGCATGGTACAACCGGTATTAGTGGGAACAATATCCAGTAATCCCTGATGTGCCTTAACAATACCCGCAGTTACTGCCAGCCCTAAACCTGTCCCACCTTCGCCCGCATCACCATGGCGAGTGGAGTAAAATAACTGAAATACTTTTTGGTGCTGGGCTTTGGGAATGCCCGGACCTGAATCGCACACCCTAATTTCCAGCCATTTCGCAGATGCACTGGCTTGAATAATAACAGCAGAGGAGTGTCCCGAATACTTTAATGCATTATCGATGACATTATAAATCGCCTGTTCAAGTAACGAGCCGCGAATATGCACATGGGGCAAGTCTTGCTGATATTCCAGTTTAATTCTGGGGTCATCAAAGCGTTTAACAATTGACTGTAAAACCGGTACAAGTGATTGATAATTGGTCTGTAAGCGCATTTCACCATGCTGTATTTTGGTCGCTTGCAGCAAATTTTCGATATACGAATGCAGACGGTGACTTTCATCCAATGCCGCTTGTAATAACTCGGTTTGTTCATCTTTGCAGAGCTTGTCGTTGTAGACTTGCATCGTGCTTAGGGTACCGATAATGGTTGACAGTGGTGTACGCAGATCATGGGAAACCGACAATAGAATACTGGAGCGCAATTGCGCCTGACGTAATGCTTCTCCCTGATTGCGATAAAAGTTGGCCAAATGGCTGGTTAGTAACGCCACCGTTAAAAATACCAGCATATTGACGATGTCTTCGGCATCAATCATATGCATCGCGTAACGGGGTTCAATAAAGAAAAAATTGAAAATCAGCGCACCGATAAAAGCGGCAACAATGGCGGGTATTTTTTGACCTTGCAACGCCACAATGACCACACCTAACTGGAGCATCATTAGGGTGCCTAGCTTGGGCAAAAACCAGTGATCGAGTAAAAATGAGAAGGCTCCCATAGTCAGCATGATCAACAACGCATTTAGATAAGGGTATTTGCTAATAAGATCTGATAGTTGCGGCATCAATATTTTCTACAAGGAGATAAAACAAAACCGAATCTTTATGAGCAGCGAGGAGGAATTAATACCCCACTACCTAACCGATAGTTAAAGCTATCATAACCGCTATAGCGAGGATGTAAAATGCGCGTAAATATTAAGTCATGGGGGAATATCTCTCGCTCCTGATGACATTTCGGTAACCGCGACAATAATTTTTGTTGCCAACTTGTTAATAAACGTAATATGGCATCACTTGTCGCCATACAAACTGATGGCCATACTGGCGGCATGTTTTGTCTAGTCGGTTTCCCATTATGCTAATTCGTTTACGTTCCCTGTTTATATTGATGACATTGTTCACGCTTGCCAGTTGTATGCCGTCATCCCGGCAACCGGATCAGTCTGCGTTGCTACCCTTTCAAAATGCCCAACTCAGCACCGAGCAACGAGTGGATGATTTGGTGTCGCGTTTAACACTGGATGAAAAAGTCAGTCAGATGATGAATGAAGCACCAGCGATTGAGCGCTTGGGTATCCCCGCTTATAACTGGTGGTCAGAAGGTTTGCACGGGGTAGCGCGAGCGGGATTAGCCACGGTATTTCCTCAGGCGATTGGTTTAGCCGCGATGTGGGACAGGCAGCAAATGTTTGATGTCGCCACCGCCATTTCTGATGAAGCTCGTGCTAAACATCATGATTTTGCCGCCAAAGGTAAACGTTTTTTGTATCAGGGGCTGACGATCTGGTCGCCTAATATCAATTTGTTCCGTGATCCTCGTTGGGGACGAGGCCAAGAAACCTATGGTGAAGATCCTTACTTAACCGGAGAGCTGGCGGTACCCTTTATTAAAGGCTTACAGGGCGATGATCCGAAATACCTTAAAACCGTTGCTACCGTAAAACATTTTGCGGTGCATAGCGGTCCGGAGCCTGAAAGACACGAATTTAATGCCACCACTAACAAAAAAGATCTGTATGAAACTTACCTGCCCATGTTTGAAAAAGGCATTAAACAGGGTGGAGCTTATTCATTGATGTGTGCCTATAACCGTTATAACGGTGAAGCCGCTTGTGGCAGTCAAACCTTGCTGCAAGATATTTTACGTCGCGACTGGGATTTTGACGGTTTTGTGGTCTCGGATTGTGGCGCGATTGAAGATTTTCACGCTCATCATAAAATTACCCAGTCTGCTGCTGAAAGCGCCGCATTAGCAGTCAAAACCGGCACTGATCTGAATTGCGGTAAAGTCTATTCCAGCCTTAAAGAAGCCGTTCAGCAAGGCATGATTAGTGAGCAACAGATTGATGTATCACTGAAACGTCTGTTCACGGCTCGTTTTAAACTCGGTATGTTTGATTCTGCCGAACAGGTAGCTTACCAGAATATTCCCTATTCAGTGGTCGATAGCGAAGAACATCAGCAGCTTGCCCTGCAATCCGCGCGTAAATCCATGGTGCTGCTCAAAAATGCCAATCATACCCTGCCGCTGAAAAAAGATATTGGCACACTGGCAGTGATTGGCCCCAATGCCGACCAGTGGTTGATGTTATTGGGCAACTACAATGGCGTACCTTCCGATCCGGTTACTCCACTGCGGGGAATACGTGACAAAGTGTCAGCCAATACCAAAGTCCTGTATGCACAGGGCAGTCAATTGGCAGAGGGGATTCCGATGTTTTATCCCGTTCCTGCCAGTGCTTTGCAACACAATGGCCAGCCCGGGTTACAGGCGGAGTTTTTTAACAATAGCGAGCTGCAGGGTGAGGTATTGTTTAGCCGGATTGATGCTAACGTGGATGCTAACTGGAATGACAAAGCCCCTCGTGATGATATGGATGACGATAATTTTGCTGTGCGCTGGAGTGGCGAAATTGTGGCTGATAGCGATGGTGAGTACCAACTTGGGGTGATTAGTAGCTGTAATACTAAACTCTATCTGGACGGTGAACTGGTCGCCTCCACTAAGTATCATTTTCGTGATGAATATGGCGATCCCCGTTTAAGAAAATCCCCAGTACTTAACCTAACAAAAGGCCAGCCGCACAAGATAAGAATAGAAGCGGGTGAGACCTATGCCGATGCACAGGTGCAACTGGTGTGGGCCAAACCTCAACCGGATTTGCATCAACAGGCGCTGGATGCAGCCAGTCAGGCTGACGCGGTGGTGATGTTGATGGGATTGACCGCGCGTTTGGAAGGCGAAGAAATGGATGTGCATACCGATGGCTTTAACGGCGGTGATCGCACCAAAATCGACTTGCCACAAGTTCAGCAGCAGTTGATTAAAGATATTCAGGCACTGGGTAAACCGGTGGTGCTGGTATTACTCAATGGCAGTGCGCTGGCGGTAAACTGGGCAGATGAACATGTACCCGCCATACTGGAAGCCTGGTATCCCGGTCAAGCCGCTGGTACGGCTATTGCCGATGTATTATTTGGTGATGTCAATCCGGCTGGGCGCTTGCCGGTTACTTTTTATCATTCTGTCGATGAGTTACCTGCGTTTGAGGATTACAACCTGACCACTCAAACTTACCGCTTTTTTAACCAACAACCCTTATATCCTTTTGGTTACGGTTTGAGTTATAGCCGTTTTGAATACAGCGATATTGCAGTCAAAGAAACCGGCGAAGATAAGTTTAATGTCAGCGTGACGTTAACCAATAGCGGGGATATGGACGGTGATGAGGTGGTGCAACTTTATGTTGGTCAAGCAGAGCACACCGGGCATCATCCTATCCGCAGTTTAAAGGGCTTTCAGCGCGTGCATCTGGCGGCCGGGGAACAACAAACAATCGAGTTTGCGTTAACTCGGGAGGATTTCGCCTTATTTGATCAACAAGGTGAGGCGAAGGTAGTACCGGGTGATTATCGCGTGTCGGTGGGCGGCGGCCAACCGGATCAAAAAATCAAAACAACGTCCAATGTTCAATCGATGATGGTGTCGCTCTAGAGGCATTGCGCAGCGTGATATAAGAGGGAAGTGAAAGATAAATAATCAATAACATATAGCCAATAATATACAACCGGGACCTCGGTATTTTTAAGGGCTGTGCTAGACTGCCTGAAAAATAAAAAATGACTGACAGCGGTAACGTTGATCAGTGAATACCACCCTACACAATACAGAGGTCTACATGACTGATTTTCGTCAACAGGCATTGGATTACCATGCCTTGCCGGTGCCCGGTAAAATTAGTGTCGAGTTAACCAAACCGGCAGAAAGTGTAAAAGATTTGGCTTTAGCTTATAGCCCCGGTGTGGCTGAGCCAGTACGTGAAATTGCTGCCGATCCCGATGCCGCCTATTTATATACAGGCAAAGGTAATATGGTCGCGGTGATTTCTAACGGTACCGCGATTTTGGGTCTTGGCAATCTTGGCCCGCTGGCGTCCAAACCGGTAATGGAAGGTAAAGCGTTGTTATTTAAGCGTTTTGCTGGGTTGGATGCGATTGATATTGAAGTGACCCACCGCACTACCGAAGAATTTATCAATACCGTGGCGAGTATCGCTGATACCTTTGGCGGTATTAATCTGGAAGATATTAAAGCGCCGGAATGTTTTGAAATTGAGCAGGAACTGGTCAAGCGCTGCAATATTCCGGTATTTCACGACGATCAACACGGTACGGCTATCGTCACCGCTGCCGGTATGCTTAATGCGCTGGAGATTCAGGGTAAACAATTACATGATGCCACCATCGTGTGCATGGGAGCAGGTGCGGCCGCGGTGGCGTGTATGGAATTACTCATCAAATGCGGCGCCCAGCGCGAGCGCATTTACATGCTGGACAGACAGGGGGTGATCCACACCCGGCGTGATGACTTAACCCCGCATAAAATGCTATTTGCCAACAATACCGATAAGCGAACACTCGACGACGTAATGAACGGTGCGGATGTGTTTGTGGGCGTATCGGGTCCCGATGTATTACCCGCAGAATCATTGAAACTCATGGCGGCCAATCCGGTGGTGTTTGCCTGCTCGAATCCGGATCCGGAAATTAAACCGGCATTGGCACATCAGGTACGTCAGGATCTCATTATGGCGACCGGGCGCTCGGACTATCCCAATCAGGTTAACAATGTATTATGTTTCCCGTTTATTTTTCGTGGTGCGCTGGATGTCAGAGCTAATACCATTAACGATGAAATGAAAATTGCGGCAGTAGAAGCGATTCGGCAAATTACCAAAGAACCGGTATCCGATGCGGTATTAAAAGCCAGTGACGTATCCAAGCTGGAATTTGGTAAAGAGTATATTATTCCCAAGCCAATGGATCCTCGTTTATGCCAACGGGTCGCCAAGGCGGTCGCTCAGGCTGCCATCGATACCGGGGTTTCTCCATTTGAAGCATTACCCAAAGGATATATGAGTGAATGACAACGATGAATAAAGGATTGGCATTAAAATTACTGGAAGATTCAAACGCGTCTTTTGAGCAACGCTTGGTTATGCTGGAAAAGCCTCTTGCTGATTTAGCGCCCGGACAAGTGCGGGTTAAAATGTTGGCGGCACCGGTTAATCCATCTGATTTGGTGTATTTGCGTGGTCAATATGGATTACCCCCTCAGCAGGGTGCTTACGCGGGATTTGAAGGTTGCGGGATTGTGGTTGAGGCCAATGCCGGATTATATGGCAAATGGTTAATTGGCAAGCGAGTGGCTATTTCAGCTCAGCCCGGCCAAGACGGAGTTTGGGCCAAATACGCTACCACGTTGGCTAATTATTGTTTACCGCTCCGCAAAGACATAGATGATATTCAGGGTTCTACTCTGATCGTTAATCCCTGTACGGTAATCTGTTTGTTGGAACGAGCCCAACAATTGGGGGCCAGGGCGATTGTTATCAACGCGGCGGCGAGTCAGGTGGGTAAAGGATTAATTCGTTACGCCAAAATGCACGGGGTTAAAACCATTGCTACTGTGCGCAGCGCCAAAAATGTTGAAGCCTTGACTAAACTAGGCGCCGATTACGTGTTGCTCACGACCGATGATGACTTTTCTGCCCAGCTTAAACAAGCTGCCGAGCAATGCCGTGCCAGCGTGTTAATGGATGCGGTGGCCGATCAGGATACGGCCAACGTGCTTAAACAATTACCTAATGGTAGTACCGCCATCGTCTACGGACGCTTGCAAGAAAGTCATGATCCATTGGGAGGCCACTTTAGTGTCGGGGATGTGATTTTTCGTGATAGTCGAATTGAAGGATTCTGGTTGGCGCGCACGATTCGCCAGTCATCCTTATGGAAAGTGTTTCTGCTCAATCGCAAGGTACAAAAATTATTTGCCGAGGGCGTTTTCCACACCGATATTCGTGGTGAATATGGTTTCGATGATTTTATTCCTGCCTTGCAACACTATGCTGAAAATAAAAGTGATGGCAAGGTGGTTTTAAGACCCAATCAATAACCATGCTCGATTAAACCGGCTTAGAGGAGCTAAGATGTATCGTCGTTTAATGCTTTTTTTATTTATCTGTATCAGCTCAGTGTTAGCCGGTTGCGCCTCTGATCCTGTAACTCAAGATAATGCGGATGTAACTTCGTTGACTGGAACGTGGCGGGTTGAAGATATTAATCAAACGGGTGTGACTGACTACGCCATGCTGACTATGCAATTTAGCGAGCAGGGCAGAGTTAGCGGGTCAACCGGGTGCAATCGTTACAACGCCAGCTTGCAAACAGACAATGGTAATTTTGTCGTGGCTAATACGATTTCTACCCGTCGGGCCTGTGTGCCCGCCATTGCCAACCAGGAACAACGTTTTTTAGCCGCATTAAATGAGGCGGCGACCTATCAGCTTAAACAACAAACCTGGCTGATAATATACGATGGGTCAGGTCAGCCGCGATTAACGTTGACTCAGATGCAAGCTGCTTCAGAATCAGCCAAGCTTATTGCCGATAAGCCGCTAGCCAACCGCAAGATGTTTCGCTGCGAGCAACTGGGAGAGGTGGGGGTTCGGTTTTTGGGACCTGAAACGGTGGAATTGTCTATTAATGGCCAAATGAATGTATTGCAAAGAGATCCTGAGGCTTCGGTAGCTCAATATACCAATCGTATGATGTCGTTCTGGAAACAAGGTAATCAAGCGCAGTTGAACCTTAATCAACAGCACTATCAATGCCATTTAATTCAGCCATAAGGTTGGTAAACAAATAGGTGAATAACTCATATTGGATACGGCACCATGATTTACGTGTTTTTGTTTAACTGTTTGGTTGTTGCCATTGCGGTCGTGATTCATTACGAGTGTCTTTATCGTATTACATTTTACTTTCCCAGAATGACAATCAAGCATCGTTATCGGATCGTGTTTGGTGTGTTTGGTGCACTCATTGCTCATGCACTGGAAATATGGGTTTTTGCGCTGGCTTATTATTGGATGAATCATGCCGACAGCTGGGGAAAACTGGTTGGTAATTTTGATGGTAGCTTAATGGACTGTGCCTATTTCTCATTTACCGTATTTAGTACGGTGGGCTTTGGTGACATTGAACCCATCGGTGATCTTCGCTATTTGACCGGTATCGAGTCTTTAACCGGGTTAGTGCTGATTACCTGGACCGCGTCATTTTTATTTATTGAAATGCAACGTAACTGGAGTACCAAGTAAGGTTAGTGGTGGTTCGTTTAGCTATAGCTGTCCGCTAACGTTTCACTATTAATACATGGGTGACATTTAAGTCCATTTGCCTCAAGGTTCATCTCTCTCCCGCAGCCTATGCCTTGGCAAAATAGTTGGGGAGCCATCGTTTTATTTTTACTGATTCAAATGGCTTGGATACGCTACTGGCGTATCCTTTAATCATTGAGCCAGCTTAATGCGGTTGCGGCGTCGTCGAAATATTTGACTTCGCCTGAGATAAACCACGATCCGACTTTGGCGATGATTTCTTGCCAGTGTTTATTTCCAAAGATGGCGATTTTTTCAAATTCATTTCCATGCTTTAACCCCAGTTTTAAATCATCCCAGGCGGCTCTGAGTTCCCACCCTTCTAGCTCGGTGCCATCAATCAGTACATTAACCTTAGGTTGTTTTACTGCGCCTAATGCGGAATCAATCATTGGGGTAATCGTTTCATAATCAGCGTGAGTCAGCTTGCCTTTTGCTTTTAAAAATAAGAAAAAATGATTGCCGCTACGTTCAATACCAATAGATAAGCCATGTCGGGTGTTTGTCACAATATGCTCCTTGAGTGAATTGATGCACTATCAAAATTTAGCAGATAGTGACAACAAAGGCATATTCTCATTGTGGTTTGATTAGGGTCTGTTGATCTTTGCTGTATACTTTTGCAACGAGTTGCGCGGTATTTAAACAATGAAGCACGATTGTGGTGTAGTTGTTCTACATGAATGAGTGCTGAAGCAGTAGAAATGCCGCGCAAACGTTGCCCGAAGGGTTCGTCCTAAACGCTTTTTACTCATTGTTGCTTATTTTTGACTTAATCCATTAGGCCTGCAAATAAGCGTCGCGATTAAAAAGCGTTTAATTAGAACAAAATTCATACAGCAAAGATCAACAGACCCTAGGATTATCAGGATTTCTGCCAACATTTAGCTAAGCTTAAAGCATTCGATAATTGACGGCGTTGCAATGATGCAAACACTCAGGTTGGGCAGTAGCGGTGAATTGGTGAGACGTTTACAGCAACGTTTATCTGAACTTGGTTGCTATCATGACAGCATTAATGGTGAATTTAATGATGCGACACAGCAGGCTGTTGAATATTATCAAGGCCAGCATCAACTGACCATTGACGGGGTAGTTGGACGTAATACCCAGGGTATGTTGGGGCTGGATTTGTCCGAGCAGCAAGTGTTTGCTGCAATGCAAGATAAAGTGCTGGATGTACTCATGGTACAACGTATTTGCCATGATTCATCAGCTGGCAATATTCGCACTCACTGGCCGTTAATTTTGCGATCCATGCAAGCACAGCAAATGGGGGATAATCCCATGTTATTAATGGCTGTCGCGACAGTGTATGTGGAAACAGGACGCTTTTGTCCATTGGATGAATATCAATCCAAATATAACACCACCGCCAATGGACATCCGTTTGATAAATATGATGATCGGCATGATTTGGGTAATCAAGGCTATCCCGATGGCAGCCGTTATAAAGGAAGGGGCTATATTCAGTTGACCGGACGTGCCAATTATCGTGATATTGGCCAACGTCTGGGGATCAGTGACCGGCTTGAGCAGGATCCTGAAATGGCCAATGATCCACAAGTGGCTGCCGATATATTGAGTATGTTCCTCAAACGAGCCGAAGATAAAGTGCGTCAGGCGTTAGCCCAGTCTGATTTAGCTCAGGCCAGAAAGCTGGTTAATGGTGGCTCGCATGGCTTACCGGAATTCAAGCGGGTGTATCTGCTTGGGGAACAATTATTGAAATAATAGGTCGATATTATCCGTCATTATAAAAACAACAGAGACCAGCATTATTTTAAATCTATCCCCACCGATCATTATAGATATTGAAGCCAGTGGTTTCGGTGCAAACAGTTATCCGATTGAAGTGGGTGTTATCATGCATAATGGTGAACGCTACTGTCGGCTGATTAAACCACAACCTGAGTGGCAGCACTGGGATGAAAACGCCGAAGCCTTGCATGGGATCCAACGTCAACTCTTGCTCGAAAAAGGCACTAGTGCTCATCAGGTTGCACAAGAACTCAATTGTCTTTTAGCCGGTAATACGGTGTATTCCGATGGTTGGGTGGTGGATAGCCCCTGGCTGATTAAATTACATCACGATACCCAAATTGCCATGCAATACCGGATTAGTTCATTGGAAATGATTTTGACTGAAGCGCAGATGCAAATATGGCATCATACTCGCAGTGATTTACAGGATGAATCATCATTGCCTCGTCATCGAGCCAGCACCGACGCCAGCATTATTCAGCACACTTACATGGCCACACGTCACCTGACCCACGCAATTTAATATCAGCCAAAAGGTTGAATTTACTGGAATTGTCACCATATTCCGGCAGTAAAAGAGGAATGGTACCGATATGAATGCATTACAAATTGACGGTTTAAAGAAAACCTACAAGAGTGGCGTTGAAGCGCTCAAAGGAATTAACCTGAATGTTAGCGACGGCGACTTTTTTGCCTTGCTGGGACCAAACGGAGCCGGTAAGTCCACCACTATTGGTATTATTGCCTCGTTAGTTAATAAGTCTTCAGGCTCGATTCTGGTCAATGGCCACTCAATTGATACGGATTTGATTGAGGCCAAAAAATGTATTGGTTTGGTGCCACAAGAATTTAATTTTAATCAGTTTGAAACCTTGCAACAGATCGTGGTCAATCAAGCCGGTTATTATGGCGTACCGCGCAATATCGCCAGACAACGTGCCGAAAAATACCTGAAACAACTGGAATTATGGGATAAACGCTATTCACCTGCACGTTCCTTGTCAGGGGGCATGAAACGTCGTTTGATGATTGCCAGAGCGTTAATGCATGAGCCTAAAATATTGATTCTGGATGAACCCACTGCCGGGGTTGATATTGAAATTCGTCGTTCCATGTGGACCTTTTTGAAGCAGATTAATGAGCAGGGCATTACGATTATTTTGACCACCCATTATCTGGAAGAAGCCGAAATGTTGTGCCGTAATATCGCCATTATCGACAAAGGGATTATTGTCGAACACACCAGTATGAAGAATCTGTTATCCAAACTGAATATTGAAACTTTTGTGTTGGACTTGGACGTTAAAGACGGGCAAAAACCGGTATTACAAGGTTTTGAATACCGTATGTTGGATGATCATACGCTGGAAGTTGATGTCGCCAAAGAAGCGGGATTAAATCCAGTATTTAGCCAATTAACTGAACTGGGAATTCAGGTACTGAGCATGAGAAATAAATCAAACCGACTCGAAGAACTGTTTGTGCGCTTGTTGGAAACCGGACGTAATGGGGAGAAGGTTAATGGCTAATCAAACGTTTACCGCCTTACGAACCATTTGGATCAAGGAAATTACCCGTTTTATGCGGATATGGGTACAAACCCTGGTCCCTCCTGCGATTACCATGAGTTTATATTTTGTGATTTTTGGTAATTTAATCGGTAATCGTATTGGTCAGATGGGCGGCTTCAGTTATATGGAATTTATCGTTCCTGGCTTGATTATGATGTCGGTGATCACCAATGCCTATTCCAATGTTAGCTCGTCATTTTTTAGTGCCAAATTCCAGAATAATATTGAAGAAATGCTAGTCGCACCGGTACCGACTTGGGTGATTATTGTTGGTTTTGTTGGCGGTGGCGTGGCCAGAGCATTAATTATCGGTGTGATTGTGACGTCTGTGTCGTTGTTTTTCGTTGATCTGCAAATTTATAATCTGTTTGCCGTTGTTGCGACATTATTGCTGACTGCCACCATGTTTGCCGCAGCAGGTCTGGTTAATGCTGTGTTCGCCAAAACGTTTGACGATATTAGTATGGTTCCAACCTTTGTGCTGACCCCTCTGACCTATTTAGGTGGCGTATTTTATAGCCTGACCCTGTTGCCCGAGTTCTGGCAAACCGTGAGTAAAGGTAATCCGATTGTGTATATGGTTAGTGGTTTTCGTTACGGCTTTTTAGGGGTGAGTGATGTGAATTTCTCTACCTCTATGATGGTCTTGGTCGGATTTAATATTCTGTTATTTACCGTGGCGTATCAGTTACTAAATCGTGGTGTGGGTATTCGCCACTAAATTACCCTTTAAATAGACTAGTTATCTCAAGCCAGTGATTGAGCGTTTTGCTCGTCACTGGCTTTTTTATTAGTCGTCACAGCTTGTTCAAATAAGCGTCATATAACTGTAAAGCTGGGCAGCAATCATAAGCCAAACCGCAGCAGGGGTATTGGCATGACAAAGTCAACGCATTATCGCACGGTCTGGTTATCAGACATTCATTTAGGTTGTAAGGACTGCAAGGCCGAGTACTTACTGGATTTTCTGACTCACAACAAAATCGATACGCTTTATCTGGTGGGAGACATCGTTGATATGTGGGCGATGAGCCGTCAGTTTCTATGGCCTAAATCTCATAATGTACTGTTTCACACCTTAATTTCACTATCGACCAAAGGGACCCGGGTGATCTACTTGCCGGGCAATCATGATGAACCGGTGCAAAAGTACGATGGCATGATGTTCGGTGACATCGAGATCCACCGCGAATATATCCATACCACCCTGGCCGGGAAAAAACTGTTGTTATTGCACGGTGACCAGTTCGATCAGGAAGTTTGTTTTGGCGCCTTTCATAGCTGGATTGGCGACAAGCTATATGATTTATTGCTGTTTCTTAATCGCTGGTATAACCGGGCCAGAAACATGCTGGGCTTTCCTTACTGGTCATTGGCAGGCTATATCAAAAGCCGGGTAAAAGGTGCCAATGAGGCCATCGACCGCTATAAACAAGCTTGCATAGCACGAGCCCGCGAAATGGGGCTGGATGGTGTGGTGTGTGGCCATATTCATCACCCGGAAATAGACGAACAACAGGGAGTCACTTATTGCAATGACGGTGACTGGATTGAGAACTGCTCGGCACTAACCGAGAATAGCCAGGGTGAATTACAACTGGTGTATTGGGCTAAAATAACGGCCAGTGAGAAGTTACACCGTATTTCGGTGCGTCAGTCATCATCGGGTAAACAAAAGGCAGCTTAATTGGGTGTGGATGTTGTCATAAAACCGCCATCAATCTGGAATATTTCGTTCATAAAGCATCACTAAACTGTGCAAGGTGAAAACCTCTCATGGATCCATTCAAACAGGTGGTGCTTTATGTTTACCGTGGCCGATGTATTACACAAAAATTATCCGCAGCTGGAACAGAAACCCTGGTTATCCAAACCGGTTAATCTGCTTCTTCGTCATCTACTGCACGAAAAAGAATGTATCGAATTTGGGGAAATTTATCCGCACCTGCAAGGGGTGGAATTTATTGAACAAGTGCTGGAGTATTTTAACTTTAGCTATTCTGCCCGTGAGACCGAAAAGGAACGTATTCCAGCTCAGGGACGTATTGTGATTATCGCCAATCATCCAATTGGTTCATTAGATGGATTGGCATTGCTCAAACTGTTGGCGGATATTCGCCAAGATATTAAGGTTGTCGCCAACCAGATGTTAATGGCCATTCAGCCGTTGCATTCGATGTTATTACCGGTCAATAACATGCAGGGCGGGACGCCCAAGGACTGTATTCACAATATTCAGGCACATCTTGAAAATGAAGGTGCGGTGATTATTTTTCCGGCCGGTGAGGTGTCACGACTTAGTCCCGGTGGGGTGCGTGATACTGACTGGCGTAGTGGTTTTTTACGTATTGCCAAAGCCGCTAAATCGCCTATTTTGCCGATTTTTATGGATGGTAAAAACTCCCCATTGTTTTATGGGTTATCGATGATTTACAAGCCGTTGGCAACAGCCATGCTGGTCAAAGAAATGTTTAAGCAGCGTAGTAAGCACTTACCTATTCGTATTGGCGAGCTCATTCCCTACGAGTCATACGCGCATAGTGGTATTTCTCTGACTCAGCAGACCAAGTTGTTCAAGAAACACCTATACCGCATTGGTACCGATAAAAAATCCATTTTCCAGACTCAGAAGGCCATCGCGCCCGCAGAAAACCGAAAAGAACTACGTAAAGCCATTCAGTGTGAATGTGAATTATTGGACGTAACGCCGGATAACAAAGAAATCTATCTTTATCAGTATCAGGGCAGTTCGCCCATTTTGCGTGAAATTGGCCGTTTACGCGAAGTGGCGTTTAGAGCGGTCGGGGAAGGCAGTAATCTACGTCGTGATATTGATCGTTTTGACAATGACTATTATCACCTGTTGTTGTGGGACAGGGACGAGATGGAAATAGTCGGTGCCTATCGCTTTGGCAATGCCAAAAAGTTGTTAGATGAACAAGGTAAAGCTGGCTTATATTCGGCCAGTTTATTTAACTATGGCGAGTCAATGGATGCGTATTTTGAGCAAGGGCTGGAACTGGGGCGCAGTTTTGTCCAGCCCCGCTATTGGGGAAAACGCAGTCTTGATTATTTATGGATAGGGATTGGTGCATTTTTACAACGTCATCCCCACTACCGCTATTTATTTGGCGCAGTAAGCTTAAGTAATAGTTATCCCGCTGCGGCTAAGGATTTGTTGATCCAGTTCTATACCTTGTATTTTGGTTCTACGGCTAGCATCGCTGAATCCAAGTCTCCTTATTCTTTGCCACCTGGACTGGAGTCCGCATTTAGTGGCGAGGATTACAAAAAAGATTTCACCACCCTTAAGCATTTATTGGCCAATATGGGAGTGGCGGTACCGACTTTATATAAGCAATATACGGAATTATGTGAGCCCGGAGGCGTGCAATTTTTAAGTTTTGGGGTAGATCCCGATTTTAATGATTGCGTAGACGGTCTGGTATTGGTGGATTTGGATAAACTGAAGGAAAAACGTCGTTTACGTTATATGCCACATCGACATGCATCAACAATCGCGGCCTAAGGAAAGTCCAACGCATTGGATAAAATGTTGATAATATAAAGGTCTGTAAATTTTGTTGTGGACGTTGTGGATTGTTACGCCTTTGGATCAACTTATTTTTGTTGCTGGTTGGATGTTGGAGCATCGTTTGTCTGGCCGATCCTGCCAAGTTCGACATAAAGGGTATCGACGATTCTTCAATTCAACAAAATGTGTTGGCGCATTTACAAATACTGGATGCGCCAAGTAATGAATTTCAATTCGAAGACTTTCAACAACAGTCGATTAAAGAAGCCAATCGGGCGGTACAGGTTTACGGCTACTACCAAGCTAACATTACGGCGACGCGCAAAGATCTGGTCGGACGGCAATGGCAACTTAATATTATTTTAGGTCCAGCGACTCAAGTTGAACAATTAACCTTACAGTTAGTCGGTGCCGGTCAAGAGGATAAAGTATTAAACAAACTCCTGACGGAATTACCGTTAACTCAGGGAATGCGCTTGAATCATGGTTACTATGAACTAAGTAAATCCCGTCTGCAGAGCTTGGCGCTAGCGCGAGGCTATTTTGATTTCCGTTTTAGTCAGCATGAAATCAACGTGGATAAACAAGCCAATAGTGCTGAAGTTATTCTGGTTGCTGATACCGGTCAGCGTTACCGGTTTGGCGATATTCAATTGCCGGAAGAAGAGCGCACAATGGCATTGGTCAAGCAGGTAATGCCATTTAAACAAGGTGACAACTATTTGGCTGACAAGTTGGCTGATTTAAGTTTGGCACTCAAGAAAACCCAATACTTCAGGCATGTTTTAGTCAGGCCAATGGTGGCCGAAGCTACCGATTTTAAAGTTCCCATCCAGATCACTTTGATCCATAAACCCAGAGATAATTTTGACATTGGTGGAGGAGTTTCATCGGATGACGTAGGGCCGAGATTTAAAGCCAAATGGGAACGTCCCTGGGTCAATCAATATGGGCATTCAATGGGAGCAGAAATATTCACTTCCAGTATCGAACAGCATTTTTCGCTGGATTATAAAATCCCACTTGAAGATCCAGTTAAGAATTTTGCCAGTTTCCAGCTTGGCTTTCAGGCCTTACAGGATAATGACACCGATAGCCGTAAAATGACCCTAGCGGCACAGCGCCATCGCGAAGTGGGTGAATTTGAATGGCAACGGATTGATTTTATTCGCTACGAACATGAAGAATATCGTCAGGGAAGTGAGCTTCTACGAACCTCCAACCTGTTGATTCCAGGTGTTACATACAGCCGCTTGCGTAGTCGGGGCGGAATCGATATGAATTGGGGCGATAAACAAATGCTCACCATCGAGGTCGCAGGGAAAAATGTCGGCTCGGATGTCAATATGGTGCGGGTCACAGGGTTATCTCGCTGGTTAAGAAGCTACGGTGAGCATCGTTTTTTATTTCGGGTTGAAGGAGGAGCGATTGCCAGCGGTACCTTTGCAGATATCCCTTCAAGTTTGCGATATTTCGCCGGTGGTGATCAAAGTATTCGTGGTTTTGGCTACCGTAATTTGGCGCCTCGTGATGAAAATGGCGAGTTGATTGGGGCACGTTACTTAGCCGTTGCCAGCGCCGAATATTCATACCCGGTAAGTGATGAATGGCGTGCTGCGGTTTTTACTGATGTGGGTAATGCTTTTGATAATTATCATCAAAATCTGGCCACAGGTATTGGAGCCGGAGGGATTTGGTTATCACCGGTGGGGCCGATTCGAATCTATATTGCTCGCGGTCATAGTGATGTGGAAAGCACCTGGCGACTGCATTTATTAATGGGGCCCCTGTTATGATCCGCCAATGGACGCTGCGGATTGCCCTGGCGTTGCTGGTTTTTATGCTGGCACTGCTGGCCTTGTTACTTTCCCCCTGGGGAGCCCGGTTTGTACTGGGAATGGTTGATAATCAGTTAGAACCATTAACCATTGAATACGCTAGTGGCGGCTTGGCGTCACAACTTAAACTGGACAAGTTCAGTTGGCAAGACGATAGCATTCAGTTAACCGTTGAACAGGCCAATCTCAGCCTGGATTTAGGCTGTTTGTTCAGTTTGGATCTGTGCTTTGACCATATTCGCAGTGGTGCAATTACGGTGACATTGCCGGAAGCAGAGGATAAACCGGCTGATGCCAGTTCAGATGAGACGATAAATCTACCGGTAGGGATTAAAATTCGTCAGTTAAAACTGGGGAAACTGAATATCAGTATGCCCAATCAGTGGCAATTAAGTTGGCAGTCACTGGATAGCCAACTTGAAATGGATCGCTCTTTACGGGTTAATAAACTGACGATTGCCGGTTTGGATTGGCAGCAACTGTCGGCTGCCTCCGGGCAACAAAGCCCGTCTCCTGGAGCCTCTTCTTCGCCGTTGGATTTTACTTATCAGCCGATTACCTTGCCACCGGTTAGTTTACCCCTGGCATTTAATTTACAGGCAATTCAACTGACTCCGGTGACGATTAATCTGACCGGCTCGGAACCGATTAAACTGGATGAGGTAAAATTAGCCGCCCATGGCAAGCAGCATAAAATCACCCTATCGCAGTTAGTCATACAACATCAGGAATTAAATCTAAGCGCCCAAGCTCAAGCGAGTCTAACCGGCAATTATCCTTATTCTTTATCGGTTAAAGTTAATAGGGTTAAACAGCCGTATCAGGAGCAAAAACTCTCTGTTAATTCGTCCGGTGATCTTAGCGACGTAAACGCCAATATTGAACTCAGCGGTAAAATGACGGCTAAACTGCAACTGCAAACGGATTTGACCTCAGCCACATTGCCAATGCATGTACAGGCAAACTGGCAACATTTACGTTGGCCGCTGGAACAGCCGCAGTATCAGTCGGCCAGCGGTAAACTATTGCTCGATGGTGATTTGAATCAAGCTCGATTGCAAGCCTCGGCCTTGGCTCAGGGGCAGAGTATTCCTGCTCTGGATATTGAGGTGGGTGCACAGGGTAATCAGCACTCGATTAAGATTGATAACCTGCTGGTTAAGTTGTTGCGGGGCGAGATTCAAGCTCAGGGGCAACTGGATTTGCGCGATCAGATTAGCTGGTTGGGTGGATTGCAAATCAATCATATCCACACGGAGCAGTTCTGGCCTGAGTTACAAAGTAATATTAATGGTTCGCTACAAACCCATGCAACTTACACAGCACAGCAGTGGCACGCAAAATTAACCCAGTTGGACATCACTGGTCAGTGGCAGTCTTATCCGCTAAGTATTACCGGAAATCTCGATGCCGATAGCCAGCAAGGTTTTACGCTGGAGAATTTGTTAATTCATAATGGTGATAATCAGCTCATGCTCGACGGAACACTCGATGCGCAGCAGCAATTGGCTATGCATCTGGATATTCAGGCAGCGGATTTAACCCAGCTAATGCCAGGGTTGGCCGGTGCAGTTACGTTGCAGGGACAAGCCAATGGTAGTCTGGATAAACCATTAGTCGAATTTGAGTTGTCGGCCCAGCAATTACAGTATTCAGAATGGAATGTGGCGCAACTGCGAGGTCAGGGTAATCTGCAGTGGAATGATATTAAGCCGGTTGAATTGAGCTTGCATATGGATAAGGTGACGAGCGCCAATCATCAACTGGATTATATTGATGTTAATCTAGCCGGTAATGCCGACAACCATCAATTAAGCATAGATAGCAGTGGTGAACAAGCCTCCTTCCTGGCGACCCTCCACGGACAGCTGCTAGAGGATCAATGGTTAGGTGAGTGGCAACAAGGCAAGGTGATGTCAAATTATGCCCGTTTGACCTTGCAACAGCCCTTTGATATTCAGCTTGATTGGCAAAAACAACGGTATCAGATTTCTCCTCATTGTTGGCAACAGGAGCAAAGTTCTTTGTGCATTAATGAAGCCGAGTTTTTTCAGGATCAGGCTCATTGGGATATTGCGCTACAAAACTTACCTATCATGCCATTGGTGAGCCGCTTGGTGCCGAGCATGGCGGATATTCAATCCGCGAGCCAATTGAGTTTGCAATTTAACGGGGACTGGGATGGTCAAGGATTGCCTCAAGCTGAACTGCATGCCAGTTTGTCAGCAGATAGCTGGCGAGTGGCACAGGCAGAGAATATTAATTTGGCGATTGATCAATTTGAAATCAACGCTAGCGTCGATCAGCAACAAGCTAATCTAAAGGCGCAGATTAATGGCCAGCAAATTGGTCAGTTAAATCTGGACGTGCAAATTGATCCCCGGCCCGGTGATCGCGCGTTGGCCGGCACGATTAAGCTGAACCAATTTGATCTGCATCCCTTTATGAGTTTGTTACCGTCACTGGACCGACTGGCCGGTGTCATTAATGCCGATACACGTTTGGAAGGTAAACTGACTGCCCCCCTGTTCTATGGCACGGTAAGCATGCATGATGGTGAATTGTCCGGTAATAGTATTCCCGTGGTGGCAACGCACATTGAGCAGAATATTCAGTTACAAGGGCAATACGGAGATATTCAAGGCCGTTATCAGCTTGGTAGTGGCAAAGGGGAAATAGCCGGACGTATTGATTGGTTACCTGAATTTTCTGGCGAGTTAACCATTACTGGCCAAGATCTGGAGTTGACCTACCAAAATATGCTCAGAGGCACGCTTTCACCGGATATTAAGCTAGATTTCGACCCGGCTAGCATTGATGTTAGTGGGCAGGTACAGGTGCCTTACGCACGAATTAAATTACGTGATCTACCCGACAGTGCGGTATCACCGTCCAGTGATGTTGTTATTGTCAATGACGAGAAAAAAGTGAGCCAATTACAACAGCGCTTGAGCTTGAATTTACAGGTTCAAATCGATCCACAAAAACGCAATGAGGTAAAATTGGATGCCTTCGGTCTGACAACCGATCTGCGTGGTGAAATCGACCTACAGCAAGTAAATAATAATCTGTTGGGTAATGGTGAGATTAGTCTGCATAACGGACGTTATCGGGCTTATGGGCAAAATTTATTGATCCGCGATGGACAAATTCTTTTCCATGGCCCCCTTGATTCGCCGCATATTGCCCTCGAAGCTGTGCGCGATCCGGCCTTAACAGCAGATAATGTCACGGCAGGGATTCGAGTTAACGGCAGCGTTGATCGGCCCGAAGTGAGTGTCTTTTCAGATCCCGCTATGGAACAGCCACAAAGCTTATCTTATTTATTACGTGGCCGAGCGCTCGATAGTGGTAATGATGAAGGTCAGGATGCCTTGCTAACGACCATGTTGCTTGGATTTGGTGTGGGGCGTACCGAAAATATGATCGGTACTGTGGGCAGTAAACTCGGTGTCGATGATTTAACTCTGGATACGTCAGGCCAAGGTGATAGCACTCAATTAGCGTTAACCGGCTATATCGCGCCGGGTGTGCAGTTACGTTACGGATTAGGTGTGTTTAATTCGGCTTCTGAAATAGCTTTACGCTACGAACTGATGCCCCAGTTGTACCTTGAAGCCGTCAGTGGCTTAAGTAATGCGCTGGACTTATATTACAGCTTTAGTATTGGTGAAGATAAAGAAGACAAGGACGATAAATCAGAGTGACGGCTTTCAACTGAGATCAATTTCCATCACCACTACCTCGTGACCATTGTAAATAACGGTTTCTAGCAATTGAAAACCCGCTTTGGCGTAAATTCCGCCATCCAATTGCTCCGATTGTAAGTACAATTTGGTGATCCCTGCTTGTTTTGCTCGTTGCAGTAAATCGTTAACCAATAGCCTTGCCAACCCTTGTCCTCTGGCCGTTTCAATCACATAGACGCCACCGATCCAATACTGCTTATCTGGATAAATATCCATTTCGCGGATTTTTAACTGAGCGGCTCCCAATATTTGCTCGCCCTCTTTTGCCAACACCAGTAATGGTGGGGTTACAGATTGCAAATAGGTCGCGACATCTTGTTCTATGGCGGTTAAGTTGCTGGAGGGATTAGATTGTCCCCACTGCAGGTAATACCATCGGGCAATAGTTGGGATGGCTGCGGGATAATCCGCTAATAGGGCTAAGTGAATATGGCCTAACGACAACTTGTTACTCTGCGACTTCTTCGGCTTCAGCCTGTGGATGACTAAAATAATAACCTTGTCCGTAATCCACATTGAGTGCTTTTACTGCCATTAAGGTGGCATTATCTTCGATGTGCTCGGCAATCACCTGAATATGATTTGCTTTGGCCAGCTCAATTAAATGAATGGCAAAGTCTTTGGCTTGTTGATTGGTGGATAATTGCTTTACCAGAGAGCCATCGAGTTTTATACCATCAATAGGCAGCTGTAAAATATGATTTTTATTGCTGGATATGGCTGCAAAGTGATCGAGAAAAACCTTAATTTTAAGTGTTTTACATAGCTGCAAAAATCGTTGAAATGCTTCAGGCTTATTAATCGCGGTTGCGGCCACGACTTCCAGTGTTACGCGTTGTGGATTGGGGTAATCGGCCATATGGTCGATTAAAAAATCGATGAAGCCTTGATCATCAATATCATGCTCGCTGATATTAATGCTCCAATCCATATTAATATCGTGGAAGTATTGGGCGCTGGCATGAAAAATACGCTGTGCCAATTGTCCGAAACATTGTTCTTTTTCGACCAGATTAAGGAATTGGTTGGGTAAATACATTTGTTCGTTTGTGGTGACCAGACGAGCTAAGCATTCATAACTGACGACCGAATTATCATTCAGATTCAGGATAGGTTGAAAGTAGGGAACAATGTTGTCGAGGTCAAAACCTTCTGCGACGGCGGATCTATGCATAATATCCATTCTTAAACATAATGTTGCTACCTATCATATGTCAGATTTTATGATTACCAAAATTCCTATTTTTTATATACAACATTTTTCGGCTGGGCCACATAATAATTGGTCAGATATGCTTATTTGGGGTAAAGTCCGATTTTTTAGCGTTCGAGGAAGCCTGATTGAATAAAGCCCGTGCCAGTATGGAGCACCTGTACCGTGTGTTTACCGCACCGGAAGGTCGGGAGTCAAAGCTTGCTCAAATCGAACAGCATTTATCGGCTAATCTTGCCGATTTCTTATCTCGTCATGTGGTTGCCACCGCGACCTCTCTGGAAGATATAGAGCAACATTTTGATGATTTCACTGTGCCCGAAGCGCCCCAGTTTGTCAGTGATCATGCTGAACAGTTATTGGAAAAGCTGGTGGCGAACTCGGTTAATACCTATTCTCCACAATTTATTGGCCACATGACATCGGCCTTACCTTATTTCCATTTGCCGTTGGCTAAACTGTTAGTGGGTTTAAATCAAAATCTGGTCAAGATTGAGACCTCCAAGGCCTTTACTCCGCTGGAACGGCAGGTATTGGGCATGATGCATCAAATGGTGTATGGCCATAATGAAAGTTTTTATCGGGCGCACCTGCATAGTGCCAATTACTCTTTAGGTGCGTTTTGCTCTGGTGGCACCATCGCTAATATCTCGGCACTGTGGGTGGCACGAAATCAGGCATTACCGGCTGACGGAAGTTTTAGAGGCGTGAGTCAAAGTGGGCTGCATGCCGCTTTGAAGCATTATGGCTATCAGGATATGGTGATTATTACCTCTAAACGAGGCCATTACTCACTGAGTAAAGCTGCTGATGTGCTGGGACTCGGTCGCCAAAATCTGGTCATGTTACCCTGCCCGGAACAAACGCTTGATCCTGAACTGGTATTAGCTGAAGGCTTAAAACTGCAGCAGCAAGGGATTAAGATTCTGGCCATCGTGGGGATTGCAGGAACGACAGAAACAGGCCATGTGGATCCCCTTGAAGAGTTAGCTGATGTAGCCGATCAGTTAGGCTGTCATTTTCATGTTGATGCGGCTTGGGGAGGCGCGACGCTTTTTTCCACCGAATATCGACACTTACTCAAAGGCGTGGAACGCGCTGACTCCGTCACCCTGGATGCGCATAAACAAATGTATGTGCCCATGGGCGCCGGCATGGTGTTATTTAAAGATGCGAATGCCAGTAATGCTGTACGCCATCATGCCGAATATATTTTACGTGAAGGTTCAAAAGATTTAGGTGCCAGTACACTGGAAGGATCACGTAATGGTATGGCGATGATGCTGTACGCTTCAATCCATATTTTTGGCCGTCAGGGGTATCAATTACTGATTGATGAAAGTATTAATAAAGCCCGCCATTTTGCCAATTTAATCAAGCATCATGATCACTTTGAATTAATCACTGAGCCGACATTGTGTTTACTCACTTATCGACTCTGTCCACCGGATGTCAGTCACCAACTGGCTGAGCAGCCAGAAGAAAGTCATCGCTTAAATCAAATTTTGGATAACCTGACTGTTGCGGTGCAAAAACAGCAACGTGAAGCGGGTAAATCCTTTGTATCCCGAACCCGTTTAGCCACAAGCCGTTATAACGGACAAACCATAACGGTTTTTCGTGTGGTGTTGGCCAATCCGTTGACCACATCAGCACATTTACAGGATATTTTGAATGAGCAGCTTGCTATCGCAATGAAAACCGAAAGTTGGAAAAGATTAGAGCACTGTTGTACCACGCCCTAAAATAATAACGGCTAACATTTTGATGAATGTTTAGAATAGCGCTACGCTTGTAAGATGATTTTATCATTCTATTACAAGGATTTATTAAATGCGTAATAATCATCCCGTCACACAACAAGAACGTACATTCCCTCCTTCGCAACGATTAATTTCCTCGACTGATATACAAGGCAATATCCAGCACTGTAATGATGCGTTTGTCCAAATCAGTGGCTTCTCCAGAGAAGAATTGATTGGCCAACCGCACAATATTGTGCGTCATCCAGATATGCCGCCCCAAGCCTTTAAAGTCATGTGGGAGCATATTAAAGCTGGTAAACCATGGATGGGATTAGTTAAAAATCGCTGTAAGAATGGTGATTATTATTGGGTCGATGCGTATGTGACACCGGTGACCGAGAGCGGCAAAGTGGTTGGATACGAATCGGTGCGAAGTTGTCCCAGAAGACAAGATGTTGAGCGGGCTGAAGCGTTGTATAAGAGTATTAAGAGCAATACTGCAAGACCTAATAAGTGGTTGTCGGGTGTAAAAGATAATATTGTCTTAATTGCGGGTTTAGTGGCTGCCATGGTCGGTATTGGATTGTGGCTCGGAGGCATGAATATGGCTGCCTTTGGACTAATCTTGGTGACATTGATTGCCAGCTTATTTTGGTCAAATCGGGGAAATTCTGGCCAGATGGCTGCGTTACTCGAATTGATCCCTAATGCTTTTAAACATCCCCTTGCGGTAGAAAGTTATACCGATACGACAGGGAAACAAGGGGAGTTGCAGGTGGCTATTTTAAGTCAGCGATCCCATTTACTGACTGTGCTGACTCGAATAGAAGATGCGGCTTCACAAGTGTTTGCAAGTGCTAACTCCTCCGCCACCTTATCTGATAACGTGGTAAAGCAACTGGAACAACAACAAATTGAAACCACTCAGGTCGCTACCGCAATGAATGAAATGACTACGACTATTGCCGAGGTATCCAAGAGTGTTTCAGATGTAGCGGATGAAACCAGTAAAGCCGACAAGTTGGCTGATTCTGGCAAAAGTGTCGCGCAAAGTGCTGCAAATGCGATACGTGGCTTGCAACAGTCGGTTGAAACTATTGCCTCTTCGGTGGATGCGTTGGCAAATGAATCGCGCAACATATCCAGTGCCGCCGCCATCATTGAACAGATTGCCGAACAAACCAATTTGTTAGCCCTTAATGCCGCTATTGAAGCGGCCAGAGCGGGCGACCAAGGACGCGGTTTTGCTGTGGTAGCGGATGAAGTCAGACAGCTCGCACAGCGAACCACGGACTCAACTAAAGATATACATCGTGTCATCAGTTCGTTGGCCGAAGTGGCGGAGCAGGCAGTCAAGTCTGCCACTAAGGGACAGCAAGATGCCGAGCATGGCGTTACGCAGG